>JAWKQJ010000004.1:0-177732 GCA_041390205.1 Gemmatimonadales bacterium
CGAGGGCGGCCACCACCGACCTCGGCGCCGGCGACATGTTGGCGGAGTTGAGCGAGATGGTTCGCTGACTGGGAAGGAACTCTCCACGGAGCCGCTCCCAGTCCGACTCGTCGAAGGACCCGCGCGCGGGCGCCGGGAGCCGAGAACGGAGCCTGGGCAGCCCGTGCAGCACACCCGCGCCCAGGGAAGCGCCAGCCAGGCCGGCCACGAAGCCTCGTCGCGTCGTCGACGTCATCTGCTCTCGCTCCGATAGGGGAAGGACCGAAAGGTATCGCCGCTTGACATCCCCGGCGACGGGCCGCAGCATCAAGCCCTACCTGCCGGACCCTACAACCCGAAATTCCGAGGCCGTCCATGCCGAAGTACGTGATCGAGCGCGAGCTACCGGGCGCCCACAAGCTGTCCAGCGACGAGCTGCAGGCGATCTCCGCCAAGTCCTGCGACGTCCTGCGGGACCTCGGCCCCGAGATCCAATGGATCCAGAGCTACGTCGCGGCCGACAAGATCTACTGCGTCTACCGGGCTCCGTCGGAGGAGCTGATTCGGAAGCACGCCGCCCTGGGCGGTTTCCCGGCCAACCGGATCTCGGAGGTCACGACCATCATCGACCCGACGACCGCCGAGGTCGCCTGACCGCTCGGCATCCCGGTGTCGGATTCGTTCAAGACGGGCGGCTGGCCAGCGGCTAGCTTCCCGTCCACCCGACTTCGAGGAACGATGCGGCTCGCTACCCTTTCATTGACCGCGCGCTGGCTTCTCGTCGTGCCGGACCGGGCGGCCGGCCAGAGCGGGCCTGCTATCGACCTCGGCCGGCTCGACTGGCTCGCCGGCTGCTGGGAGCGCCGGGCCGGCGACCGGGTCATCCTCGAGATGTGGATGGCCCCGGCGGGCGGGATGATGCTGGGGGCGAGCCGCACCGTCGCCGGTGGCCGGACCCGCGACTACGAGCATCTCAGGATCGAGGCCCGGGGCGACACCCTGGTCTACACGGCGCTGCCGGCCCGCCAGCGGGAGACCAGCTTCCGTTCGGCCGCGCTGGCCGACTCGGGGTTCACGGTCGACAACCCCACCCACGATTTCCCCACCCGGATCAGCTACCGCAGGATCGGACCCGACTCGCTGGTCGCCCGGATCGAGGGGCCGGGACCGTCGGGCCCCCGCGGCATCGACTTCCCCATGCGCCGAGTGGCTTGCCTCCCGGACTAGCGATGCGTGTTGCGACCAGCACCTCGTGCTCGGTCGACCGGAGGAACGGAGCGCGGTAGATTCTCCGCTCCCCCGACCGGAACATCCATGGCAAGGGAAACCGAGCTCACGGTACGCGGGCTCATCCTCGGCGCCGTCATCGCGGCGGTCTTCACCGCAGCCAACGTCTTTCTCGGTCTTCGCGTCGGACTGACGATCGCCTCGTCGATTCCGGCGGCCGTGATCTCGATGGGCGTGCTCCGCGCCCTCAGGACCGGCACCATCAAGGAGAACAACATCGTCCAGACGGTGGCCTCCGCGGGCGGGACGCTCTCGGCCATCATCTTCGTGTTGCCCGGCCTGGTCATGGTGGGATGGTGGCAGGGGTTCCCGTTCCTCCAGACCTTCCTGGTCTGCTCCCTCGGCGGCATCCTCGGCGTGCTGTTCTCGATCCCGCTCCGCCGGGCGCTGGTGGTCAACTCCATTGCCCTTTCCCGAAGGCGTCGCACGGCGGCCGAGGTCCTGAAGGCAGGGGCGACCGGCGACGAGGCGTCGCCCTTCTGATCGAAGGCAGGCGCAGGCCCGATCGTGGTGCTGTCAAGTGCTCCGCGGCCGCGGCCACCCAGATCGTGAGCTTCACCGGTCTCGCCGCGACGGGGTCGCGCCAGTTCTTCCGGCCTCGGCTCAGGCGCGACCAGCGTGATCTTCCTCGGCTACTCCTGGCGCTGCTCGGCGCCGGCCACCTGGTCGGCATCTCGGTGGGCATAGCGATGCTGCTGGGCCTGATCGTCGCCTCCAGGGTGGCGGCCGAGCGCCGGCCTCCCGGGCGCGACGGCCGACGTGGCGATGACCATCGGAGCCGCCGAGGTGCGCTTCATCGGGCGCCGGCGCGATCGGCGTGGCCGCGATCTGAGTCTGCTCAGAAGCTGATTTCGCCCGGTCACGGCCGGACTCATCGCGACGGCCAGGGCCGGAGCGGCCGCGCACACCGGCGACGGCCGCGGCCAGGACATCGCTCCGGGGTGATCGCGGGGCTCTCGACGGGCTGCCTGATCCACCAGTCGCCTGGCTGCGCGACTTCGGCATCGGCCAGGCCCATCAGCTCGCTCGGGTGGCCGCTCGCCCTCGGGGCGTTCTTCACCTGCTGGTCGGCGCGTTCCGTAGCCACGGTCGCGGCTCGTTCGGCCGGACTGATCGGCGCCTCGAACAGCCCGGTGTCGGGCATCGGGATCCTGGCGACGGTGGCCGCGGCGGTGCTGCTCGCGGTCCTCGTCCAGCCCCGGCTCGATGCCGCCGCCACCGAGTCGCTGGTGGCGTTCGCGCTCTTCGCCGTGGCCGTGGTCTTCTCGATCGCGCGATCTCCAACGACAACCTCAGGACCTCAAGACCGGTCAGCTGGTCGGGGGCCTCGCCCTGGCGCGCCAGCGGTGGCGCTGATCGTCGGCATTGATCGCGGGCTCGCTGGTGATTCCGCCGATCCTCGACCTGCTGAACCACGCCTACAACACCCCGGCGACCCCAACCGCGCCGCCATCGCGGCCGACCCGCTCCCCGGCGCCGCAGGCGGCGCTGATCTCCACTCTCGCGCGGGGCGTGCTCAACGCGGAGCTGGACTGGGGCGGTCGGGATCGGGACCCTGGTCGGCCTCGGCGCCATCGTCCTGGACGAGATCCTCGGGGTGCTGAAGCTGCTCCGGCTCTCGCCGCTCGCGATCGGCATCGGCATCTACCTTCCGATGGACGCGACCCAGCCCGTGATCGTCGGGGCGGTGATCGGCTGGCTCTACGACCGGACGATGCGGGCGAGGCCGAACGGCGAGATGGCGATCCGCTTCGGCGTGCTGCTCGCTTCCGGCCTGATCGTGGGCGAGAGCCTGCTCGGCGTGCTGAACGCCGGGCTGATCGTCGCGACCGGCAACGCGGCACCGCTCGCGCTGGTGGGGCCGGAGTTCGCCGGCACGTCGCGCCTGATCGGCGCGCTGATCTTCGTCGTGGCGGTGGTCGGGACCTATCGCTGGGTGGCGCGCCAGTCGAGCTGAGGCGCGCCCCTACTCGTAGCGGAGCGCCTCGATCGGGTCGAGCCGAGCCGCGCGGCGCGCCGGCCAGACCCCGAAGAAGAGACCGACCACCACGCTGAACAGCACGGCGAGGCCGATCGCCTCGGGGGGCACGGCCGTGTTCCAGCCGTTCAGGCTCGACAGCGTCGCGGCCGCGCCGACCCCGAGCGCGATCCCCGCGGCGCCGCCCACCAGACAGAGGGTCAGCGCCTCGAGCAGGAACTGGAAGAGCACCTGCCGGCGGGTGGCGCCGAGCGCCTTCCGGACGCCGATCTCCCTGGTCCGCTCGGTGACCGACACCAGCATGATGTTCATGATCCCGATCCCGCCCACGATCAGGCTCACCGTGGCGATGCCCGCGAGCAGATAGGTGAGAGTCGCGCTCGCCTCCGCCCGCGCGGTGAGGAAGGTGGACCGATCGCGGATCCGGAAGTCGTTCTCCTGGTCCGGTCGGAGCCGGTGTTCGCGGCGGAGGATGCCCTCGATCTCGAGGACGGCGGCCTCCATCGAGTCCGGGTTCGCGAGCTGCACGGTGATCCCGCTCACCCGGTCGCTCCCGAAGATCCGGAACTCGCCGGTCCGGAAGGGGATGTAGATGGTCTCGTCGGGATCCTCGCGCCCGGGCTGATCGCCCTTGCGGTCGAGCACCCCGATCACCTCGAAGGGAATCCCGCGGATCGAGATCGACTGCCCGACCAGCTCCTCGGGCGGGATCTCGAGGTCGTCCGGCACCTCCTCGCCCACCACCGCCACGCGCCGCCGCGCCTGGTCCTCGCCCGCGGTGAAGCTCCGGCCGAGTCGGACCGGCAGCCGGTGGACGTCGACGAAGGCCGCCGTGGTGGCGGAGACCTCGACGTTGACGTTCTGGTTTCCGAGCTTGACCTGGAGATCGTTCTGGATCGCCGGCACCACGGCGGAGAGCCGGGTCGCGTCGCGCTCGAGGGCGTGGGCGTCGTCCGTGGTCAGGTTGACCCGCTCCGCCCGGGCCACGCCCCGCCAATAGGACTGGCCGGCGGAGATCGAGAGCAAGTCGGTGCCGAGCGCCTCGAGCTGCTCGTTCACCGCGGCCTGCGCTCCGCTGCCCAGGGCGACCATGGTGATCACGGCGGCGACGCCGATCACGATGCCCAGCGTGGTGAGCAGCGAGCGGAGCTTGGTCGCCCGAATCGCCTCGATCGCGACCCGAAAGATCTCGAGGACGCTCATCGGTTGGTTCGTCCCAGCGGGCCGCCGACGCGCTCGCGCACCCACTGCTCGCGCTCCTGCTGCTCTTCGAGGAGACCCGAGGTCGGGAGGATCAGCACGCTGTCGCCCGCCTCGAGCCCGGCGAGCACGGCGGTGTAGTCGAAGTCGGTGAGCCCGGCGCGCACCGCCACCGGCCGGGGCTGCCCGCCCTCCACCACGAAGGCGACGTAGCGCCGGATCGCGGTGCCCGCCTCGCCTTCGCTCACGTCGTCGCCGCCGAGCTCGGAAACCGGCTCGGCCCCTCTGGTCCGAAAGGCGGCCCCCGCCTCTTCCGGAAGGCCGAGCAGCTCGAGCGCGACGGGCAGGTCCTCGAACGGACGGAGCGCCGCGTTGGGCACCGCCACCGCGTCCTGCACCTCGCCGATGTGGACCTCGACCTCGGCGTTCATCCCCGGACGGAGGAGATGCTCCTGATTCGCGATCCGGGCGAGCACCGGGAACATCGTCACGTTCTGGTCGACCACGGCCTCGGCGCCGACCCGGAGCACCTCGCCCCGGAAGGCCCGGTTGGGAAAGGCGGCCACCTGGATCGTCACCGGCAGGCCGGGCTCGACCATGCCGATGTCGGTCTCGTCCACCAGCGCGCGGATCTGGACCGTGTCGAGCGTGGCCATGCGGAGCAGCACGGCGCCGCCGCCGACGTCGCGGCTCGCCGACGCGATCACCGAGCCGACCTCGACGCTCCGGCCGAGGATCACGCCGTCGGACGGGGCGCGGACCTCGGTGTCCTCGTAGGCGATCTTGGCGTCCTCGAGCGCGCGGCGGGCCCGAACCAGCGCCGCGTAGGCGGTGGCCCGGTTGAGGCGGGCCTGCTCGAACTCGAGCTCGGTGATGGCCTGCGACTCCCGCAGGGCGGTGGAGCGCTCCAGCTGGGCTTCGGCGTTGTCGAGCTCAGCGCGCGCCACCACCGAGTCGGCCTCGGCCTGCACCACCGCATTGCTCGGAATCCGCGGATCGACCCGGACCAGCAGGTCGCCCTGACGGACCGGGTCGCCCTCCTCGACCTCGACCTCGATGATCTCGCCCGAGGCCTTCGACTTGACCTCGACGGTGGTGATCGGCTCGATCACGCCCGCGGCCACCGCGCTGACCACGATGTCGCGCCGGGTGACCTCGACGAGTCGTCCTAGGGTGTGCTGCTCCTCCGGCGTCCTGCAGCCTGCGACGAGCACACCGAGCGCCACCGCCAGGCACGCGGCAGCACGCGGGGTGATTCCGATCATCGGGACCTCTCCGTCGACTCCCAGGCCCGGCGCGCACCGCCGGGCTTCCCACGGACTCTGGCCCGTTTTTGCCGGGAGGTCAACCCGGACCGAGGGGGACCGGAAATGGGGCCGGCGGATGGGTCAGGGGGACGCCAGATACAGGACGCTCGGCGCCCCGGAGCGCGCGGCGACGATGTCGAGTCGGCCGTCCTCGTCGAGATCGCCGACGGCGAAGCCGTAGACGTCCCCCGACGCGTCGCCGAAGTCGACCCGCTCGAAGCGCCCACCGCCACGATTGACGAACGCGGCGCTCGGCGCGAGCACGAAGCCGACCACGATGTCCGCCCGGCCGTCGAGATCGAGATCCGCCACGGTGAGCGCGTACGGCACCGCCCGATCGTCGCCGAGCCTCACCCCGGGGCCGAAGCCGCCGGCGGCCGTCGCGTGATAGAGCCGGATCCCGACCCGCTCGTCGATGGCCACGACGTCCATCCGACCGTCGCCGTCGAAGTCGCCGGCTTCGGCCATCCGAATCGTCGCGTCGGGGGGCCCGAACGGAATGGTCCGCGCGTCGTCGAACAGCCGCGCGCCGCCATTGAGGTGAATCAGACTCTGACCGCCGTCCCGGTGAGGGACGACCAGGTCGGGCCGGCCGTCGCCGTCGAAGTCCGCCGCGGAGATCGTGGTCGACGAGACCTGCGAGAGGAGCCGGCAGGGCTGCTCGAACCGGCCGCCGCCGAGATTCCGGCAATAGAAGCTGCCGCCCCCCGCCTGCCGGTTCGATTGGCCAGCACGACCTCGGGCAATCCGTCGCCGTCGAGATCGACCACGGCGGCGTTGCGAGTCGGCCAGCTGGAGTCGCCGACCTGACCGACGGCCTCGAAGCGGCCGGTTCCGTCGTTCAGGTAGACCCGCTTGGGATCGGGGCGATCGTTGCTCGCCACCACGTCGAGATCGCCGTCGCCGTCGAGATCGACCAGCCGGCCGGAATAGCTCCGATCGGCGATGCCGCTCAGCGGATAGCGCCGGAGGAAGCCACCGCGTCCGTCGCCGAGCAGGACGCGGTCGACGGCCGGCCAGTGGCGGCCTTTGGAGAGCACGACGTCGAGGTGGCCGTCGCCATTCACGTCGCCCACGCTGGCGTTGGCGGAGGTGTCCGGCGCCGGATCGAGCGGCACCGCGCGGTCGAACCGCGGCAGCTCCGGGCGAGCCTGCGCGCTCGCGCCCGGTCCGCTCGACGAGAGCGCCACGAGCACGAGGGCGACGGCGGTCGGTCGCATCGAGGAACTCCTGACGGTGACTCGCAAGCTCGCTCGGCCTCATCGGAGCGTCGAACCCCTCACACACGCAACCGGGGGACGGGACACCGGCGAATCGCCGCTGGCGGCGGACCCGTAGTAGGGATATCCGACCAATCTCGATCCCCGCACGATCGTGAGGTGCAACGTGGATCGCCGTGCGCTCTTGCAGGCCGGAGCCGGTCTCGCGCTCGCCAGGCGCTGGCGGGGCGGGCCGCCCTCGAGCCAGGACCCACGGGCGGCATTCGCCCGGCTGCGGAACGAGGTCTTCCTGAACGCGGCGGGCGGCACGCCGCTCGGGAGCTTCGCCGAGGCGGGCATCGCCCGCTACCTCGACTTCGCCAGGCTCGGCCCGGAGGACGGCCGGGGCGAGTACTTCGCCCGGGTCCTCGGCGGAATCAGGGGACGCCTCGCCCGGCTGCTCGGGGCCGACGAGGCGGAGATCGCGCTGGTCCAATGCACCAAGGCGGGCGAGCACCTGGTGCTCGACCGGCTCGACCCGATCGGCACCGGCCGCAACGTGGTCACCAACGACCTCCACTTCAGCGGCTCGCTGCACCACCTCGAGGGTCTCCGCCGCCAGGGGCTCGACCTCCGGATGGTCCGGGCGACGGGCTGGGACGTCCCGCTCGAGGCGATGGACGCCGCGATCGACCGGAGCACCGCGCTGGTCGCGGTGACGCTGCTCTCCAACGTCACCGGGCGGATCGAGCCGCTGCGGGAGCTGGTCCAACTCGCCCACGAGCGGGGCGCGCTGGTCTACGCGGACGTGATCCAGGCGGCCGGCTCGGTGCCGATGGACCTCGCCGCGTCCGGCGTCGACTTCGCGGCCGGCAACGGCTACAAGTGGCTCTTCGGCGTCCACGGGAGCGGCTTCCTCTACGTGCGCCGCGAGCATCAGGGCACCGTCCTGCCGGACCGCCTCTTCCCCGGCCACGTGCGCTTCAACTACCCGCCCTGGGTGACCAGCGCCGATCCGGCGACGCCCCCGCTCTCCTTCGACCCGCCGGCCGACGCCCGGCGCTACGAGCCGGGCCACCACGCCTACCTCGCCTACGCGGCGCTCTTCGAGGGACTGGGCTTCCTGGAGGCCCGGGGGATCGAGGCGATTCGCGACCACTCGGTGCGGCTCAACCGCCGGCTCGCCGCGGGCCTCGACCCCAGGCGCTATCGGTCGGTCTCGGTGGATCTCGACCGCTCGCCGATCGCGGCGTTCGCGGTGGAGGACGCGGCCCGGCTCGAGCCGCGCCTGCGCGCCGCGCGGCTGGTCGTCACCCTGACCGGCAACCTGGTTCGGGTGTCGCCCGCGATCTACAACGACGAGGAAGACATCGACCGGCTGATCGAGACCCTGAACGCGCCGGGCTGAGCGGGCGGGCCTTCAGTGCTGCTCCGGCAGCCGGAGCACCTCGGTCGCGAACTGGATGATCAGCCCGAGCACCGGGCCCAGCCGGGAGAAGTCCATCGGCTTCTCGATGCAGAAGGCGCCGCCGTGCTCGTAGCAGCTGGCCACCAGGCTCTCGTTGGCGGCGGTGCTGAAGAGGATGGTCGGAATCATCCGGCCCTGCGGATCCCGCTTGATCCTGGCCATCGCGTCGACCCCGTCCATCGAGAGCATCCGCTGGTCGAGCAGGATCAGATGCGGCAGCGGATACTGCTGCCGGTCCTCGTAGGCGTTGCGGCCCAGCACGTAGTCGACCGCGTCGGAGCCGTCGCGCACGAAGTGGACCGAGCAGCGGGCGTCCAGTCCCTGGGCCTTGATCGCCCGCCGCGTGAGCAGCTGGAACGAGTCGTCGTCGTCTGCGTGCAGCACCCGAAGCACCCGCTCTTCAGCCATGGGCTCCCACTCCCTCCTCCTCGGGGTTCTCGCCGGCCTCGGCCCGAGCCGTGTGCTGGGCGAGCGCGGTGGTGATCTCGTGCAGCAGGTGGTCGGCCGTCATGTCCGACTTTCCCACGAAGCCGCCGATCAGCCCGGGCAGGCCGTCGGCGCTGATCCCGTCGCCGTGGCCCGAGATCACCACGATCGGCACCGAGCCCATCAGCTCGCGGATCCGCTCCACCAGCTCGAGGCCGTGGCCGTCGGGCAGCGAGAGGTCGAGCAGGACCAGATCGAAGTGCGACTCGTTCAGATGGAGCTCCGCCTGGGCCATGTGATAGGCGCGGGTGATCGTATAGTCGTTGCCGAGGTAGCGCTGCACCGTCTTCGCGTCGAGATCGTCGTCCTCGACCAGCAGCACCCGACGCCGCCGCGGGGCGGCCACCTTGGCCTCCTCCGGCTCGCGGGCGAGCGGCACCCGGGCGGTGAAGCTGGCGCCTTCGCCCACCGTCGAGGCCAGCGCGATCGAGCCCCCCATCCGGAGCAGGAGTCGCTTCACCGCGAGCAAGCCGATGCCCGAGCCTTCGGCCGCCGACGGATTGAGCCGGCGGAACGGCTCGAAGACGTGCTGGTGATTCTCCGGCGCGATGCCCTCGCCGTTGTCGGTGACCGTGAGCTCGAGCGCCCCGTCGATCACCCGGCAGGAGACGTCCACCCGGGGCTCCGGGCCCGACGAGCCGTACTTGAGCGCGTTCTCCATCAGGTTGCCGAGGATCTCTGCGACGAAGCTGGTGGCGAGCTGAT
The DNA here is from genome assembly GCA_041390205.1 of Gemmatimonadales bacterium. Lineage (GTDB taxonomy): Bacteria > Gemmatimonadota > Gemmatimonadetes > Gemmatimonadales > GWC2-71-9 > SHZU01. The sequence goes on from JAWKQJ010000004.1 coordinate 9,610, forward strand.
AGCGGCCGGTGTCGGAGGTGCAGTTGAGCCTGACGCCCCGGCGGTTCGCCTCGGGACGGAACCGGCCGACCAGCTCGTCGAGCCAGGGCTGGAGCGACACGGTCTCCACCGTCATCCGCCGCTGCTGGATCCCGGCGATCCCCTCGAGGTCCAGCAGCATCTCCCGGAGCCGCTGGCACTCTCCCTGGGCCCGGGCCAGGAAATCGGCGGCTTCGGGCGTCGCGGTGCCCTCGTCGGCGACCAGCCAGAGCAGCCCGTCCAGGGCCACGACCGGCCGCTTGAGGTCGTGCGCGACGATCGAGAACATCTCCTCCAGCTCCAGCCGCCGGTCGACCAACTCGCGATTGACCGACGCGAGTCGGACGCTCCCGGCGCGAGCCAGCTGATGGGCGTTCTTCAGCGCCGTCACGTCGAAGAAGGTGGCGACCACCCCGCGCGTCTGATCGGGCGCCACCACGTACGGGCGGATCCGGAGCAGCAGCCAGGCCCCGTTCAGGCTCCGGGTCTCGCGCTCGACCATCTCGCCGGTCGCCATCACGGTCTCGACGTCCGAAAGGAAGTCTGGTCCGAGGCTGTGCGCGAAGTCGACGATCGAGCGCCCGATGTCCTGCGGCACCAGCCGCACCACCGGCGCGATCGCCGGCGTGAACTTCCGGATGGTCAGGTCCTGGTCGAGGAAGACCAGCCCCACGTTGATATTGGTGAGCAGGTTGTCGAGGTCGGCCAGCGCGACGGTCAGCTCCTGGTGCTTGTTCTGATACTCGACATTGACCGTGAAGAGCTCCTCGTTGACCGACTGGAGCTCCTCGTTGGTGCTCTGGAGCTCCTCGTTGGAGGCGACCAGCTCCTCGTTGGTGCTCTGTTGCTCCTCGTTCGCGCTCTGCAGCTCCTCGATCGTCGCGTGGAGGGTCTCGCGGGTCTGCATCAGCTCCTGCTGCAGATCGGCCAGCCGATCGGCGGAGTCCCGGTCCAGGCTCGACAGATCGATCCTCGGCGACTCCGCGGGCTGGGCCCGCTCGACCACGAGCAACACCCGCTCGGGCGTCGCGTTGGTCGGGGCCAGCAGCTTGAGATGAGCGACGAGGGGCTGCGAATCGGGCTCGGCCTCGGGCACGGCGTAGCGCACGTCGCGGTCGCCGCGCCGCAGGCGCTGGAGACCGGTGGCCACCGCGACCGTGAGGGTCTCGACCAGCATCCGCATCACGTCGGCCGTCGGGCGGCCGAGCGCGAGCCGGAAGACTCCGAGCGGGTCCGCCACGATGTCGAGGACCGCGCCCTCGGGGCTCAGCACCGCGATCGAGCGCTCGTCGAGCGCCGCCAGCCCCTCCACCAGCTGCCGCTGGCTCGCCTCGGCGGACTCCCGCGCCGTGCGCGCCTGGTTGCGCGAGAGGTCGAAGCCCGGCTCGGTGGACACCGCCCGCTGCCGGAGCAGCGCGCCCGAGGCGGCGTCGCCCGTCTTGCGGAAGAGCCGGGCCCGGGCGTCGAGCACGGCGAACTCCGATTCCAGCCGCCCGAGGTTTTCCGCCGAGCCGAGCAGCAGGAGTCCGGACTTCTTCAGGGCGAAGTGCAGGGTCCGGAGCGCCAGCTCCTGGGCGTCGGGCTTGAGGTAGATCAGCAGGTTGCGGCAGCTGATCAGGTCGATCCGGGTGAACGGCGGATCCTTGACCAGGTTGTGGTGCGCGAAGACCACCATCTCCCGGAGCTCCGGCCGGATCGCCACGCCCGCGGGCGACGCCGTGAAGAACTTGCTGACCCGCGCGGGGCCGATGTCGACCACGGCCGAGGTCGGATAGGTGCCCCGCCCCGCGTGCGCCAGCGAGTCGTCGTCGACGTCGGTCGCGAAGATCTTCACGTCGCGGCGGATCCCGTTCAGGTGCATCGTCTCCAGGATCAGCATACCGATCGAGTAGACCTCTTCGCCCGTCGCGCAGGCGGGCACCCAGACCCGGAACTGCTCCTCCGACCTCGAGCGCAGCAGACCGGCCGCGAGGTGGGTCTGGAGCTGGCGGAAGGCCTCGGGATCGCGAAAGAAGCCGGTGACCCCGATCATGGTGTCGTTGGTGAGCGCCCGGGCCTCTTCGGCGTCCCTGAGCAGCGTCTCGACGTACTCCCCGACCGAGTGGATCCCGGCGAGGGTCATCCGGCGCTGGATCCGTCGCCGGAGCATCGAGGTCCGGAGGTACCCGAGGTCGACCTTCCGCTGGGCCCGGAGCGCGTCGAGCACCGCCAGCACGTCCTCGGCGGGATCCACGTCCGACGCCTCGGCGAGGAGCCCCCGGTCCCGGATCACCTTGGCCGCGATCTCGGCCAGCTGGCCCGGCGTGCCCTGGGCGTCGACCACGCCGGTGTCGATCAGGGTCCGCGGCATACCGTCGAACTTGGCGCTCTCCGGCACCTGCGCGAGCACGGTCCCGCCGGCCTCCTTGAGGTCGCGGCACCCGCGCGAGCCGTCGCTGCCGGTGCCGGACAGCACGATCGCCACGGCCTGATGCGCCTCGGCCGGCGGGATCGAGCGGAGGAAGATGTCGATCGGGAGCTGCAGCACGTGCTGGCCCCGATCCTGAGACTCGAGCCGGAGACGCCCCTCCCGCAGCGCCATGTTCTTCCCGGGAGGGATGATGTAGATCGTGTTCGGTGTCGGGATCGTCTCGTCGCCCGCCGTCTGGACCGGCATCGTGGTCTGACGCCCCAGCAGCTCGGGCATCAGGCTCTTGAACTCGGGCGAGAGGTGAACGATCACGACGAACGCCGCGCCGGTGTCCGCCGGCATCTTGGCGAAGAAGTGCTCCAGGGCCTCGAGCCCGCCGGCCGAGGCCCCGAGGCAGACCAGGAATGGGGCCCCGGGCTCCTCGTCCGGCCCCGCGGTGGCGTCGGTCGGCTGGTCACTCATCGATGGGCACCTCGCAGAGCGTCCAATAGAGGTCGAATCGGCGGATCGCCTCCGCGAACTCGTGGAAATCGAGCGGCTTCACGATGAAACCGGCCACGCCGAGGTCGTAAGATCGCTTGCGGTCGACGCTTTCATCAGAGGTCGTCATCACAACGGCGGGAATCCGCCGGATACGGGCGTCCGCCTTGTACTCGGCCAGGAAAGTGAGCCCGTCCATCCTCGGCATGTTCAAGTCGAGCAGGATCAGGCCGGGCCGCGGATAGCGCTCGGGATCGGCGAACGGCGGCTCGTGCCGGAGGAAGCTCAGCGCCTCCTCGCCGTTGCCGACCGCGAACACGGGGTTGGTCACCCGGTTGTCGGCGAACGCGCGGCGGATGTGCTTGAGATCGATGGCGTCGTCCTCGATGAGGAGGATCGGGACCTCGCGCTTCACATGACCTCCGCGGGGTCGTCCGCCCCGCGCGGCGACGCGACCCGGTCGGCGGGAACGGTGAAGGTGAACGTGGTCCCCTGGTTCTCGCGCGAGGCGACGTCGATCCGGCCCCGATTGCTCTCCACGATCCGCTTCACGATCGCGAGCCCCGCGCCGGCGCTCCTGGTCTCGTCCTTCGCGCGGAGGGTCTGGAACAGGTCGAAGATCCGCTTGAAGTGGCGCTCCGCGATGCCGACGCCGTCGTCCGAGACCCGAAACGCCACCCCGTCCGGCAGCACCCGCGCCGCAACCCGGATCCGGCGGAGGCGGCCGCCGCCATGGGCGGCCGCGTTGACGATCAGATTCTGGAAGACCTGCCGCAGCTGGGTCGGCTCGTAGTACACGTCCGGGAAAGGACCCGCCACCTCGATCTCGACGCCCGGGGGCGGCTCGATCGAGGCGACCACGTCGCTGAGGAGCTGCTCGACGTCGATCCGCACGGGCTCGCCGCCAGCTCGTCCGGCCCGCGAGTAGTCGAGGATCCCGTCGATCAGCTTGGCCAGCCGCTCGACCCGCTCGCGCATCAGGTCGATGTTCTCGCGCGCATCGTCGTCGACCACGTCGCCGAAATCCTGACCGAGCCACTCGGCCACGGTGGCGATCCCCCGGAGCGGGGCCTTGATGTCGTGCGAGACCACGTAGGCGAAGTGCTCGAGCTCCGCGTTGCTGCGCTCGAGCCGGGCCGCGTAGTCGGCCATCCGCTGCTGGTCCTGCCGGCGCGCGGTGATGTCGGCGACCAGACAGAGCGTGTGGGTGACTCCCCGGACGTTGATCGGATTGAGCGCGACCTCGACGGCGAACTCGCTGCCGTCCTTCCGGCGCCCGTAGAGGTCCCGCCCGCCACCCATCGGCCGGCCCGTCGGCGCCCGCTGGTACCCGGCCCGATGGCCGGCGTGCGCGTCGCGGGCGCCCGGCGGCACCAGCCGGTCCACCGACATGCCCACCAGCTCGCTCCGCGGATAGCCGAACATCGCCTCCATCTCCTGGTTGACCAGCACGATCCGCCCGTCCAGACCGACCATGCAGACCCCCGAGGGGCTGAGCTCGACCACCAGCCGGAAGCGCTGCTCCTCCTCCCGTCGCTCGCTGATGTCCCGGCCGATCTTCGCCATGCCCACGACGTCGCCGCTTCGACTCCGGACCGGCGACATGCTGAGCGCGATCTCCACCCGGCGGCCGGACCGATGCAGCCGCTCCGTCTCGACCGACGCGATCCGTTCTCCGCCGAGCACCCGCTCCCTGAGCTCGGCCGCCTCGGGGGCCTTGTCCGGCGGAATCAGCAGATCGATGGTCTGGCCGACCACCTCGGAGGCCGGATAGCCGAAGAGCTCGGCCGCGGCGTCGTTCCACGAGGTGATGGTGTCGTCGATCCCGATCGTGATGACCGCGTCGGCGCTGGATTCGACCACCGCGAGGTAGGTCCGCTCCAGCTCCTGCCTCCGCTCCAGCTCCTGGTTGATCCGCTCGCGCTCGGCCACCTGCCGCTCGAGCTCGACGGTGCGGGCCCGTACCTGGTCCCCCATGGCCAGGAAGGCCTCGCCCAGACCCTTGAACTCGCCGTGCTTCGGCACCAGCGGCGCGAGCTCCTTGTCGCTGTTGACCAGCGACACGGCGTGCTGCAGCCTCCGGAGCGGCTTCAGCAGCGAGCCCGACACGACCATGGCCACCAGGATCGCCGCCACGGCCGCCGCAAGCGCGATGAACCAGCTGGTCCGCTCGACCCCGGCCACCACCGAGCGGATCTCGGCTCCCGCGGCCGTCTCGACCACCCGGACGCCCGGCGTCAAGCCGGTCGGCGCGATCGCGAGGCCGAGATCCCGACCCGCCACCATTCGCGAGATCGCGCCGGTGTCCGGCAGGGCCGCCAGGTCGAGGCCGAGGTCCTCCGCCCAGGTCGCCGCCGGACCGGCGCCGCCGTTCGGGGCGGCGATCGCGAACTCGCGTCCCGGCTCTTCGGGGTTGTAGACGTAGTCCCCGCGCCCGTCGACCAGCGCGACCCGGCTGCTGGCGTGCAGGCTCGACTTCAGGTGCTCGACCAGCGGACGGAGGTCGACGTTCGCCACCAGCAGGCCGATCCGCCGCCCATCCTGCATCACCGGCGCGACCGTCCGGAAGACCGGCACGATCGGCCGCTCGACCTGGCCGAATTCCTGGTTCGGCTCGACGGGCGAGACGTGGACCTCGCCGGCCTCGAGCTGGAGGCCGACCTGGATGTATCCCCGATCGCCCTTGCCCTGGAGACCCTCGGGCGCGATCGCCCGGGCCTCCTTCGACCCGCTCGACCGCTCCACCCGGATCCGCTCCATCCCGTCGGGCGCGATCAGGCGGAGCTGGAGCAACCAGTCCCGAGCTTCGAGCTGGCCGAGAAAGGCCTCGGTCACCCGTGCGCCCGCCGACTGGCCGCCGGGCGCGAGCGCGTCTCTGGCGTCGGGCAGCGCCGCGAGCCCCTTGGTCAGCTCGATCGCGCGGGTCCGGTAGCGATCCAGGCTCCCCGCCAGCTCGCGCGCGTGGGCTTCCACCCGGCGGAGCTCGATCGGCACCAGGATCGCGAGCAGTCTGCTACGGGTGAGCCAGCCGACCGCCACCGCGGTGGCGACCGACAGGAGCAGCAGCGACAGGGTCACTCGGCGAACCAGCAAGTCTGGCGCTCCGGGACGAGGAACGAGGGCGCGCGCTCACGCCCGGTCTCCTCACGGCCAACCGCGGCCGCGCGGGAACCGATCGTAGGACGACACTATGTGTTGTTTCGGCCCGACGGGACCAAATCTTAGCCACATCACGCGATTCGCTGCACCTCGCGATCGTGTAACCGATTGGCTCGCCCAAGACTTAATCGCCACTTAATGGTTCGAGGCTCGATCGAGGCGTCCGAGTCGCCGTCGGCCCGAGAAGCACGAAGGCGCGGCGCCAGAGTGGGCGCCGCGCCTGTCGCGCGAGCCGGCCTGTCGTCTACCAGGCGATCCCGTAGTCCTCGCCGTTGTCGCTCGAGCCACCCCAGAAGCTGCCGCGGACCCAGTCGAAGAAGATCGCGTTGATCGGCCCCGAGGTGCTCCGCGCGAAATCGAGCGAGTAGCCCTTCTTCCGGAGCTCGTTCCGGATCCAGTCCGGGACGTCGTCGCGAAGGGTGAGCCGGCCGGGACGGGACTCGTGGTCGCCGAAGGAGCTCATCATCTGGTAGCTGGTGATGTTCGCCGCCTCGACGGCCTCCTGCACGTTCATCTCGAACTCGACCATGTTGAGGAAGAACTGGAGCAGGTTCTGATCCTGGGTGTCACCGCCCTGCACCGCGAAGGAGAGGAAGGGCTTCCCGTCCTTGAGCGCGATCGAGGGCGTCAGCGTCACCCGCGGGCGCTTGCCCGGCTCGATCACGTTGTAGGGGCCCCACGCCGGATCGAGCACGAAGCTCTGGGCCCGCTGGCTCAAGCCCACGCCGCTCTTGCCGGCGATCACCGCCGGCACCCAGCCGCCCGAGGGCGTGATCGAGACCACCCAGCCGTTCTCGTCGGCCGTCTGGACGGAGGTGGTGCCCATCCGGAAGGTCTCGTCGAACGAGAGCGTCGAGCCCAGGGCCTGGCCGTCCGTGGTGGTGGTCGGCTTGGCCGGGCGCTTGGGCGGCCAGGCGCGGAGGTAGTCGAGGAACGGGTTGGTGCCGTTCTGGAAGGGATAGGGATCCCCCGGCTTGACGTTGGGATCGTTCTTGTCCCAGTCGATCTGCCCGTAGCGCTGCTTGGCGTAGGCCTTCGAGAGGAGGCCCCGGATCGGCTCCTCCGGCGGGTACGCCGGGTCGCCGTAGTAGAAGTCGCGGTCGGCGAAGGCCATGCTCATCGCCTGATAGACCGCGTGGATGTAGCGGCCACTGTTGTAGCCCATGCTCTTGAGGTCGGCGTTCTCCAGGATGTTGAGTGCCTGGAGCAGCGCCGGGCCCTGCTGCCACTCGCGGAGCTTGTAGACGTCGATGCCCCGATAGCTGGTGGAGAGCGGCTCCTCGATCTTGACCGACCAGTTGGCCAGGTCCTGGGTGGTGATCAGCCCGCCCTGCTCCTGGGTGCTCCGCGCGATCTCGGCCGCGATGTCGCCCTTGTAGAATCGGTCGTAGGCGGCGTAGATCGCCTCCTTGCGGGTCTTGCCCGCCGCGAGCGCCTTCGCCTCGGCCTCGACCAGCTTGCGGAGCGTCGCGGCGAGGTCGGGCTGCTTGAAGATCTCCCCGGCCTCGGGCGCCTCCCGCTCGGCCCCGGGGTGGGTCAGGAAGAGCGCCTTCGAGTAGGGCCACTTCTTGATCTCGTCCTTCATCCGCTCGATCGAGTTCGCGGTCTGAGCCTCGATCGGATAGCCGTCGGCCATCTCGATCGCCGGGGCCAGCACCTGGGCGAGGCTCATGGTGCCGTACTCCGCCAGGATGGTCATCAGGCCGCCGGGCGTGCCCGGCGTCACGGCCGCGAGCGGGCCGAACTCGGGCGGGTAGTCCATTCCCTTCGACCTGTAAAACTCGGCCGTGGCGCCGGTCGGCGCGACGCCGAGCGCGTTGATCCCGATCACCTTTTTCAGGCCGGGATGGTAGATCAGCGCCTGGGTCTCGCCACCCCAGCTCAGCACGTCCCACATCGTGGCCACGGCGCCGAGCATCGCCATCGCGGCGTCGACCGCGTTGCCGCCCTGGCTGAAGATCCGGGCGCCGGCCGTGGCGCCGAGCGGCTTGCCGGTGATCGCGACCCAGTGGCGGCCATGGAGGACCGGCTTGTTGGTCCGCTGGGCCAGGACCGGCGTAGTGCCCGCGACCGTCGCGACGAGTGTCAGCGCCGCGAGCATGCGGACGGATGGACGAGCCATGGAGGCCTCCGACGAAGGGTGAGGGGCGGGGGCGGGTACGAGGCCAAAGATACGGTCACGGTCTGGAACGCGCTGTCGCGGCCGGCCTGCACGAAGCTGCAGTGGGCCCGTGTTGTGCGCACGCTGGCCTTGGTTTTGAAGCGAGCGAAGGCCGTGACCGCGAAGCCCACCTGCACTCGATGGCCCACTCGGGGCCCCACCATCGCGACGCTGATCGGCCTGGCCGGCGGCCTCGGCTGCTCGCGCGGCGAGGTCAAGACCCAGCCGGACCCGGCCTGGCGAGCCGCACTCGCATGGCACGGCGAGTCGAAGGTCAACCAGGCCGCGGATCGACTGGTATGGAGCGGGATGTTCTGGCTCGGTCAGTGGGACCTCGGCGATCCCGTGACAGTCGTCGAGGGAGACAGCGCCGTCGAGTACCGCGGGCTCGTGCTGGAGGTCCAGTTCGACGACGTGACTCGATCCCAACCCTGCCGCCCGGACGGCGCCTACGAACTCTACCTCTGGCGACCCAACGCCGACAGCAGTGGCATCGAGGCGATCTTCTACCATGGTCCGCACCCCGCAACGACCGACGACGCCTCGTTCGGCCGGCGGCGTCAGTGCCCGCGCGGGCCGCGATCCGACTCACACCTGGGCCGTTTTCCGTACCTCCCGACGAAGAGAGACAGCGCCGGGCCGGGCGCTCACGGCCCGAGCGCGACGGCGAGCGCCGGCCAGGCGCACGTCACGACCCTCGATCCCGGCCGGCCGGGCAACCCCTGCCGGCTGGTGGGCGGCGCGCTCTACCACGAGCCATGTGAGGAGCGGCGCTACGCTATCACGATTCACGCCGTGCTGGGAACGGAGCCCTCGAGCGCCCGTTTGGCGATCGGACCAGTAGTGGTCCGGGGGCTCCGATTCTCTCGCCCCTGCAAGACCGGTGCGCTCAACGAGAGCTGCGCGGATTCCGCTCAAGCCGCGTTCGACGAGCTGTGGCTCGCGCAAGGAAAAGCGGGACGGATCCCGCCGCAGTGGCGGGACGCGGCCGCCTATCTCTCTCGCTGGGACGACGAGCCCGTGCTCCGAACCGTCGTGGTGGTGCGGTTTCGCGAAGCCATGAGCGATCGAGACATCGCCGCCGCGCTCTCTCAGTGGGGAGCGACGATCGAGATCTGGAGCGGCGCCGGCACGCTGGTGATTCGTACCCCCGATCCAGGCGGGGATCCGGCGGCCTTCGAGCGGGCCCTCGGGCGCCTGCGGGCCACCGCAGGGGTCGAGGACGTCTGGCCGATCCGGGCCGGTTCGGAGCCCCGGATCCTCGCCCCCGAGGGCAGGGTGGTCGCCACCCTTCGCGACCAGGCCGGACGCCCGCTGTCGAACGGAGGCGTCTGTCCAACCGGGCCGGTCGCGGCGTGGGGCCCCTGGTGCCGGCGGGCGGATGGGTCGGGGAAGGTGACCTTCGACAGCATGGCGCCGCTGGACTACAGGCTCGAAGTCGGTTGCGAGCCGACCGGGTCCGAGCGCTGGGCGCCGTACGACTCGACGGTCGTGCGGGTCGCGCCTGGCCGCGCCGTCGAAGCCCGCTTCCGTCCCGCGCCGGCTGCCTGCCCGAGCCGCGGCCCGGCCCGTTGACCGGCTGCCGTTAGGCGACGACCCGGCCGACCAGACTCCAGACGGCGGCCGGATCCTCGACGTGGGCGTTGTGACCGAGGCCCGGCAGAACGACCGGCTCGGGCACCAGCCGCGCCAGGTCGGCGGGCCGGCTCATCGGATCCCGCTCGCCGGCCGCCAGAGTCACCGGGGCGCGCGAGGCCGAGAGCAGCGTTGGCATGTCGGGGGCGCCAACCCCGAACGCCCCCGGGTCGAACGCGGTCGACCAACCGTCCTCGCGCTGGCGCAGGGCCGAGTCGCCCACCAGCTCGGGCTCGAGCAAGCCGACCAGACCGGCCACTTTGAGATAGCGCTCGGCGGCTTCGCGCCGGGTCGGATAGACCGGATTCGCCCGCCCGGCGAGGGCGCGCACCTTGGCCAGCTCCTCGTCGGTCCAGGTGACCTTGATGCCGAGCCCGATCGCGGCCGACACCGAGAGGCCGAACCGCCCGCTCGCGAGCGTGAGGGCGATCACGCCCCCGAGTGAGTGGCCGAGGAGCACGAGCGGCTCGTCCTTCGGCACCGTGCGCGCCACGCTGGCCGCGAGGGTGTCGAAGGAGTAGCGCTCGAGCGGCGCGGAGCCGCCGTGGCCCGGAAGGTCCGGCGCGATCCAGCGACCCGGCCAACGCTCGGCAGCCGACGCGAGCATCCCGCTCCAGACCTCGCCGACCGCGCCGAGGCCGTGGATCAGCACCAGCACCGGCGTGCCCTCGCCACCTCGACGCGCGCTGACCGTCTCGCTCATCGGTCTCCCTCCAGGCGCGACCACTTGATCGGCAGCCGCTTCACACCTCGTTGAAAGCTCGAGCGCAGGAGCGACGGCGGGCCGTCGGGCTCGAGCCGGCCCATCGTGGCCAACACCTCCGCGAACAGGGCCCGCATCTGCACCCGGGCCAGCTGCGCGCCGAGACAGAAGTGCGGCCCGTGCCCGAACGCGAGGTGCGGGTTGGGCTGTCGCCGAACGTCGATCCGATCCGGGTCCGGGAAGACCAGCTCGTCCCGATTGGCCGACATGAAGGAGACCACCACCTTCTGCCCCGCGCGGATCGCGACCCCGCCGAGCGATGTGTCCGCGGTCGCGGTGCGACGGAAGGTCATCACCGGGGTCCACCAGCGGAGCAGCTCCTCGATCGCGCCCGGCAGAAGCGACGGATCCGAGCGGAGCTCGTCCTGGAGCGCGGGCTGCTCGAGCAGGCCGATGCAGGCTCCTGGCAGCCCGTTTCTGAGCGTCTCGTTGCCGGCCACCGCGAAGAGCCAGAACAGATTCTCGAACTCCTCGACCGAGACCCGGCCGCCGTCCGCGTCGACTTGCGCGAGCAGGATCGACATCACGTCGTCGCCGGGGCGGCGGCGCTTCTCCTCGGCGAGGAGATGGGCGTAGACGTAGAGATCCAGCATGCCCAGGCGGGTGCGGGGATCGGGCAGCGCGCCGTCCGGTCCCGGCGCCGGGCGATGCCGGAGCGCTTCGCGCGCGATGTCGGTCCCGGCCGAGAGGTCGAACTCGGCCGAGGAGGCGTAGTCGGGATCCTGAAAGCCGATCACCCGGTTGGACCAGTCGAAGAGCAGCATCCGATCCTCCGCCGGCACGCCGAGGATCTCGGCGAGGGTCAGCAGGGGAAGATCGGCGGCGACGTCCTTCGCGAAGTCGACCCGGCCGGATCGGGCTTCGCCCACGACGCGCGCCACGATCGAGCGCGCGTGGGCCCGGATCCGATCCTCGAGCTGCGCCACGGCCCGCGGCGTGAACGACCGGGTGAGCAGCCCTCGGAGCCGCGAGTGATCCGGCGGGTCCATGTTGAGCATCATCCGCCGGACGAAGGAGAGCGCCTCGGGCGTCGCCGGGTCACGGGTCTGAGTCCCGCCCAGCCAGGAGGAGAAGAGCTGCGGGCGGCTCAGCACCGATTGGACGTCGGCGTGCCGCAACACCAGCCAGAACCCCGGCCCTCCCGCCCAACCGGGCGACGCCGGCTCCTCGACCCAGAGCACCGGGCGCTCGCGTCGCAGCCGGGCCAGCGCTCCGAATGGAACGCCGGCTTCGTAAGTCGCGGGGTCGAACAGAGTCTCCACCTGCACGGGGCGGCCCTGACTCCTCGCTACCGGCAGAGCTTCTGCGCGGGCGGGTGTGCCGTCACTGGCGCTCGGCCGGCTTGGCCAGCCGCGCCGCGGCCGTCGCCATGAACGACTCCTTCGGCGGCCCGTAGACGGCCACGAGCCCCTTGATCAAATTCATCATCGCCACGGTGGTGTGGCTCTCGTCGGGAAACAGATAGGTCGAGAGCGTGAGCCCGGGATACCGGCGATCCCGAAGCAGCCGCTCGAGCCGGTGGACGTTGGTAACCATCCGGAAGCGCGACATGTCCGCGCTGGCTTCCTCGAGGCTCCCGACTCCCAGAAAGACCCGGGCGCGCAGATCGTCGCGGGTCTCGGTGAACCGCTTGGCCACCGCGAGCATGTCCTCGTTGCCCCACCAGAGCGACGGGCTGCCGATGATGTAGCGCCCGAAGGTCTCCGGCTTCGTGAAGAGGATGTAGCAGCCGAACAGCCCGCCGAGCGAATCGCCCCAGTAGCCGCGGTCGCCGGGATCGGTCGGATAGCGCGCGTCGATGAAAGGGATCAGCTCTTGCCGGATGAACTCGAGGAACTGCGGCGCTCCACCACTCGTCCGACTCGGCGCGAGAGCGCCCGCGATCGGCACCCCGATCCCGCCGCTCGCCGCCCCGGTGTCGACGGGCGGGGTCAGGTCGCGCGCCCGGATGTCGAGGGTCTGCATCAGCGAGGTGACGCCCGGATAGCCGATCCCCACGGCGATGAACCGCGGCACGTCGCCGAGCATCATCATCCGGAGCGCCTCGGCCCCCATGAACTCGCCGTTGACGTCGGTCATGTAGAGCACCGGGAACCGGGTCCGCTCTCCCGGGAGCATCGGCGGCAGGAGCACCTGGATCCGGAACGAGTCGCCCACTTGCTTCGATACCAGGGTGTGCGCCTCGATGGGGGGCACCTGGACCGCGCCTTGGGCGGCGGCGGGCGCGGGCCCGCCGAGCGCTCCGCTCAGCGCGACCGCCGCTACCAGGATACCGGGCCGGATGGCTGCCATGGTCGTTCTCCCTCGTCGGTTGGATGTGCGATGTCACCAAGCGTGCGCGGCACCGAGTCGGATGTCAAACGCGGTCTCGTGAAACCTGACGCGGCCTTCTTCTGTACCTATCCCATGACCTTCGATCACACCGCACCACGCCGCCCTTCTCGAGCGCTCGGCGCCGCGATCGTCTTTGGAACGATCTTGCTGTCCCTCGCCGCGCCCGCCGCCGCTCAACGGCCCGGCAAGGCGGCCCGCGCCTCCCGGATCGCCGGTCCGGCGCCCAGGATCGACGGAGCCCTCGACGACGCGGCCTGGCGCGCCGCGACCCCGATCGAGGATTTCGTCGAGAAGCTCCCGGACGAGGGCTCCGAGCCCAAGGTCCGAACCGAGATCCGGATCCTCTACGATGACGACGCCGTCTATCTCGGCGCCCGACTCCGCCGCCCCGACCCGGAGAACATCCCGGTGCCCGTCACCCGGCGGGATGCCAGCAGCAACGCCGAGCAGCTGGTGGTCTCCTTCGACACTTACCTCGACCGGCGGACGGCCTACAGCTTCTCGATCTCCTCCGGCGGCGTCCGTGGCGACTACTACCACGGGCAGGACTCGCAGTCCGACCGGCAGTACGAGTACGACCCGATCTGGCACGCCAAGGCGCGAGTCGACAGCCTGGGCTGGACGGCCGAGATGCGGATCCCCTTCTCCCAGCTCCGCTTCGGCGCGAAGAATCGGCCCTGGGGACTCCAGATCCAACGCCTGATCCCCGATCGGAACATGGATCTCTACTGGGTCCTGATTCCCCGCGCCCAGGACCAGTCCGGCTGGAGCTCCTTCTTCGGCGAGCTCGACGGCATCGCGGACATCGAGACCAGCCGCGGAGTCGAGGTGGTGCCCTTCGTGGCCGGTGAGCTCACCGCCGAGGGCAACCGCGACCCCCGCGACCCGTTCGATCGCTCCTTCGCCGGCCGGGCGGGCGCCGACCTCAAGGTCGGGCTCGGCAACCTGACGCTCGACGCGACCGTCAATCCGGACTTCGGGCAGGTCGAAGCCGACCCGGCCGAGGTCAACCTCACGGCCTTCGAGACGGTCTTCGAGGAGAAGCGCCCCTTCTTCATCGAAGGCAACGAGATTTTGACCGGACGCGCCCAGAGCTTTCTGGGTCGTCCGACCTACTTCTACACCCGCCGGATCGGCGCGGCGCCGCACGCCGGCGTCGATGGCGACTTCGTCGACGCGCCGCGCAACACCACCATCCTGGGCGCCGGCAAGGTCACCGGCCGGCTGCCATCGCGACTCTCCGTGGGTCTCCTCGCCGCGGTGACCGCGCGGGAGCACGGCCGCGGCTACGACTCGCTGAGCGGCGTCACCACCCGACTGCCGGTCGAGCCGACCACCGGCTACGGCGTGCTCCGCCTGCAGCAGGAGATCGGAAGCCAGCAGTCGACGTTGGGCATGGTCTTCACCTCGGTCCACCGCGGCGTGGGCGAGCCCGGCGGGCTCGAGCGGCTGCTGGCCCGCGACGCGCTGACGGGCGGCGTCGACTGGCGGCTTCGATTCGAGCAGGGCAAGTACGAGCTCACCGGGTGGGCCGGGTTCAGCCGGGTGAGCGGCGAGGCCGAAGCGATCGACCGGGTCCAGCGCACCAGCGCCCACTACTATCAGCGACCCGACGCCGACTATCTCGACTACGACCCGCTCCGCACCTCGCTCGGCGGCTACACCGCCTCGGTCCGCGCCGACAAGAACGCCGGCAAGCTGACGCTCTGGGGCATCCAGGTCGGGGTCAAGTCGCCGGGCTTCGAGATCAACGACATCGGGCAGCTGGGCCGCGCCGACGTGGTCGACTTCAACGCCGACCTCCAGCTCCAGGACACCAAGCCGAACCGGGTCCTTCGCTATCTCCGGGTCGGCCACGCCGTGGTCGGGCAGTGGGACTTCGGCGGCGAGCGTCAGGCGATGCGCTTCTCGCACAGCACCACGGCCGTCTTCCGCAACTACTGGACGGCGGCCGTGCGGGCCCAATACTCGCGCGCGGCGCTGAGCAACACCCTCACCCGCGGCGGCCCCTACATGGCCACGCCCGAGAGCTGGCAGCTGGTCGGCTCGCTGAGCGGCAATCAGTCGGCGCGAACCACCTGGTCCGTGCAGGGGGCGTACGTCGACGACCGGCTGGGCGGCTCGCGGCTCGCCATGAACCTCCGGATCACCACCCGTCCGAGCGCCCGTTGGGAGGCGTCGCTCGCGCCGGCGTACGTCCGGAGCACCACCGCCCGGCAATTCGTCGGCCGGGCGAGCGGCGGTGGCGCGGCCACCTTCGGCTCGCGCTATCTCTTCGCCTTCGTCGACCAGCGCACCATCTCCACCCAGTTCCGGCTCAACTACGCCTTCACCCCGAATCTGACGATCCAGGCCTACGCCGAGCCGTTCGCCTCGAGCGGCCGCTTCTACGACTTCGGCGAGCTGGCCGCCGCCCGCACCAGCGATCTCCGCACCTACGGCGTCGCCGCCGGCACGACGATCACCGAGGCGGACGGGGTCTATACCGTGACCGACGGCGACCAGAGCTTCAGCATCGCCGCGCCCGACTTCCGCTTCCTGTCGTTCCGCTCGAACCTCGTGCTCCGCTGGGAGTGGCTCCCGGGCAGCACCCTGTTCGCGATCTGGCAGCAGGATCGGAGCGAAGACGTGTTCGGCGAGCACGAGATCGGCGCCCGCTCCCTCTGGGACGCGTTCCGCGCCCGGGGAAACAACTTCTTCGCGCTCAAGATGAGCTACTGGCTCAAGGCGCGCTGATCGGCGGTCCGGAGGGAGAGGGCGACCGACTCGACGAAGTAGCGCTTCGCCATCTCCCCGCTGGAGACTCGGCTCATCATCGGCTCGGCGCCCAGGGTCTGAAAGGCGATCGACCGGTCGGGCCAGTCCTCGTCGGACAGACGCTCCACCTCGCGAATCGCCCAGTCGAGCCACGCAGCCTTGCGGGCCAGGACCTCCACCGGCTTGCGGAGCTCGCCGCGATGGGCGCAGAAGGCGCGCGCCGGATCGAGCGCGATCACCCGCTCGACGCTGTTGAGGATCGCGTAGGGGTCCTCGCCCCGATGGACCACGCAGGCCTTCACCCCGAGGAAGAGGTCGCCCAGGAACGCCACCCGCCGCTTGGGGTCCCAGACCACGAGGTGGTCCGTGCTGTGACCCGGCGTGGCGATCAGCTCGAAGGGATGCTCGAGCGGAGCCGGACGGTCGCCGAGGGGCTGAGCTTCGCCCCAGACCAGCCGGCGATACCGCGCCAGGCGGAGCGTCCCGGGCAAGAGGGCGATGGTCTCGTCCGAGATCGCGACGGGCAAGCCGCGGGAGGCGAGCATCGGCACGTTGCCCGAATGGTCCTCGTGCCAATGGGTGACCAGGGCGCCCCGCACCGGGTGGCGATCGAGGTAACGGCCGAGCGCCCGGGCCGCCCGCGGGAAACCGGTGTCGATCAGGAAGCCGCGGTGCACGAAGGCGCTTACCTTGGTATCGAGGAGCCGGCCGATCGCCGAGGTCATTCGAAGCTCGTGGATCGGTCCGTGCTCGATCACCTTCAGCATCCGGTGGGTGCTCCCATGACCTTTCCCGTCTTCGAGCTGGAGCGCTGGCAGTCGGACTGGGAACATACCGTCGAATACAATCTCGCGGACAGCTCGGTGCGGGGCGCGTCGCTCGCCGACTTCGTGAGCGAGGCCCAGTGGGCCGCGCTCCGCGACCTGACCCTCGGCTACCCCCAGGTGAACGGGACCGACGCCCTTCGCCACCTGATCGCCGGACTCTACCGCAACGCGGCCCCGGCCAACGTGCTGGTGACCGTCGGCGGGGCCGAGGCCAACCAGATCGCCTGTCAGACCCTGATCGAGCCGGGCGACCGGGTCTTCGTCACCGAGCCCGGGTATCGCCAGGTGCACGGCCTCGCCAGGCTGGCGGGTGCGTCGGTGTCGGCCCTCACCCTCTCGGCCGAGCACGGCTGGCGGGCCGATCTCGACCGGCTCGAGCGGGAGCTCGACGAGCGGACCAGGCTGATTTACGTGGTCAATCCCAACAACCCGACCGGCACCATCCTCACCCGGGAGGAGCGGAGCCGGCTCGTGCAGCTGGCTGGGAAGCACGGCGCCTGGATCCTGGCCGACGAGGTCTACGCGGGCTCCGAGCGGGACGAGCGCCCCGAGACGCCGTCGTTCTGGGACGAGTACGAGCGGGTGGTGGTGGTCAACAGCCTCTCCAAGGCCTACGGGCTGCCCGGCCTCCGGATCGGCTGGCTGCTGGCGCCGGCCTCGCTGGTGGGGCCGCTCTGGCGCCGCCACGAGTACGCCGTCATCGCGGCGGCGGCGCCCTCGATGAAGCTGGCCGAAGTGGCGCTCGCCGAGCCGGTGCGCTCGAAGCTGCTCGCACGGCAGCGCCGACTCTCTGCCGAAGGGTGGGCCCTGCTCGACCAATGGCTCCGAGCCCACCCCGAGCTCGCCACGGTCGAGCCCTCGGAAGCGACCTCGATCGCCTTCGTCCGCTACCGGCTCCCGCTCGACTCGGTGGCCGTGGCCACCGCGATCCGCGAGCAGGCCTCGGTGCTGGTCGCGCCGGGCGGCTACCTCGGAGCCGAGGGGCACCTCCGGATCACGCTGGGCGTCGGCCCCGACAGGGTCGGCCCCGCGCTCGAGCGGATCGCCCGGGTTCTCGGCTCACTCCGCTAGTCGACCAGCGACTCTCCCTCCGCCTGCGCGCGAACGCCGCCGCCGGGTCGCACGACCCAGCGGAGCGCCCTGCCGTCGATCCCGTCGGCGGCTTCGAGCACCGGTAGATAGTGTCCCTGGTGCGAGGAGGTGAGGTGCTGATGGCCGAGATCGGAGAGCCGGATCGGCTTGCCGACGGCGGTCGGCGGGACGATGACCGTGAGGCCGCGAAGCGGCCCGTCGACGATCCTGAATCCGGCGCGGTCTGTCATCCCCGGCCTCCGGCCCAAACGGTGTTCGTGAGGCGGACCGCCTCTACAGGCTCGTCTCGAGAGCGAGCGATTGGAGATTAAGACTACGTGAAGGCGGCTGCGTGGGGAAGCGGCGCCGGCGGCGCTCCGCTCAGGCGGCGAGCTTGTTGGCCGCGTTGAGCGCCGCGACCTTGTAGCACTCCGCGAGGGTCGGATAGTTGAACACGGTGCGGAGGAAGTAGTCGAGCCCGCCGCCCAAGCCGATCACCGTCTGGCCGATGTGGAGCAGCTCGGTGGCGCCGGTGCCGATGATGTGGACGCCGAGCAGCCGGCCGTCCTTCCGGGAGAAGAGCAGCTTGAGGAGACCGTCCTCGTCGCCGAGGATCTGCCCGCGGGCGATCTCCCGATACCGCGCGATGCCCACCTCGTAGGGCTCCCTCCGCTCGGTCAGCACGTGCTCGGGCTCGCCGACCATCGAGATCTCCGGAATCGCGTAGATCCCGATCGGGAAGTGCGCCGCCATCGGGTGGGCCGCGAGGCCAAGGGCGTGACAGGCCGCGAGCCTTCCCTGCTCGCTGGAGGTGGCCGCGAGGCTCGGGTAGCCGATCACGTCGCCGGCCGCGAAGACGTGCGGCACCGAGGTCTGGAAGGCGTCGTTCACCACCAGCCGCCCGCGGTCGTCCGCCGCGAGCCCCAGCTTGTCGAGGCCGAGCCGGTCGGTCGCCCCGACCCGGCCGACCGAGAAGAGCACCATCTCCGAGACGATCCGCTTGCCCGACTCGAGCGTCACGGCCACCCGGCGGGGGGCGCCGTCGAGCACCTCGAGCCCGGCTACGCCCTCGCAGGGCCGGAAGGTGACCTTCTTCCGCCGCATCATGTGGATCAGCTCGTCCACCACCTCGTGATCCAGGAATTCGAGCGGGCGCTCGCGCCGGTCGATCACCGTCACCTCGACGCCCACGGCCGCGAACATCGACGCGTACTCGATCCCGATCACCCCGGCGCCGACCACCACCATGCTCTTGGGAATCCGGGTCATCCGGGCCACGTCGTCGGAGAGGAGCACCGTCTCGCCGTCGGCCGGCACGTCGGGCGGCTCCGACGGCCGGGTGCCGACCGCCACCAGGAAGGTCTCCGCGGTCACGTCGCGGCGGCCGTCCGGGCCTTCGATGGTCAAGGTGTGGGGATCCTTGAAGGTCGCCGCGCCGCGGAGGATGGTGACGTCGTTCCGGCGAAGCTGGTCTTCGATCACGTTGCACTCGAGCCGCATCACCTCGCCGACCCGGTCGAGCAGCTGGTCGGCGGTGGGGCGATACTCGATCCGGGCGAACTGGCGCCGCTCGGGATGGTCCCGGAGCGCGGTAAAGTGAAGGACGGCCTCCCGAAAGGTCTTGCTCGGGATGGTACCGGTCTCCAGGCAGGAGCCGCCGAGGGCGACCCGGCGCTCGACGATCGCGGCCCGGCGCCCGGCCTTGGCGGCCTGCACCGCGGCCCGCTGCCCCGCGGGGCCGCTGCCGATCGCGATGAAGTCGAAGTCGTAGGCGGGCGCCATGCGCTGGAGTATCGACGGGCGCGGGGCGTCCTTGAGCGCGACCTGGGGCTATCATGGGTCTTGGGCCGGCGGGCCCGGTAGACCACGCACGAGGAGGCGGCTTCGATGGGCGACGGGCTGGGGCGCCGCAGGATCCTGCTCACCGGCGCGACCGGTTACGTGGGCGGGCGCCTGCTCGCGGCGCTCGAGCGCCGCGGCGAGACGATCCGTTGCCTGGCCCGGCGGCCCGAGTATCTCGGCGCGAGAGTCGCGCCCGAGACGGAGGTGGTCGCGGGCGACGTGTCCGACCCGGACTCGCTGCCCGCCGCCTTCGCCGGGGTCGACGTCGCCTACTACCTGATCCACTCGATGAGTCAGGCCGGCGGCTTCGCGGAGCGGGACCGGATCGCCGCGCGCAACTTCGCCGAGGCGGCCGCGGCCGGCGGCGTGCGCCGGATCGTCTACCTCGGCGGGCTGGGTCACGGCCCCGACCTCTCGCCCCACCTCGCCAGCCGACAGGAGACCGGCGAGAGCCTCCGCTCGGGTCGCGTCCCGGTGATCGAGCTGCGGAGCGGGATCGTGATCGGGTCAGGCAGCACCTCTTTCGAGCTGATCAGGTCGCTGGTGGATCGACTCCCCCTGATGACCACGCCCCGCTGGGTTCGCACCCCGACCCAGCCGATCGCGGTCGAGGACGTGATCGACTACCTGCTCGCCGCCCTCGACCTCGACGCCGACGAGAGCCGGATCTACGAGATCGGCGGCCGCGACGTGGTCTCCTACGCCGACCTGATGCGCGAGTACGCCCGGCAGCGGGGGCTTCGCCGGGCGATCGTCGCCGTCCCGGTGCTGACGCCCGGACTCTCCTCGCTCTGGCTCGGGCTGGTGACGCCGGTCTACGCGCGAGTGGGGCGGGCGCTGATCGACGGGCTCCGCAACTCGACCGTGGTCGTGGACGACCGCGCCCTGCGCGACTTCCCGGTCCAGCCCCGCGGGATGCGCGAGGCCATCGCCCGGGCGCTCGCCAACGAGGACGAGGCGTTCGCCGCGACCCGCTGGAGCGACGCGCTCTCCTCGACCCGACCAGGCTGGGGCGGCACCCGCTTCGGCAATCGCCTGGTCGATTCGCGCGAGCTCACGGTCGCGACGCCCGCCCGCGCCGCCTTCGCCCCGATTCGCCGCCTCGGCGGGCGGAACGGCTGGTACCACGCGAGCTGGCTCTGGGTGATCCGGGGATGGCTCGATCTGCTGGCGGGCGGCGCGGGTCTCCGCCGGGGCCGGCGGGATCCCGAGCAGCTCCGGCCGGGCGCCACGCTCGACTGGTGGCGGGTCGAAGCGATCGAGCCCGATCGCCTGCTCCGGCTGGCGGCGGAGATGCGGGTGCCGGGGCGGGCGTGGCTCCAGTACGAGGTCGAGGCCTTGGCGGCGGGCGGCTCGGTGATCCGGCAGACGGCGCTGTTCGATCCCGTCGGACTCTTCGGGCTGCTCTACTGGTACAGCCTCTGGCCGCTCCACGGGTACGTCTTCTCCGGTCTCCTCCGCGAGATCGGACGCCGGGCCGAGCTCGAGTTCCGCGCGAGCCCCGCCGGCGGGTAGCCCCGGCCAAGCCTCCTCAGGGCGTGGCGGCCGGCCTCGGCGCGAGATAGCGATCGAACCACTCGATCAGCCGTCGGTTGTAGTCGAGCACGTGGTCGGGCCGCCGCACGCCGTGCCCTTCGCCCGGATAGCGGACCAGCGTGGCCTCGACGCCCTGCTTGCGGAGCGCCACGTACATCTCCTCCGCCTGGGTGATCGGCACGTCGTGATCCTGCTCGCCGTGGAGGAAGAGCGTCGGCGTGGTCACGCCCTCGACGTGCGCCAGCGGCGACCACTGCCAGAGCAGCGGGTAGTTGTCCCACGGCATCCCGCGGAACTCCGCTTCGATCAGGTCGGTGTAGAGCGAGGTACCGTAGAACGAGATCAGGTTGCTCACGCTGGCGCTCGACACGGCCGCCTTGAAGCGGTCGGTCTGGGTGATGACCCAGTTGGTCATGAAGCCGCCGTAGCTCCCACCGGTCACGCCGAGACGAGTGGTGTCGATCCACGGATTCTTCGCCAGCGCCTGGTCGAGCGCCGCCATCAGGTCCTGATAGTCGCCGCCGCCCCAGTTGAGCAGCGAGCCGTCGGAGAAGGTCTGACCGTAGCCGACCGACCCGCGAGGATTCACGTAGATGGCCGCGTAGCCGGCCGCCGCCTGCCGCTGGACCCGGTCGGAGAAGCCGAAGCCGAAGGCACCGTGCGGACCGCCGTGGATGTTGAGGATGGCCGGATAGGTGGCGCCGGGTCGCATCCCGACCGGCTTCATCACCCAGCCCTGCACCTCGACGCCGTCGTCGCTGGTGGCCCAGAACGACTCGGCGTCCTGGAAGTCGACCTCCGCCAGCAGGTCGGCATGGAGATCGGTGAGCTGGCGGTCGCGCCCGTTGTTGAGGTCGCGCACGAACAGCTCGGCCGGGCGCGCGGTGGTGCTCCGCACGAACGCGAGATAGCGGCCCCGCCCGTCGACGCCATAGCCCTGCACCTGCGCCTCCCCGACCACGGCGGGCTCCGCGTTCGGCTGCCCGATCGTCGCGCGGTAGACGCCGTTCCGCCCCTGGTCGGCCGCGGCGAAGTAGAGGTAACGGCTGCTCGGGTGCCATTCGAGCCGCGAGACCCGCCGGTCGAACTGCGGCGCGACCCGCTCCGGCGCGCCGCCCTCGGCCGGAATCACGTAGGCCTTGGTGTCTTCGGCCGGGCTGTCCTTCGTGTTCTGGGTCCGCACCCAGCCCTCGTACGCGATCCAGCGGCCGTTCGGCGACCAGACGGGCAGGAACTCCGCGCTCGCGGTCCGGGTCAGCTGGGTGAGCGCGCCCGAGCTCACGTCGAGCACGAAGATGTCGTTCGAGAAGCTGTTGTCCGGATCGGCGGAGCGGTCGCTCACGAAGGCGAGCCGCCGCGAGTCCGGCGCCCACGCCACCGAGTGCTCGTCGTAGTCGCCCGGCGTGAGCAGCCGGGCCTCGCCGCCCGCGCTCGGCACCAGCCAGACGTGGGTCCGGCGGCCGTCGGTGAAGCCGGTCCGGGTCTTGAACATGATCCGGGAGAAGGCCATCACGTCGCTCGCCGGCTCGACCGCCGGCGTGGTGGCGACGAACGCGATCGACCGCCCGTCGGGCGACCAGGCGAAGTTCTTGGCCGAGCCACGCCCGAGCCAGGCGTCCGTTTGCGGCGTGGCGACGAGGAAACGATCGCTCTTCGCGCCGAGGTCGCGGATCCAGATGCCCGTTTCGCCGTCCTTCGCCGCCAGATACGGCCACCTGCTTCCCGTCCGGCGACCAGACCGGGCTCCCCCGCTCCAGCTCTGCTCCACCCGCCCGCTCGGCAACCCCGCCACCACGATCTCGGACGCGCGCCGGACGGCCGCGTAGTCGGTCCGCGAGGTGGTGTAGAGCACCCGGGAACCGTCCGGCGAGGAGCCGGATCGCCGATCGAGACCAGTCGTCCGAGGTCCTCCTCGGCGAAGGGGCCGCTTCTGGGCGGCCGCGACCGTCGGGACGAGCAGCAGCGTCAGCATCCATCCGCGAGCGAGCATGATCACGATCTCCTTCTCTTCGAGTGCGCGGCCCCGGTCAGCTGAGCTCGACCAGCACCGGGGCGTGGTCCGAGGGCAGCTTCCCCTTCCGCTCGTTGCGCTCGACCCAGGCGCGGGTACAGCGCTTGGCCAGGTCCGGCGTCACCACGATGTGATCGATCCGGAGCCCGTTGCCCTTCGGAAACGCGAGCATCCGGTAGTCCCACCAGGAGTACGGGCCCGGCCCCTCTTCGTGGAGCCGCATGGTGTCGATCAGCCGCTCGCCCATGATCGCGGCGAGGGCCTGGCGGGCGTCCTCGTGGCAGAGGACGGAGCTCCGCCACTCGTCGGGCCGCGCCACGTCGCGATCCTCGGGGGCCACGTTGAAGTCGCCGCAGAGCGCGAGCGGCGTCCCGTCGGCGAGCAGCGCGGGGAGATGCTCCCGAAGCCGTCCCATCCAGCCGAGCTTGTAGGCCCACTTGTCGCTGCCCACCGTCTGCCCGTTCGGAAAATAGGCCGACACCACCCGCACCCCGTCGCAGGTGGCGGCGATCAGCCTGGCCTGGGAGTCGGAATCCTCCGTGTCGCCCGGGAGACCGATCGCCACCTCGGTCGGCTCGCTCCGGCTCAGGATCGCGACGCCGTTGTAGGTCTTCTGCCCGTGAAACGCCGCGTGATACCCCGCTCCGCGAATCTCCTCGAGCGGAAACTCCTCGTCGGGGACCTTGAGCTCCTGCAGGCAGGCCACGTCCGGCGCGGTCCGCTCGAGCCACGCGAGCAGCCGGGCGAGCCGGGCCCGGATCGAGTTGACGTTCCAGGTCGCGATGATCATCGCCGCGCCTTGGAGCCGAGCCAGAGCGAGCGGAAGGCCCGGTGCTGCCCGGTGACCGCGCGCCCGACGGCCTCGAACGGCACGATCTCGAGCCGCGGGTCGTCGACCACCTGGAGGGTCGCTCGCTGCCGCGCGCCGCGCTGGTCGTAGACGATCTCGACCGCCGCGCCGGGACGCTGGGCCGACTTGATGGCCTGCCAGTCGGCGTCGCTCCGGAGCGGGCGGCCGCCGATCGAGACGATCCGGTCGCCGCGGTCGACCCCCGCCTCGTAGAGCGGCGACCCCTCCAGCGTCGCGCTCATCACCTCCGCCCCGTCGCTCCCGAAGCGGAGCTGCACCAGGCCGAGGAACGCCTGGTCGGGATTGCTCCGGCGGAGCAGGAAGCCCGCGTGCTCGAGCAGCGACTGGTAGTCCACCGCGTCCCGCCCGCGCACGTAGCGCGCGAAGAAGTCGCTCGCGAAGCCCCGATCGCCGAGATAGTCGCCGAGGGCCCGCTCGGCGTCCTGGACGGTGTAGGGCCGCGCCACCACGTAGGGACGGTCGTTCCGCCCGAAGCGCTCCCACATCGCCTTCATGAACCCGTCGAGCGACTTGCCCGCGAAGCGCGAGCGGATCGTCAGGTCGAGCCCGAGCCCGACGCCCGCGCCCCAGGTGTAGTAGGAGAGAAAGGTGTTCGCCTGGTTGGTCGGGTCGACCGAGGTCGCCGCGTCGGAGAAGGGCGCGTAGAGGCTCATCCCTCGCGGGCTGCGATAGCGCCGCGCGGGAGAGTGGATCACCGCGTTGACCAGCCCGCCGAGTCCGCCGGTGTAGGTGGCGTCGTCGATCAGACCCGCCCGCCGGATCGTGAGGTCGTCGTAGTAGCTCGTGAAGCCCTCGCCCAGCCAGAGCAGATCGCTCGGATTGGCCCGGGTGAAGTCGAAGGGCTCGAGCGACCGCGGCCGGATCCGCTCGATGTTCCAGGAGTGGAAGAACTCGTGCGACAGGGTGCCGAGCAGCCCCATGCCGTTCCGCCGGAGGTCGCCCGTGCTCGAGAGGATGGTCGAGTTGCGATGCTCCATCCCGTCCCCGCTCACCCAGGGGAGATAGTCCGCGATGAAGGTGTAGGTGCCGTGGTCGTAGGGCGCCGGCTCGCCGTAGATCGCGATCTGCTCGGCCACCACCTTCTTGGCCATCTCGGCATAGCGGTCGAGCTCCTGGTCGGTGCCGAGATGGTGCATCGCCAGCCGGATCGTGTAGCTCCGTCCTCGGGGCGCCGGCACCGTCCAGGTGCGGAGCTCGTAGTCGCTCAGCTCGGTCGGGCTGTCCATCAGGTACTGGAGATCCGGCGCCTTGAAGGTGTACGGGTCCGGCGTCTCGATCAGCTGGGTCGCCGCCCGCCAGTTGCTCTCCTCCGGAACCTCGAAGCGCACCGAGATCGGCCGGCGCTCCGCGCCGCGGGCCCAGACGAAGGTGGCCGGCATGTTGAGGTGCGCGTGGGTCAGGTCGATGCCCGAATAGGTCCCGTCCGCGCGGTCCGCGAACAGGGTGTAGCGCACCACGATCGTGCCGTCGTGGCCCCACGAACAGCGATAGGGATCCCGGACCACGGGCTCGAGCTCCCTCCCCGCGCCCGAGGTGACCTGGAGGTCGTAGACGTTCTTGGCGAACTCGTGCAGCGCGTAGCGGCCCGGCGAGGAGCGGCTCATCCAGACCTCGGCCGTGTCGCGGCCGAGCCCCGAGAGGGTCATCTCCACCCTGGCCTCGTGGTGGACCGCGTTCGGGAAGGAGATCGAGTAGCGGACCGTGTCCCCCGCCTGCGAGGGGACGAGAGCGAGGGCGACGGCGGCGAAGATGGTGATCATGGCGTCCGGAGGGGTGACGTGTCGGCACTCTAGGGTAATCGCGCCCCCGGCCAGGACAAAGCACGCTACCTTCCACTCGCCATGACCACGACCAGAGAATCCGTCCTGATCGTCGGCGCCGGGCCCATCGGCCTCGCCACCGCGATCTCCGCCAAGCGCCGGGGGATCGACCCCCTGCTGATCGACGCCGGCCCGATCGCGAGCTCGATCGTACGCTATCCGACGGGCATGACCTTCTTCACCACCCCCGACCGGCTGGAGATCGGCCGCCACCCGATCGTCTGTGGAGGCCCCAAGCCGACCCGCGAAGAAGCCATGATGTACTACCGGGGCGTGGCCCGCGTCGAGGAGCTCCGGATCCGCACCTACCACCGCTTCGTGGGCGCCACCCGGGCGGCCGACGGCTTCCACTCCGAGATCGAGCGGCCCTGGGCGAGCCGACCCGCGGGACCATCGTGTCCGAGCGGCTGATCCTGGCCACCGGCTACTTCGACCACCCCAATCGGCTCAACGTCCCGGGCGAGGAGCTGCCCCACGTCTCCCACTACTCCGCCGAGCCGCACCTGCTCGCCGGACTCGACGTGGTGATCGTGGGCGGCAAGAACTCCGCGGTGGAGCTGGCCCTGAACGCCTATCGCGCCGGCGCCCGGGTGACGCTGGTGCATCGCCGCCCGGAGCTCAAGCCGAGCGTGAAGTACTGGCTCAGGCCGGGATTTTCTGAACCGGGTCAAGGCCGGCGAGATCGCCGCGCGGTGGGAGACCGTGGTCGACGCGATCGGCCCGCGCACGGTCGAGCTCCGGGACGCGGCCGGCCGGACCAGCGAGCTGCCCGCCGATCGGGTCTTCCTGCTCACCGGCTACCGCCCCGACTTCGACCTGCTCCGCTCGCTCGGGGTGGAGCTCGCCCCGGATACCGGCCGCCCCACCCACGATCCGACCACCCTCGAGACCAACGTCCCGGGGCTCTATCTGGCGGGCAGCCTCACGGCCGGACGCTTCATCTCCGAGGTCTTCATCGAGAACGGCCGCTACGACGGCGAGAAGATCTTCGGCACCGCGTCCGAGCGCGAAGGCGCGATGCGGCGCTTCGGCGAGCCGGAGCGGCCGGTCGGGGAGTGAGCGAGAGCCGCCCTAGCGCTCGCCCCGCCGGATGACCGCGCCCGGCAGCGCCCCCGTGGTCGCCGCGCCGTCCCAGACCTCCCGCCCCGCCACCCAGACCCGACGCACCCCGACCGAGACCAGGTGAGGCTCGGCCGGCGTCGCGCGGTCGCCGATCGTCGCCGGATCGAAGAGCACCAGATCCGCCGCCTTGCCGGGCGCGAGCGTGCCCCGGCGCTCGAATCCGAGATGGGCGGCGGTGGCCCCCGTCATCTTGCGGACCGCGTCCTCCAGGGTGAGCACGCCCCGCTCCCGCACGTAGCGGCCGAGCACCCGCGGGAAAGCGCCGAAGCCGCGCGGATGGGCCCCCTCGAGCGCGCCGTCGGAGCAGACGTTGGTGTGCTCCCAGGCCATCAGCCGCTCGATGTCGGGCTCCGCCATGCTGGTCGCCACCACGCTCTCGACCACGCCGGCCTCCCCGCCGAGCCGGCGGGCGTAGGCCTGCGACTCGCGAATCAGACCCATCAGCGTCGCCGCCGGATCCTCGCGCCGGAGCCTGGCGATCTCGGCCACGGTCTTGCCCTGGTACTCGGGGTTGGCCGCGAAGTCGCCGATCAGCAGCCCCTCGGGCTTCGCCAGCTCGCGAAGGATCTTCTCCGCCTCGGCGCGATTGTCGAAGTCGCGCTTCGGAAAGAGCACGGTCAGGGTCGATTGCCAGTAGGGATAGGGATAGATGTCCGCGGTCACCTCGATCCCGTCCGCGCGGGCCCGGTCGAGCACCCGGATCAGGCTGTCGGCCTGACCCCACAGCGGCACCATCGCCAGCTTGACGTGGCTGATCTGGACCGGGATTCGGGCCTCCCGCCCGATCGCGAGGATCTCGTCGATCGCGTCCCAGAACCAGCGGTCCTCGCTCCGGACATGGCTGATGTAGCGCCCGCCGGCCGCCGCGGCCACCTTGGCGAGCGCCAGCACCTCCGAGCGTTCGGAGTAGATGCCCGGGTCGTACTCGAGCCCGGTCGAGAGCCCGAGCGCGCCGGCGCCGAGCTCCCGCTCGAGCAGCGCCGCCATCGAGTCGACCTCGGCGCTCGTGGCGGCGCGCCGGAAATCGTCGCCCAGCACCGCCCGCCGGATGCTCCCGTGACCCGCGTAGAAGGCGACGTTGACCGCGGCGCCGACTCGGGCGATCGAGTCCATCGCCGCGGCGAGCGGCATCGGGTGACCGCCGTCCTGCCCGGCCACGATGGTGGTGATGCCCTGGCTGACCACCGCCAGCGCGTCGGGCGTCTCGGGAAGCCCGCTCACGTGATGGCTGTGGCTGTCGATGAACCCGGGCGCGAGCACCAGCCCGCCCGCGTCGACCACCGAGTCTCCGGGCGCCGGCGCCACCTCGGGGCCGACCGCCACGATCGAGTCGCCGACCAGGCGGAGGGCTCCACCGTAGCGCGGGGCGCCGGTGCCGTCCACGATGGTCGCGTTCACGATGGTGAGGCCGGCCGGCGCGTCACCCGTCGGCGAGCAGCTTGCCACCAGCCAGAGAAGAAGGAGCGGGGTGAGGCGCATCGATCGCGATTCCGGGTTCGGTGTCCCCGAAACTGGAGATCGACGTCGATCCTTGGCAAGAGGCGTGAGCGCGAGGTATGAATCCGGGCGCGGCATCTTCACCCCGCCGTAGCCAGCCACGATATTGCGGCCGACCCCCATCGAGCACCGCGAGGCGCCTCATGATCCGATCGATCCTCGTCCTCCTCCTCGCCATCGCCGCGGCGGGGCCTTCGCCCGCGCTCGGCCAGCCCCGCGCCGGCCAGCCCAACGTGGTGCTGATCATCACCGACGACGTCGGGCACGGCGACATCGGGAGCTACGGCTCGCCCGACATCGCCACTCCCAACATCGACGGCCTCGCGAGGGACGGCGTTCGGCTCACCGACTTCTACGCCAACGGCCCGCTCTGCAGCCCGACCCGGGCCGCCCTGGTCTCCGGCCGCTACCAGCAGCGCGCGGCGATCGAGCAGGCCTTCGGTCATGCCCGCTCGGCCTCCGCCGAGAAGGGACTCCCGGCTAACGGCCGCTCGCTCCCCGCCTTGCTCAAGACCAACGGCTATGCCACCGCGCTGCTCGGCAAGTGGCACCTCGGCTACCTGAAGGAGCGGAGCCCGAACGCCCACGGGTTCGACTACTTCTTCGGCTTCAAGAGCGGTTACGTCGATTACTACCAGCACACCGACGGCAACGGGCGCCCCGACCTCTTCGAGAACGAGCGCCCCACCACCGCCACCGGGTACATGACCGACCTGATCACCGAGCGCTCGGTCTCCTTCATCCGGCGGAACGCGAGCCGCCCCTTCTTCGTGGAGGTCGCCTACAACGCCGGGCACTGGCCCTATCAGCGCCCCGACCAGCCCTCGACCGCGCGCGGCAACGCGCGCCACCTGATGCCCTTCGACGACTCCACCAGCACCCGCGAGGACTACGTCGCGATGGTCGAGCGGGCGGACCAGGGCATCGGCCGGATCCTCGCGACCCTCGACGAGCTCGGCCTGGCCGGGAACACCCTGGTGATCTTCACCAACGACAACGGCGGGGAGTGGCTCTCCAGCAACGCGCCCTTCTTCCACCGGAAGTGGACGCTCTGGGAAGGCGGCATCCGGGTGCCGGCCATCCTCCGCTGGCCGGGTCGGATTCCCGCGGGAACGGTCTCGAGTCAGGTGGGGATCACCATGGACCTCACCGCGACGGTGCTCGCCGCCACCGGCACCCGGGTGCCAAACGAGGCCCGACTCGACGGCATGAACCTGCTTCCCGTGCTGGAGGGACGTGCGACGGAGATCGAGCGGACCCTCTTCTGGCGGACCACGGCGGGCGGCTTCCGGCAGCGCGCCGTCCGGAGCGGCGATTGGAAGCTCCTGATCGACGGCACCGCGGTCATGGTGTTCGACGTCCGGAAGGACCCGACCGAGCGCGACGACCTCGCCTCCCGGCGGCAGGACGTGGCCCATCGGCTGATGCCGCTGCTCCGGGCCTGGGAAGCCGACGTGAATGCCGACGCGAAGCTCGCGGACCCCGACGCCGAACGTTAGGCGGCGCGACTAATCCTGTCGGAGCGCCACCAGCGGGTCCACCGTGGCGGCGCGCCGGGCCGGGATCAGGCTCGCCAGGATCGCGGCGAAGAGCAGCACCGCCACCACCCCGATCAGGGTGACCGGATCGCTGGTCCCGACGCCGACCAGGAGGGAACCGAGCGGCCGGGTCGCCAGCAGCGCGACGCCGAGCCCGACCGCAACCCCCGCGCCCACCAGGACCACGCTTTCCCGCACCACCACCCGCACCACCTCGCTCGCGTTCGCGCCGAGCGCCATCCGGATCCCGATCTCCCGGGTGCGCTGCGCCACCGCGAAGGCGATCACGCCGTAGAGACCCAGCGCCGCGAGCCCGAGCCCGAGCAGCCCGAACGCGCCCAGCAGGCCGGCCGCCATTCGCGGCAGGAAGAGCGCCACCCCGAGATGCTGGGCCATCGTCTTGGCGTCGAACACCGGCACGTTCGCGACGGTGGCCCGGAGCTCGCGCCGCATCAGCTCGAGCACCGGCCCCGGCTCGCCGCTCGTCGCCGCGATCACGGACGCGAGGTCCGGATGCTCCTGCCCGATCGGGGTGTAGAGATAGGGACGCGGCCGCTCGCCCAGCGTTCGGACCTTGGTGTCCCGGGCCACGCCCACGATCTCGACCGGCTCGCCCATCCGAACCTGCTCGCCGACCACGTCGACGCGACCCCAATAGGCCCGCGCCATCGCTTCGCTCACGATCGCGACCCTGGGCGCGTTGGCGTCGTCGGCCGACTCGAACACCCGGCCCGCCACCAGCGGGATCCCCAGAGTCTGGAAGTACTCCGGCCCGACGGCGGCGACGTCGATCTCGAGGTCGTCGTCGCCGCCCGGCGCGGTGAAGCCCTCGATCGAGATCCCGCGACTTCTGACCGTGACGCCGAGCGGCACCCGGTCCGCGATCGTGGCCCGCTCCACGCCCGGAAGCGCGCGCACCCGCTCGAGGTAGCTCCGGAGCAGCTCTCGATCGGCCTCCGCCGTCCGGCCGCCCTGGGCCAGGGTCACCGTCAGGATCGCCATCCGCTCGGTCTCGAAGCCGGGCTCGATCGACTGCGCCTTGCCCAGGCTCCGAACGAAGAGACCGGCGCCGGCGAGCAGGATCACCGAGACGGCCACCTGACCGACCACCAGCAGATTCCGGAGGCTGAGACGCCGCCGCGCGCCGCTCACCCGGGCCTCCTCCGACTTGAGCGAGCGGACCAGGTCCGGGCGAGTGGAGCGGAGCGCCGGGGCGAGACCGAAGAGGATGCCGGTGACGAGCGAGAGCGCCGCCGTGAAGGCGAGCACCCGGCCGTCCAGGCTCAGATCGACCGTCACCGGCACCGGAATCGGCGGCTGGAACGCCACCAGCGCCCGGGTGATCGCCCAGGCGATCGCGAGCCCCGCGAGCCCGCCGATCCCGCCGATCAACGCGCTCTCCGTGAGCAGCTGGCGGATCAGCCGGCCCCGGCCCGCGCCGATCGCGAGCCGCACCGCGACCTCTCGCTGGCGCGCCGTCGCCCGGGCGAGCAACAATCCGGGGTGGTTGCTGCAGGCGATCGCCAGCACCAGCCCGACCACCACCAGCAGCAGCGCCGCGATCGGATAGAGCACCCCGTCGATCGACGGGTGGAAGCGAACCCGCTCCGTCGGCACCACCAGGGCGCGGCGGCCGGTGTTGCTCTCGGGGAACTCGCGCTCCAGCCGCTGCATCACCAGGTCCACGCCGGCCTGGGCCTGCTCGGCCGTGACCCCGGGCGCCAGCCGCGCCCGCACGAAGGTGCCCCGCGCCCCCCGGTCCTCGCTCCGGGTCGCGCCGGCCGGATCGATCGCGTTGGCCGAGCCGTAGGGCAGCCAGTACTGGGTCGCGAGCGCGTTGATCACCCCGCGGTACTCCGGTGGCGCCACCCCGACGATCGTGACCGGCGATCCGTTGAGCCGGACGGTTTGCCCCAGGACGTCGGGCGTGCCCCCGAGCTCGTGCTGCCAGACCTGATACCCGACCACCGCCACGACCGCGCCACCCTCCTCCTCCTCGGGAAGAAAGCCGCGGCCGAGCATCGGGCTCACGCCCAGCACGTCCCAGTAGTTCGCGGCCACCATCTCGACGAACGCGACGGTGGCGCCGTCGTCGGTCTCCCGACTCGCGATCTGCGGCTCGAACGCGGTGGTGCCCCGGAAGAGCTCGGTGCGCTCCGCGAAGGCCCGATACTCCGGCCGCGAGGTGGTGACGAACTCTTCGCCCCGTGAGTCCCCGACGTACACGTTGACCAGCTCTTCGGGCGCCGCGTACGGCTGCGGCCGGAGCAACGCCGCGTTCACCAGCGCGAAGATCGCGGAGTTCACCCCGATGCCGAGCGCGAGGATCGTGACCGCCACCAGCGTGAAGCCCGGCGAGTGGCGGAGCTGACGGAGCGCGTGGCGAACGTCCCGGAGGAAGCCGTCCATGAGATGTTCCCTGTGGTGGTGGTCTGGCCCCTCGAGGACCGTTCGGTCTGACGACCCCACCTCTGTCCGAGTTTCAGATCGCACCGTCCTTACAGACTTCTGACCCATCGGGCGTCGGCTGGCCGCGACTCCGCGGCGGACGTAGGTTCCAGCATCCCAGTCAGGAGCCCCGGTGCCGCCATCGACCGCACGCCCTCGCGCGGGTGAGAGCCGCGGAGGGGCGTGCGCCTATCGTCGAAACCTGGCCGACGGGCTTTGCGTCGTCGGCATGGGACCGGAGCACGCCGAGCCGCTCGAGGAGCTCCAGCGCGCGGTCTTTCCCTCCCTCGCCGACGACGAGCGCTTCAAGGCGGAGCACTACCGTCACCATCTGACCCTCTTCCCCGAGGGCCAGCTCGTGGTCACCGACGGTAGCCGGGTCGTCGCGGCCACCAGCACCATCCGGCGGGACTTCGATTTCGACGCCCCCGACCACTCGTTCGCCGAGATCATCGCGGGCGGCTGGCTCGACTCGCACCGGCCGAAGGGCGCCTGGCTCTACGGCGTGGACGTGAGCGTCCACCCCGACTGGCGCCGTCGCGGCCTCGGCCGCGCGCTCTACGCCGCGCGGCAGGAGCTGGTCTGGCGGCTCGGCCTCCGCGGCCAGCTCGCGGCGGGCATGCTGCGCGGCTACGGCGCGCTCCAGGATCGGATCACCGCGCGCGAGTATCTCGACCAGGTCCGGCTCGGCGGGATCTTCGACCCGACGGTCTCGATGCAGCTCCGGGTCGGCTTCGAGATCGTCGAGCTGCTGCCCGATCATCTCCACGACCCGGTCTGCGCCGGCTACGCCGCGCTGATCGTGCTCGACGCGGCGCGCGACGTGCCGGGCGCCATGCGGCCGGCGAGCCCCTGATGGGCGCGATCCAGCTCCGCACCCCGATTCCCGGCCCTCGTTCGGCCGCGATGCTCGCCCGCCGCGACGCGGCCGTGGCCGCCGGGCTGGCCCGGGCCACCGACGTCGTCATCGAGCGCGCCGAAGGCGCGCTGGTCCACGACGTGGACGGCAACACCCTGATCGATCTCGTCGGTGGCATCGGGATGCTGGCGGTCGGCCACAGCCCGCCCGCGGTGGTCGAGGCGATCGCCGAGCAGGCTCGGCGATTGGTCCACAGCTGCGCGCTGGTGGCCACTTACGAGCCCTACGTGGCGCTGGCCGAGACCCTGAACGCGATCGCGCCCGGTGGCTTTGCGAAGAAGACCCTGCTCGCCAACAGCGGCGCCGAGAGCGTCGAGAACGCCGTCTCGCTCGCGCGGCGCTTCACCGGGCGGCCCGCCGTGGTCTGTTTCGAGGGCGGCTACCACGGCCGCACGCTGCTCACCCTGAGCCTCACCAGCAAGTACGCCCTCTTCAAGAAGGGCTTCGGCCCCTTCGCCCCGGAGATCGTGCGGCTCCCGGTCCCGAACCTCTACCGCCGGCCGGCGGCCATGACCGAGGACGAGTACCTCGGCTGGTGTCTGGCGCAGCTCGACCACGCGCTCGTGGCCCAGGTCGATCCGAGCGCGGTGGCCGCGTTCCTGATCGAGCCGGTCCAGGGCGAGGGCGGCTTCCTCCCGATCCCGCGCCGCTTCCTCGGCAGGCTCCGCGAGCTGGCCGACCGGCACGGCATCGTCCTGATCGCCGACGAGGTGCAGTCGGGCTTTGGCCGCACTGGTCGGCTCTTCGCGATCGAGCACTCGGGCGTGGTGCCCGACCTGATCGTGATGGCCAAGTCCCTCGGCGCGGGGATGCCGATCAGCGCCGTGACCGGCCGCGCGGAGATCCTCGACAGCGCCCACAAGGGCGGCGTCGGTGGCACCTATGGCGGGAGCCCGGTGGCCTGCGCCGCCGCGCTCGCGGCCATCGAGACCATCCGGTCGCCCGAGTTCCTCGCGCACGCCGAGCGGCTCGCCCGGGTGATGCGATCGGTGATGGAGCCCTGGCTCGAGCGCTACCAGCTGGTCGGCGACGTGCGGGGCTTGGGACCGATGATGCTGGTCGAGCTGGTCCGGGATCGCGTCACCAAGGAGCCCGCGCCGGAAGAGACCCTCGCCATCATCAAGCGAACGGTGCAGGGCGGCGTCCTCGCGATGCGCGCCGGCCTCTACAGCAACGGCATCCGCCTCCTCCCGCCGCTCGTGATCACTGAGCCCGAGCTCCGCGAGGCGCTCGGCGTCATGGAGCACGCCATCGCCGCAGTCGACGCTGCCCGCATGGCCGGTGCGGGGCGCTAGTGCCTCCGGCCGAGCTGCTCTTCCGAAACGGGACACTGCTCACCCAGGAGCCGGCACGGTCGCGGGCCGAGGCGCTGGCAGTCGGCGGGGGACGAATCCTGGCCGCGGGAAGCGACGCCGACGTTGCCCGGCTCGCCGGTCCGGACACCCGCACCGTCGACCTCGGCGGGCGAACCCTGCTCCCCGGCTTCAACGACGCGCACGCCCACATCTGGAAGATCGGCCATCTGCTCACCACCATGGTCGATCTGCGCGGCGCCGCGAGCCTGGCGGAGATCGGCGCGCGCTTGGGCGAGGCCGCGCGGCGGCAACCGACCGGATGGCTCCTCGGGCGCGGCTACAACGAAGCCCGGTTGGCCGAAGGCCGCTCGCCTACCCGCTGGGACCTCGATCGCCTGATCGCGGACCGTCCCGTGGTGCTGACCAGGACCTGCGGCCACATCTACGCCACCAACAGCGCCGCGCTCGCGGCCGCCGGGATCGGACCCGGCACCGCGAGCCCGCCCGGCGGAGCGATCGCCCGCGGCACCGACGGCGAGCCCACCGGCCTCCTCCACGAGACCGCGATGGGTCTGGTGAACGCCAGGATGCCCGACCCGAGCGGAGACGACTACGCGGCGATGATCCTCGCCGCGCTCCGGCATCAGCTCGCCCTCGGCATCACCAGCACCAACGACGCCGGAGTCGGCCCCGCGCTGCTCGACGTCTATCGCCGGCTCGACGAGTCGGGCGCGCTGCCCAGCCGGGTCAACGTGATGGCGCTCCGGAAGGTCGACGGCGTCGGCGCCGTGCCGCTCCCCGAGCGCCACCGGTCCGACCACCTCCGGATCGATACCGCCAAGTTCCTCGCCGACGGCGGGCTGAGCGGCGCCACGGCGGCGCTCAGCGTCCCCTATCGCCACAGCGAGAGCCGCGGGGTGCTCCGCTTCGAGGACGGCGACCTCATCGCCCTGGCCCGCGAGGCGCACGACGCCGGCTGGCGGATCGCCATCCACGCGATCGGCGACGTCACCATCGACCAGGTGCTCCGCGTCTACGAAGCGCTCGGCCGGGGCCCGATCCGCCATCGCATCGAGCACTTCGGGCTCCCGGACCAGTCGCAGCTCGAGCGCGCCGCCCGTCTCGCGGTGATCGCGGTGCCGCAGGCGATCTTCCTCCGCGAGCTGGGTCGCAACTTTCGCCAGTACCTTCCCGACGGCCTGCTCGCTCGCGCCTATCCGATCCGCTCGATGCTGGACACCGGACTCACGGTGGCGCTCTCCTCGGACGCTCCGGTGGTCGAGGACGACCGGCCCCTCCAGGGAATCCGCTCCGCCGTCGACCGCCGCGACGACGCCGGCGAGCCACTCGTGCCCGAGCAGGCCATCGGCGTGGCGGAGGCTGTCGCGGCCTACACCATGGGCGGCGCGATCGCCTCGGGCGACGAGGACAATCGCGGCAGCCTCGCCCCGGGAAAGTGGGCCGACCTGGTGGTCCTTTCCGGCAATCCGCTGGAGACGCCGGTCGAGACCCTTACGGAGCTCACCGTCGAGCAGACCTGGGTCGCTGGCCGACTCGTCTACGAGCACTGATCCCGCTCCATCGCCCGGAGCCGAAGCCCAACCTGGAAACGAGATCGATGACCGACACCTTCCGGCAGCTGATCGACGGACAGTGGACCGACGCCGCCACCGGCGGCACCTGGGACGTGATCGACCCCGCCACCGAAGCGATCGTGCGCACCGTGCCCTTCGGCGATCGCGCCGACTGTCGCGCCGCGATCGAGGCCGCCGAGCGCGCCTTTCCCGCCTGGTCCCGGAAGACCCCCTGGGAACGCGGTGAGATCCTCCTCCGGGCCGCGGGCGCGATGCGCGCGCGAGCCAAGGAGCTCGGCGAGCTCACCGTGCGCGAGAGCGGCAAGCCGATCGCCCAGGGCAAGGGCGAGTGGTTCGTGACCGCCGATCTCTTCGAGTGGTTCGCCGAGGAGGGCAAGCGCGCCTACGGGCGCACCATCCCCTCCCGCGCGCCCAACAAGCGGATGACGGTGCTCCGGCAGCCTCTCGGCGTGGTCGGCGTGATCACCGCGTGGAACTTCCCCGCCTACAACCCGGGCCGCGCCTGGGCCGCGGCGCTGGCCGCCGGTTGCACCGTGGTCGGGCGCCCGTCGGAGTACACCCCGCTCACCGCGATGGCGCTGGCGGGCATCCTCCATGACGCCGGCCTGCCGCCCGGCGTGCTCAACCTCGTCAACGGCGAGCCCGAAGGCATGGGCCAGGAGATGCTCGATCATCCCGCCGTCCGGAAGATCAGCTTCACCGGCAGCGTCAGGGTCGGCAAGCTGCTGATGGACGGCGCCTCCCGTACCGTCACCCGCCTCTCCCTCGAGCTCGGCGGCAACGCGCCGGTCATCGTGATGCCGGACGTCGACCTCGACGCCTTCGCCTCCGGCTCGGTGAGCGCCAAGTTCCGCAACAACGGCCAGGTCTGCGTCTCGCCGCAGCGCTTCCTGGTCCATCGCTCGATCGCCGATCGCTTCGCCGAAGCCGTGGCGGAGCGGGCCAAGACGCTCAAGGTCGGCAGCGGCCTCGATCGCGCCAATCAGGTCGGGCCGCTGATCAACGCCCGCCAGCGCGACCGGGTCGAGGCCCTGGTGACGGCCGCGGCGACGAGCGGCGCCGCGGTCCTCGCCGGCGGCGCTCGACCCGAAGGCCCGGGCTATTTCTTTCAACCGACCGTGCTCGCCGGCGTCCGCACCGAACAGGCCGTCTACGGCGAGGAGATCTTCGGTCCCGTGATGCCGATCATTCCCTTCGACGACGTCGACGAGGCGATCGGCATGGCCAACGGCACCCGCTACGGGCTGGCCGCCTACCTCTGGACCAACGACCTCACGACCGCCGTCCACGCCTCCGAGCGGCTGGAGTTCGGAATGATCGGGGTGAACGAGTGGACCCCGCACGGCACCGAGGCGCCGTTCGGCGGCTGGAAGGAGAGCGGCATCGGCCACGAGAGCGGCGCCGAAGGCCTGACCGAGTACCTCGAGACCAAACTCGTTGCGATTGGTGGCCTATGACTCCGAGCGACCGCGATCTCGGCATGGGGCGGGCGATCACCCGCCGCGACTTCCTGAACGGCGTCGCCGTGGGCGTCAGCGGCGCGATGGCCCTGCCCTGGCTCTCGAGCTGCGCCGCACCACCGCCGGCGAGCGCCGGCTATCCGCCCGCCCTCACGGGCCTCCGCGGCTCCTACCCGGGCACCTTCGAGCCCTTCCACGCCGTCCGCGACGGGATCTTCTGGCAGGGTGCCGCGGAACCGCGCTCCACAGGCGAGGAGTACGACCTGGTGATCGTGGGCGGCGGGATCTCGGGCCTCTCCGCCGCGCACTACTACCGCGAGGCTCGCCCCGACGCGCGGATCCTGGTCCTCGACAACCACGACGACTTCGGCGGCCACGCCAAGCGCAACGAGTTCACCCACGAGGGTCGGACGATCCTGGGCTATGGCGGCGTCCAGTCGATCGACAGCCCCGCGCCCTACAGCGCCGTGGCGCACGGGCTGCTCGACACCCTCGGAATCGACGTCGGCCGCTGGTCCAGCGTGGTGGACTGGGAGGTCTATCGCTCGCGCGGACTGGAAGACGGGTTCTTCTTCGATGCCGAGACCTTCGGCGTCGATCGCCTCGTGAAGGGAAGCGTCGACGAGTACGACCAGGCCTTCATCGACGCCGCGCCCGTGAGAGCGATCGGGTCAAGCGCGACCTCCGACGCCTCCATACCGAGGTTCGACCCGCTCCGTGGCCAGAGCGAAGCCGCCAAGCGGCTCCGGCTGGCCACCACCAGCGTTCGCCGACTTCCTCACGACGATGTGGAGGCTCGATCCGGGCGTGCCTTGCCCGTGTTCCAGACCCTGCCCCACGACCTCTTCGGCGTCGGCATCGACGCGATGCCCGCGCAGGACGGCTTCGGGCTGGGCTTTCCCGGCTTCCAGGGCATGGGCCTCGACCCGAATGCGAAAGGCCCCGGACAGAGCCGCGACTCCACCCCCGCCGACGGCCCCGCGGGCGAAGAGTTCTACTTCCACTTCCCCGACGGCAACGCCTCGATCGCGCGCCTCCTGGTCCGACGGCTCCTGCCCGACGCCGTGCCCGGCACCACCGCTGACGACGTCGTCACCTCACGAGTCGACTACGACCGCCTGGATCGAGCCTCGACTCGAGTCCGGATTCGGCTCTCGAGCGTCGTGGTCAAAGTCCGTCACCTCGATCGCGGCGGGCCCGGAGAACGGGTCGAGGTCACCTACGTGAAGGACGGCAAGCTGGTCAGCGTCACCGGACGCCAAGCCGTGCTGGCCTGCTGGCATTCCACCATCCCCTACATGTGCGACGAGCTCGACCAGACCCAGCGGGACG
The DNA here is from genome assembly GCA_041390205.1 of Gemmatimonadales bacterium. GTDB lineage: Bacteria > Gemmatimonadota > Gemmatimonadetes > Gemmatimonadales > GWC2-71-9 > SHZU01. The sequence continues at coordinate 48,511 of JAWKQJ010000004.1, forward strand.
CCCTGCGCTACGCGGTCAAGGTGCCGCTGGTCTACACCACCGTGTTGATCCGCAACTGGAACGCCTTCGCGAAGCTCGGCATCCAGCATGTGACCACGCCCGGCCTCTGGCACACCAGCCTGGGGCTCGACTTCCCGGTGAGCCTCGGTGGCTACCAGTGCGCGCGAACGCCGGAGGACCCCGTCGTCGTCCATCTCTCCAAGGCAGCCTGCTATCCGGGCGTCCCCGTGCGCGATCAGCATCGCCTGGGCCGGGCCCAGCTGCTCGACACCTCCTACGAGACCATCGAGCGCTCCATCCGGGCCCAGTTCGGTCGGGTGCTCGGCGAAGGCGGCTTCGACCCCGCGGCCGACATCCTCGCGATCACGGTGAACCGCTGGTCGCACGGCTACGCCTATCAGTACAACTCGCTCTTCGATCGCTTCTGGCTCGAGGGCACGGAGACGCCCTGCGAGGTCGCCCGGCGGCCCTTCGGCAGGATCGCGATCGCCAACGCCGACTCGGGCGCCTACGCCTACACCGACGGCGCCATCGATCACGCCCATCGAGCCGTGCGGGAGCTGCTCGCGCTTGGCTAGCCGATGACGGCGGCAAGGGCCGACGTCGTCCGGGCGCTGGGTCGCTGGGACCTGGTGCTGCTCAAGGTCGTGGCGATCGTCAACGTCAACAACGTGCCGCCCACCGCGGTGTACGGCCGCGCGTCGCTGGTGCTCTGGCCGCTCGCCTTCCTGGTCTTCTTCGTGCCCGAAGCCATCGCCGTGCTGGCGCTCGCGAAGCGCTACCCCGGCGAAGGCGGGATCTATCTCTGGACCCGGCGCGAGTTCGGCGAAGCGCACGGCTTCCTCGCCGGCTGGTGCTACTGGACCAACAATCTGTTCTACGTGCCGGTCCTGCTGGTCTATCTCGCCGGGATCGTCGCCTTCGGGGGCGGCGCCGGCAGCGCGCACCTGGTCGACGCCAAGTGGTTCGTCGCCCTGATCGCGTTCGGCTGGCTCGCCCTGATCACGGTGCTCAACGTCCGCGGCCTCACGGTCGGCAAGTGGATCCAGAACCTGGGCGGGATCGGCACCGCGCTCACCGTGATCCTGGTGCTTGGCGCCGCGCTCTTCGCCTGGCTCCGCGGGCACGCCACCGCCCCGCCGCTGGTCGCCGGCGTCGATTGGGAGCTGGCCGCCAACTTCAGCGTGATGTGCTACGCCTTCATCGGCATCGAGCTGGCCTCGACCATGGGCGACGAGATTCGCGATCCCGCTCGCGACCTCAGGCCCGCCATCCTGATCGCGGGCGTGGTGGCGCTCCTCTCCTACGAGCTGGTCACCGCCGCGGTACAGGCCCTGGTGCCGATCGCCGAGCTGGGTGTGATCCAGGGCATCATGCAGGCCGTGAGCGCGAGCGCCGCCGACCTCGGGATCGGCTGGCTGGTCGCCCCGATCGCGATCCTGATGGCGCTCTCGATCGGCGGCGCCACCTCCGCCTGGTTCGCCGGAACCGCCCGGATCCCCTTCGTCGCGGGACTCACCAACGCCCTGCCCGCCGCTCTCGGCCGGGTCCACCCGCGCTGGCATTCGCCCCACGTCGCCCTGGTCACCTGCGCGGTCGTCGCCGGGCTTCTCACCCTGATGTCGCTGGTCGGCGCCACGGTCACCGAGGCCTTCCAGATTCTGCTCAAGGCGTCGATCGTGATCCAGCTGGTGCCGTTCGTCTATCTCTTCCTCGCCCTGACGCGTCTCCAGGACCTGCGGCCGCTCGCCCGCTACGCGGGCTGGATCGGCCTCACCGCCACCCTCGTCGGCATGGTGGCGGCGTTCATCCCCACCTCCGACGTCGAGCAGGTGCTGCTCTTCGAGTTCAAGACCGTGATCGGCGTGGGCGTGCCGATCGCCCTCGGCTGGTACCTCTTCCGGAGAGCCCGGCGGGCCGCCGCCCCCTCCTCTTGATTCCCAGGAGAAAAGATTGTATCTCCTGAATGCCAGGAGAAAAGCGGTCCCGCGGCTGCGCGGCGCCGCCAGGCGGACCCTCACCATGGGAGCCGGGGCCCGATGAGCCGAGCCAAGCCAGACATGATCAAGGGGACCCTCGATCTCCTCGTCCTCCGGGTGCTCGCCAGCGAGCCGATGCACGGCTGGGGCATCTCCGAGCGGATCCAGGGCATCTCCGAGGACGCGCTCTCGGTCAACCAGGGCTCGCTCTACATCGCGCTCCATCGGCTCACCCGCGAGGGCTGGATCCGCTCCTTCTGGCGCGATACCGAGAACAACCGCCGGGCTCGCTACTACGAGCTGACCCGCGCCGGACGAGCCCAGCTCGCGGTCGAGACCGAGCGCTGGCAGCGACTCTCCACCGCCGTGGCGCGGATCCTCGAGACCGCCTGAACGGAGCCAGCGATGCGACGATTGTCAGAGCTGTTCTTCCGGCTCCGCGCCCTGCTCGGGATCGGGAAGATGGAGCGGGAGCTCGACGAGGAGGTCGCCTTCCACGTCGAGATGGAGACCAGGAAGTATCTCGCGCAGGGCTTCTCCCCCGAGGCCGCCCGGGCCCAGGCGCTCGCCGCCTTCGGTCCGGTCACCCGGCAGAAGCAGACCATTCGCGACGGCTGGGGCATCGGCGTGGTGCGGGACGCGCTCCACGACGCCCGGTTGGCGCTCCGCCAGCTCCGCTTCTCCCCGGGCTTCACCGCGACCGTGCTGGTGACCCTCGCGCTCGGAATCGGCGCCACCACGGCGATCGCGAGCATCGCGCGGCAGGTCTTGCTCCGGAGCGCGCCGGTGGCCGACCCCGATCGCCTGGTGGCCGTGTACACCAGCTGTCGCCGCGGTGACCTTCGCTGCACCACCTCCTATCCCGACTACCTGAGCCTCCAGTCGGGGGCCTCCGGCCTGACCGATCTCGCGGCCACCAGCACCGTGCCGCTCAACCTCGGCACCGAGGAGACCGCCTTCCTCGCCACCGGTGAGCTGGTGACCGGCAACTACTTCTCGCTGCTCGGCGTCGCGCCGCATCTCGGCCGCCTGATCCAGCAGGGAGACGACCGGCCGGGCGGCGCCAACGCCGTCGTGGTGCTGAGCTACGACTTCTGGCGCACCGCCCTGGGCGCCGACTCGAGCGTGGTCGGCCGCACCGTGCAGCTCAACCAGGTGCCCTTCGAGGTGATCGGAATCGGGCCGCGGGGCTATGCCGGCCTCCAGCTCGCCCGCCCGCGCGACCTCTGGCTGCCGATGTTCTCCGCCACCGCGTTGGGCAGCGCCGTCGGCGCCGCGGGCTCGCCAGCCACCTACGAGAACCGCGGCTCGCGCTGGGCCGGGCCCCTGATCGGGCGTCTCGCCGACGGCACCGAGCTGGGCGCCGCGCAGGCGGAGCTCCGGACCATCGGGCAGAATCTCGCCGCCGAGTATCCCGAGGAGTGGGCCGCGGCGGACGGCTCGCGCCAGGTGACCGTTGATCCCGCGGGCCGCTACATCCTTCCGGTCGGCCGGGAGGCCGAGCTTCGCGACTTCCTCTTCCTGCTCCTCGGGACGGTGGCCTTCGCGTTGCTCCTCGCCTCCGCCAACGTCGCCAACCTCCTGCTCGCCCGGGCCACCGCGCGCGGCCGCGAGCTCGGCGTACAGCTCGCCGTCGGCGCCAGCCGGACCAGACTGGTCCGCAAGCTGGTGACCGAGAGCCTGGTCCTGGGACTCCTCGGCTCGGCCGCCGGTCTCGGTGTGGCGGCCCTGATGCTTCGGCTGCTCTCGTCCTACGAGCTGCCCGGCGGTGTCGCGATCAGCGGGCTCGGGATCACACTCGACCGGGGGCTCCTCGGGCTCGCGATCGGGCTCGCGATCACCACCTCGCTGCTCTTCGGGCTGGCGCCCGCCTGGCAGGCCACCCGGCAGGACCTGATCGCCTCGATCAAGGGCGGCGTCAACGACGACGGCCGCGGCGTGGCCAGAGTGCGTCGCGGCCTGGTGACGGTCCAGGTGGCGCTCTGTCTCGTCCTGCTGGCCGGATCCGCCGTGTTCGCGCGTACCCTCCGGAACAGTCTCCGAGCCGACCTCGGCTACCAGCCCGACCGGGCGGCGATGCTCCGCTTCAACACCAGCCTGCTCCGCTACACACCAGAGCAGAGCACCGCGATGCGGGCCCAGCTGCTCGAGCGGGTTCGGGCGCTGCCCGAGATCTCCGCCGCGGCGATCGCCACCCTGACGCCCTTCCAGGGCGGCGGCTTCCAGGGCTTCTTCGCCGCGATCGGCGGCTACGCCCCGGCGCCCAACGAGGAAATCCGCTTCGACGCGGTGATCGTCACCGACGGCTACTTCGAGGCGCTCGGCATCCCGATCGTCGCAGGACGGCCGATCGCGGCCAGCGACGGGCCCGACGCCCCGCCCGTCGCGGTGATCAATCGTCACGCGGCCGAGCTCTACTGGAAGGGTCGCTCCCCGGTCGGCGGCACCATCTCCTTCGGCGACCAGCTCACCGCCACGGTGGTCGGGGTGACCGACAATCCGACCTGGCAGGCCATCGGCGAGGATCCGACCCCCTTCGTCTTCCTCTCCCTCGACCAGCTGCGCGACTACGCCGCCCGAAGTTTCCTCACGCTCGCGATCCGCACCCCGGGCGACCCGGCCTCCGCCGTCCGGAGCGCGGCCGCCGCGTTCCGCCAGGTGGTGCCCGGTCTCTCGCCGAGCGTGACGGCCACCATGGAGACCCAGATCGGCGAGACCCTGATGCCGCAGCGGCTCGGCTCGATGCTGCTGACCTCGTTCGGCGCGCTGGCGCTGGTGCTGGCGGGGGTGGGGATCTACGGCGTGGTCGGCTACGGGGTGACTCAGCGGGCCCGGGAGATCGGGATCCGGATCGCGATCGGCGCGTCAGAGATGGGCGTGATGCGCTCCGTCTTCCTCGACATGGCGGGGCCGGTGCTGGTCGGTCTGGCGCTCGGGATCGGCGGGTCGCTGGCCCTGGCCAGGACGGTGGCGAGCTTCACCTACCAGGCCGACCCCGCCGACCCGCTGGCGCTCGGCCTGGTGGCGCTGGTGCTGCTCCTGATCGGCGGACTGGCCACCCTGATTCCCGCGCGCCGCGCGGCCCGAATCGACCCGGTGCGGGTGCTCTCGATCGACTGACGCCTAACGTCGGCGCGCGCGATTGTCGAAGTAGAGCGCGCCGCCGCTCACGTTGCCGACCACCAGGTCGAGGTCGCCGTCGCCGTCGACGTCGCCGAGGGTCGGGGCCGAGATCGGTGGGACGTCCACGCTCCAGGTCGAATCCCGCACGAAGCGCGGCTCGGTCCGGGTGCCCTCGTTCCGGTAGAGCACCACGCCCTCGCTGTCCGAGCCGATCAGCAGGTCGAGGTCCCCGTCGCCGTCCAGATCCGCGAACGCCGGCGCGCTCCGCCGCCCGACGTCGATCTCGAGATACTGGTCGCTCACCAGCACGAAGCGCGGCGCCGTGGGCCCGCCGTCGTTTCGGTAGTAGTTGAGAGCGCCGGAGGCCTCGCCGATCAGCAGGTCCAGGTCGCCGTCGCCGTCCAGATCGCCCAGCGCCGGAGTGGTGTTGCTCCCCCGGGTGATGGTGACCAGCGCGCTGTCGACCAGGCTGAGCTTCATCGCCCGCGCGTCGCCGTCGTTCCGGAAGTAGGCCAGCTTGGCCACCCACGAGCCCAGGATCAGGTCGAGATCGCCGTCGCCGTCCAGATCCCCCCAGGCCGGCGCGTAATGATAGGTGCCGGTGATCCCGAGATCGCCCCGGAGCACGTAGCTCGGCGCCGTCCGCGTGCCGACGTTCTCGTACCGATAGATCCGCGCCGTCTGCGACTCGTCCGGCTCGATCTTGTTGGCGAGCAGGAGGTCCAGGTCGCCGTCGCCGTCGAGGTCGACCAGGCTCGGAACGCTCTCGCTCCCCACGTCGATCGCCGGCAGGAACTGCCCCGTCCGCCGTACCCAGTTGCCCGACGGGTCACGGGTCAGATAGTGCAGGTTCTCGATCGTCGTCGCGATCGGATTGAACGCGCCGCCCAACACCCCGACCAGCAGATCGGGCTTCCCGTCGCCGTCCAGGTCGCCGAACGCGGGGGCGTTGTAGCCGCTGGTGAGCAGCGGGTCGTTCCGCGGGAAGCGGACCGGCTCGGTCCGGAGCGAGGGCGAGCTGCACGAGGCGCCGGTGTTCTCGATCAGCAGCAGCCCCTGCTCGAAGAAGTCGCCCCAGAAGAGATCGAGGTCGCCGTCGCCGTCGTAGTCGGCGAAGGCCATCGTGTTCGCCCCGTGCATGCTGCCGAACTCGTTGTTGACGATCTCGATGTTCTCGAACCGGTCGGTCAGGTGCTGGAACTTCGGCAGCGGGACGCCCTTCTCCGTCGCCTCGTAGTGGATGATGTTGCCCGTGATCCGGCCGATGAAGAGGTCGATCAGCCCGTCGCAGTCGAGGTCCACGGCCTGCGCGATGTTCTGCCGATCGGCGAAGATCGCCGTGCCGTCCGCGGCGCGGAGGCTGTCGCGGGCCGCCACGAAGGCCGGGGCCGTCGGCGTGCCGCCCTCGTTCCGGTAGGCCCGGATGTAGCTGAAGGGCCACTCCGCGAGCAGGTCGCTGTCGCCGTCGCCGTCGAAGTCCACGAACCGGGACCACTCGCCCACGTCGAGGTTGCCGAAGCGGTTGGTGACGTAGCGGAAGCGCGGGTATCCCTGCGACTCGCCGTCGCGGAGCAGCAGCGTCAGCCGCCCGCCGAACTCCTGCACCACCAGGTCGAGGTCGCCGTCCTTGTCGATGTCGAGGAGCTGCGGCCGGGGCACGTTGAACCCGCCGAGAAAGGCCAGGTCGAGCGAGCGGCCCGTCGAGTCCGCCACCGGAAAGGGCGACGGGTCATAGACGAACCCCTCCCCGACGGCCGGAGCCGGCGGGGAGGTGGTGGGACTGGGGGACGAGCAGGCGGCGAGGGCGAAGAGCCCGACCAGCGCGCGCCGGCTCAATGGCAGGCGGCCGGCGCGGCCGGAGGCTTCGCGGGCACCGGCGCGCCGATCCCGGCCCCGTAGTGGCCGATCGGGGTCACCGAGGCCACCTGCTTCGTGGGAATGCAGATGGCCACCAGCGTGCCGGTGCCGGTCGCCTTGTGACCCTCGTGGTCGTGCGCGCCGCCCGACTGATGCCGGTTGCTGACGTAGACGTACTGCCCGTCGGCCGAGAGCCCGACGCCGTGCGGCTGGCTGAAGCCCTCGCCCTCGACCGTGGTCACCTTGTCCCAGCTCTTGGTGTCGAGCACCGTGACCGTGTTGGCGTCCAGATTGGTGACGAAGAGCAGCGTCCCGTCGAAGGTGAAGGTGGCTTCGAACGGGCCGCCGCCCACCTTGACCGCCCGCGAGAAGACGGGCTTCGCGGGGTTGCTCACGTCGAAGAGCATCACGTTGCCGCTGGTCGACGCCGTCGCCGCGAGCCACTGCCCGTCGGGCGAGACCGAGAGCTGGGTCAGGGTGTGCGACGGCCCCGCCACGTCCACCAGCTCCGACTGTCCGTCCTCGAGCCGGATGCTCGCCAGTTGGTTGACCCCCAGACTCGCCACGAAGACGTGCTGGCCGCCCGGGTGGATCACGATCCCGTGCGGCCGCGGGAAGAAGACGTCGTACTCCTCGACCAGCTTCATGCTGGAGCGCTTGATCAGCCCGATCCGCATCGGCGGGTTCACCGCGCTCATCGAGCGCGCGAAGACCAGCAGGTCCTGGGTCGGATGGAGCGTCAGGAGCCCCGGCACCTCGGTGTCGATCGAGCCGACCACCTTGTTGCGCCGGTCGAGCTTGAGCACCTTGCCCGCCCCGATCAGGGAGAGATACCAGTAGCTCCCGTCCGGCTCGACCTGGATGTGGTGCGGCTTGGGATTCCCGCCGTACCCCATCGCCTTGAAGTCGACCGTCTCGATCACCTTCCGCGTGCCCGCGTCGAGCACGCTGACCGTGCCGTCGTCCTGGTTGGTGACGTAGAACCGCCCGCCACCCTGTTGCGCCGCCGCGGTCCCGGCCCCGGCCGTCGCCGCCAGGACGCTCATCAGGGCCGCCGCTACCACCCCTCGCTTCACCACTCGACTCCTCCGTCGCTCAGGGAATCGGCCGTTCGGGCCGGTGCCGCACCAGGAACAGGCCTTCCCGCATGCTGCTCACGATGATCGTGCCGCTCTTGAAATACGGATAGTTGCTCCAGGAGCCCGCGAAGCCCGGGATGTTCTCCCCGAACGGCACGGTGTCGAGGTAGCCCACCTCGCGGAGATTGTTCGGGTCGCTCACGTCGATCACCCGGAGACCGGCCACGTAGTTCGACTGGAAGAGGTAGTTCCCCTTCACGTACATGTTGTGGTCGGTGGCCGAGGTGGCGCCCATGAACTCGCCCACCAGGACCGGCTCCTCGAGGCTCTCGACGTCCCAGATGATGGTCCGGGTCTTGGGCGTCTTGCCCGCGATCTCGTCGCCCTCGTCGTTCAGGTAGAAGTACTTGTGGTCCTCGCTCAGCCATCCCTGGTGCGCGAACACCGTGTTGGGATAGGCCGCCACCGCGATCGGCTTGGAGGCCGGCTTCTCCGACATGTCGGCGATCCCGACCGCCGTGGCGGAGGAGTTGAAGCAGACTTCCTTGCCCCGATACTTGGCGTCGGGCCCGTGGTAGACCACGCACTGCGAGTCGTGGGTCGCGCCCGTCCCGTTGCCGGTCGACTTGTCGGCGAAGCAGCCCGCGAACTTGGGATGGAGCGGATCGCGGATGTCGATCATGTGCAGCGCGCCGCCGCAGGTCTCTCCGCCGCCGCTCGCGCTCACCGCGTAGGCGAACCCGGTCCCTTCGTTGACCACGATGTTGTGCGCGCTCGCGATCCCGTCGTAGTGCGCGGTCTCCTTGAAGGTGACCGGCCCGCCGGTGACGTTCAGCAGCTGCTTGAGGTCGAACACCTGCACCCCGTGCGGCCCCGCGTTGTCCGAGACCACGAGAGCGTAGTTCTTGTACGTCTTGATGTCGCGCCAGATGTTGGGGTGCGCGCCCGCGTGCAGGGGCAGCTCGCCCAGATACTTGGGATTGCCCGGATCGGTGATCTCGACGAACGCGGTGGCGTCCATCCGCCCGACCAGCGCGAACTCCCGGCCGCTCGCCTCGTCGGTCCAGCCCCACAGGTCGTTCACCATGATCCCGCGCCCGGCGCCCATCGCCGTGGTCGGCAGGAAGGAGAGCAGGTCGACGTTCTTGCACTCGAAGCCTTCGACCTCGGTGCCGGTGCAGCGATGCTCGGCCCCCGTGATCGCCGGCATGCTCTCGGGCCGGTCGACGATGGTGCCCCGCGCCGCCCAGCGCCCCGCGCCGTCCCGCCCGAAGACGTAGCCCACGCCCTCGAAGAAGTCCGCGCCCGGCGCGGCCACGATGGCGAGGTCGCCCTTGACCGCGGCCGTGGCGCCGTACGCGATCATCATCCCGACCGCGTCGACCGGCAGCTCCTGCGGGGCCGACCAGCCCGAGCCCTGACGCCGGTAGGCGTAGGTCGCGCCCTTGGCCTGGTTGAGGTACGGCGCGCCCACCAGCAGCGCGTCGCCGTCGGCCGCCACCGCCGCGCCGTAGAGACCGCTCGGCACCGGGCCCTTCACGCTCGAGACCTCCCGCCACTCGGCGCCCTCGCCGCGGAACTCCACCACCGCGCCGACCCGGGCCGTGCCCGGCGCCGAGACGAACAGCGAGGACCCGCTGGAGGCGAGCGCGAAGCCGAACAACAGGGTGCTGTCCGCGCTCCCGACCAGCGTGGCCATCGCCCGCCAGTCGCCGCCCGCGCCGCCGAACAGCTGCACCGAGCCCGCCCGCGGCGGCTGCCCGCCGCCGAACGGACCGCCGATCGGCGAGGGTCCGGGCGCGCCGATCGCGACCGTGCCGCCCACCAGGGCGATCGAGGCGCCGAAGTTGTCTCCGGCCTCACGCCCACCGCCGATCCGCGTGGCCGACCACGAGCCGCCGGCCTGGCGGAACGCGTAGGCCACGCCGCGCGCGGAGTCGCGCCCCGGCGCTCCGATCACGATCACCCCGCCGCCGACCGCGATCGCGGTGCCGAAACGGTCGTTCGCGCCCGCGCCGGGCGCGGCCAGCTTGGCGGCCTGCCGCCAGCCCGACGCCGAGCGCTCGAACACGTATGCCGCGCCGACCCCTTCGGCCGCCGCCGGCGCGCCCACCACCGCGAGATTGCCGTCGGCCGCGATCACCGAGCCGAAGCCGTCGCCCAGCGCCACGTCGGACGCCGCGAAGTTGCCGGCCTCGGCCCAGGACCCGCCCGCGCCGCGCCGGAACACCAGCACGCCGCCCGGATTGGAGGCCGGGAGTGGAAAGAGCGCGGAGCTGTTCGGCCGACCCACCAGCAGCTCGTCGCCGGCGAAGGTGATCGCGGCGCCGAAGCCGACGAGAGGATTCGTGGGCGGTGCGGCCACCGGGGGCGGCGCCGCGGTCGCGAGGACGAGCGGAAGGACGGAGGTCAACGCCAGCATGAGAGAGAATTCACTCCGAGAAAGGGGAACTTCATTCGACGGTACGGCCCGGAAGGTGGCCGAGTTTCAGGGTTTTCGCCAGATTCCGAGCCACTACGATCCCCGTAACCCCCGGTGGCTTCTCATGATCCGTCGCGCCCTCCCCCTCGTCGCGGTGCTCGGTCTCGTCGCGCTCTCCCCGGCCCTCGCCCAGCGCAATCGCGCCCGGGCGGCCGAGCAGCCGGCCGCCCCCTACGTCGATCCCGCGCTCTATCAGAGTCTCCGCTTCCGCCACATCGGCCCCGAGGGCAACCGCGTCGCCTCGGTGGCGGGCGTGGTCGGCGATCCCGACGTCTACTACGCGGGCTCGGCCTCCGGCGGCATCGCCAAGAGCACCGACGGCGGGATCCACTGGACGCAGCTGTTCGACGATCAGCCGGTCTCCTCGGTCGGCGCCATCGCCGTCGCGCCCTCCGACCCCAACGTGGTCTTCGCCGGCACCGGCGAGCCGAACCTGCGGAGCAACATTTCGGTCGGCTGGGGAATGTTCAAATCGACCGACGCCGGCAAGACCTGGCAGCGGGTCGGTCTCGAGGCCACCGGCCGGATCGGCCGGATCGCGATCCACCCGACCAACCCCGACGTGGTGCTCGCCACCGCGGTCGGCCACGGCTACGGACCGCAGGAGGACCGGGGCGTCTACAAGACCACCGACGGCGGCAAGACCTGGAAGCAGGTCCTCTTCGTCGACCAGAACACCGGCGCCAACGACGTCGAGTTCGACCCCACCAACCCGCGGATCGTCTACGCCACCACCTGGCAGATCGTGATCCACACCTGGGGCCGGAAGAGCGGCGGACCGGGCAGCGGGATCTGGAAGAGCACCGACGGCGGCGACACCTGGACCCGGCTCACCGGCAACGGGCTCCCGACCAAGCCGTTCGGCAAGGTCGACCTCGCGGTGGCCCAGAGCAGTCCCAACCGGATCTACGCCCTGATCGAGACCAGCGACGGCGTGCCCCTCCCCGGGGTCGAGGCCGAAGCGGGCGAGCTCTGGCGCTCCGACGACGCCGGCGCCACCTGGAAAGTGGTGAGCTACGATCGCGACCTGGCCGGCCGGACCCAGTACTACACCCGGATGATCGTCGCGCCCGACAATGCCGACGAGGCCTACTTCCTCACCGCGAGCTGGGCCAAGACCCTGGACGGCGGCACGACCATCATCAACCCGCCCTTCTCGGAGGTCCCGGGCGGCGACCACCACGACATCTGGATCGACCCGACCGACGCCGACCGGATGATCGTCGGCCACGACGGCGGGCTCTCGATCACCACCAATCGGGGCAAGAGCTGGAACATCGTGCAGCTGCCTAACGCCCAGATGTACCACGTCACCGTCGACAGCCGGATCCCCTACTACGTCTACGGCAACCGCCAGGACGGCCCCTCCACCCGCGGGCCCAGCAACAGCCGGATGCAGTTCTTCTTCGGCGACGCGGGCATCCCGCGCGGCCTCTGGAGTTCGGTCGGCGGCGGCGAGAGCGGCTGGGCCACGCCCGACCCCGAGGACCCCAACCTGATCTGGTCGAGCGCCTCGGGCTTCGGCAGCGTCGGCGGGATCGTGAGCCGCTTCGACGTTCGGACCGGGATCGCCACCTCGGTCGAGGTCTGGCCGGAGATGACCATCGGCCACTCGGCCGAGACCCTCAAGTACCGCTTCCAGTGGACCTTCCCGCTGCTGATCTCGCCACACGACCGCAACCGGGTCTACGTCGGGAGCCAGCACGTCCACCAGACCACCGACGGCGGCCGCTCCTGGCGGGAGATCAGCCCCGACCTGACCCGGAACGATCGCTCCCGGATGGGCGTCTCCGGCGGGCTCACTCCGGACAACGTCGGCGTCGAGTACGCCGGCGTGGTCTTCGCGATCGCCGAGTCGCCGCTCGAGCGCGGCCAGATCTGGGCCGGCACCAACGACGGCCTGATCCAGCTGACCACCGACGGCGGGCAGAGCTGGACCAACGTCACGCCCAAGGTGGCCGGGCTGCCCGAGTGGGGAACGGTGAGCAACATCGTCGCCTCCCGCTGGGACGCGTCGACCGCCTACGCCACCGTCGACGGCCACCAGGTGAACGATCGCGACCCCTGGGTGATCAAGACCACCGACCGGGGCGCCAGCTGGAGCCTGATCGTGGGCGGGATCCCCAAGACGCCGCTCAGCTACGCTCACTGGGTCAAGGAAGATCCGGTCCGCCGCGGCCTCCTCTATCTGGGCACCGAGAACGCCCTCTACGTCTCCTTCGACGACGGCGCCCGCTGGCAGCCGCTCCAGACCAACCTGCCCCACGCGCCGGTGCACGACGTCACCGTGCAGGAGCACTTCAACGACCTGGTGCTCGCCACCTACGGCCGCGGCTTCTGGATCATGGACGACGTCACCCCGCTCCAACAGCTCACCCCCGAGGTGATGGCGGCCGTGGCGCACCTCTTCCGTCCGCGCGCGGCCTATCGCTTCCGCCCGGCCGAAGCGCCGATGGCCCACTTCTACGATCCGGTGGCCGGCAGCAACCCGCCTTACGGCGCCTCGCTCAACTACTGGCTCAGGGCGGAGCAGGAGGACAGCGTCGCGATCGCCATCCTCGACGCGTCGGGCGCCGAGGTCCGCGCCCTCAAGGGACCGGGCAAGGCCGGCATCAACCGGATCTACTGGGACCTCCTGGGCGAGCAGTCCAAGGAGGCCCGGCTGCGGAACAGCCCGCTCTACGCCCCGCAGGTGCGGGTCGAGATCGAGGGACGCCCCTCGCCGAGCGTCGGGCGGGTGAGGATGCTGGCGCCGCCGGGCCGCTACACCGTCCGGCTCACCGTGAACGGCGAGCAGCTGACCCAGCCGCTCGAGGTCCGCAAGGACCCCAACACCCCCGGCTCCGACGCCGAGATCGCCACGCAGGCACAATTCCATCGCGAGCTCACCGGCGACCTGAACGACGTCGTCGAGATGATCAACGGCCTCGAGACCGCCCGCGCCCAGCTCAGGACGCTCGGCGCCGTGAGCGGCGATACGGCCGTCGCGCGTGAAGCCGATTCGCTCGCGGCGCGGTTGGTCACGGTCGAGGAAGCAATGATCCAGCTCCGGATCACGGGCCGCGGACAGGACCTGATCCGGTACCCGTCGATGCTGGCGGAGAAGCTGGTCTATCTGATCAACGACGTCGGCGGCACCGACCACGCGCCGACCGGATCCCAACGGGACGTCGGCGCGCTGCTGCGCCAGAAAGCCCGGGAGGCCCGATCCGCCTACGACCGGGTGATACGGGAGGACGTGGCCCGTTTCAACGCGCTGCTTCGGGACAAGGGGCTCGACGGGGTGATCACCTCCACCTCGCCGCGCACCTCGTAGCAAGGCGGATCAGCCGATGACCTCGGCGTAGAGCCGGCGGACGTTCCCGCCCATCACCAGCTCCACGTCGCGGCTCGGCAGGCCCCGCCGGACCAGGCCGTCCCAGACGACCTCCATCCGGCGGGGCCCGTTCAGCTCGTCGATGAAGTACGGCAGCTCGCTGTCCTTCACCTGGGCCCCTTCCTCCTGCTTGAGCTCCGCCAGGTACTCCGGCGTCAGCTCGATCACGCGGTGGTCTCGGTCGCTCCCGATCGCCACGTGCTCGGCGCCCGCCACCCGCACCGCGTGCGTCAGGTGGTCGAAGTACGCCTCCAGGTTGGCGCTCTTCTTGTGGGTGAGAAACGGCCGCATCTGACAGATCCCGACCACGCCGCCGCGCCGGGCCAGACGCCGCAGGTTCTCGTCCGTGGTGTTCCGCTGATGGTGATAGACCGCCTCGCAGGCCGTGTGCGAGACGATCACCGGCGCCCGCGACGCCTCGATCGCCTCCGCCATCGTGGTCATGTTGGCATGGGAGAGATCGACCAGCATCCCGATCTCGTTCATCCGCGCGATCAGCTCGCGCCCGAACGGGGTGAGCCCGCCCTCCTCCCAGCACCCCACGCCCACCAGGTTTCGGGTGTTGTAGGTGAGCTGACAGCTCCGGAGCCCGAGCCGCGAGAAGAGCTCGACCCGGTCGAGACTGGAGCCGAACTGGACCGTGTTCTGGAAGAGATAGAAGACCGCGAGCCGGCCCGACGCGCGGGCCCGATCGATGTCGGCCGCACTGGTCGCCTTGAGCAGGAGACCCGGCCTCGAGGCGATGAAGCGATCGTGCTCCAGCACCGCGTCGATCGCGATGGCCAGCGCCTCGTCGCCCTCGGGCTTGGGATCGACCAGCGTGACGGTGATCGCGTCCATCCCGCTCGCGATCATCTCGCGGATCAGCGAGTCCGGATACTCGGGCCTGAGCTCGCCCATCGCGTCGATCACCAGACGATCGGGCGACTGGCGCCAGCGGACCGCGAGCGGCATCGCGGCCAGCGCCGCGACGAAGGAACGACGGTGCATGCAAGGCTCCGGGGCGTTGGTCGGGGCCGCGCCGGCCCCCCGGAAAGGTACGCCTCAGGCCTCCGGCTTGCGCGCCGTCATCATCACCGCCTTGACGCCGTAGGCCTCGGCGGCGTTCCGAGTGGAAGCCTCGCGGAACTCGAACCCGGCCACCACGGCCGAGCGGACCTTCGTCAGCCCCGACTCCTCCATCAGCCGAAACATCTCTCCCTCCGGGAGAGCGCCTCCGATTCAGCTGGCCCAGAGCTTCGGGTCGTTGACGATCGACTGGGAGAGCTGCTTCGCGCTCACGATGTCGGTGATCGAGAGCCGCCCGCCGGGCCTCAACACCCGGTGGATCTCCTCGAACACGCGCCGCTTCCGGAAGGAGAGGTTGATCACCCCGTTCGAGATCACCGCGTCGACCGATCCGTCCGGCACCGGCAGCGCCTCGATCGCGCCGTCTACCAGCTCGACCTCGAGTCCGGCGGCCTTCGCGTTGGCCGCCGCGCGGGCCCGCATCACCGGATTGGTATCCACTCCGATCGCGCGGCCCCCGGGCCCCACCCGCTCGGCGGCGATCAGGAGGTCGAGCCCGGCGCCGCTCCCGAGGTCGAGCACCGTCTCGCCCGGCTGGAGCGCCGCACGCGGGTGCGGATTGCCCACGCCAGCGAACGAAGCCACCGCCCCTTCCGGCATCCGGTCCACCAGCGCCGGCTCCTGTAGCCGAACCGAGCGCGGCGGCCCGCCCATGATGGAAATGGAAGTCGCCCTCCGGACGCTCGGCGACCTCCCGATACATCCGGAGCACCTCGTCCTTGAGTCTGGATTCGAGCGAAGCGGTGCTGGTTTCCACGGCGGTTCCCTCCCCTATCTTCATCTGCGACACACTGACCAGAAACCCGGACATCGGGCCTCGCTCGGGTCACCGACGTCACGGCCCACCGGGTTTCGCAACGAAACACCCGCCTGGGGTGTCCTATCCCATGACCGTGGAGCATTGGCGCCGTCCCCCGGGATCGGCACGAAACGACGTCACCAGGGGGAGCGTAGAGTCCCAATGACCGAGCCCAACGTGCTTCTCGGCTCCGTCGTTGGAGACAAGTACCGGATCGTGGAGATCGTCGGCCGCGGTGGCACGGCCACCGTGTTCAAGGCCGAGGATCTCAAGCATCAGCGCACGGTCGCCATCAAGGTCTTCCGGAGCGATCTCTCGCACTTCGGCGGAACCGACCGGTTCTCCCGCGAGATCGCGATCGTCGCCACGCTCCAGCATCCCAACATCCTCCCGCTCCTCGACTCGGGCGTCGCCAACGGCCAGCTCTACTACGTGATGCCCTACGTCCAGGGCGACTCCCTGCGCGACCGGCTCACCAGGGAAGGCCAGCTCCAGGTTCAGGAGGTGCTCCGGATCCTGGTGGAGGTCTGCGACGCGCTCCGCTACGCGCACGAGCTGGGCATCGTCCACCGCGACATCAAGCCCGAAAACGTGCTGCTCTCCGGCCGGCACGCGCTGCTCGCCGATTTCGGCATCGCGCGGGGGATGGTCAAGGCCAAGCCCGACTCCAACATCACCACCGCGGGGATGGCGCTCGGCACGCCGGCCTACATGGCGCCCGAGCAGGTGGCCGCCGACCCGGACCTCGACCCGCGCGCCGACCTCTACTCGCTCGGCGTGGTCGCCTTCGAGATGCTCGCCGGCAAGCCGCCCTTCTCCGGCGACTCGCCCGCCGCGCTCCTCGCGGCGCACGTCTCCGAGACGGCGCCCTCGGTCGACAGCCTCCGGCCCGAGATCCCCGCCGCCGTCGCCGGGATCATCGCCCGCTGCCTCCGAAGCGGCCGCAGGAGCGCTGGGAGTCCGCGACCGCCCTGGCCGAGCAGCTCGAGCCGCTGCTGATGCCGAGCGGCGCCGTCACGCCGACCACGCTGCAGACCGTGGCGCAGATTCGCTGGCGCCGGCGCTGGATGGTGGCGTGGCCGCGGCCGTGATTTTCGCGGGCGCGTTCTGGGCCTTGAAGCCGAGCAACGAGACCCTGACCGTCGGCGCCACCCGCAGGCTGAGCGTCGGCGCGAGCCTCGAGCTCGACCCGATCCTCTCCCCCGACGGCAAGCTGCTCGCCTACGCGGCCGGTTCGAACGGCGCGATGCGGATCGAGGTCCGCCAACTCGACGGGGGCGACCCCGTGATGGTGGCGCCCGACGTGGCCGGCAACCAGCGGCTCCTCCTGGAGCCCCGATGGCAGCCGGATCCGCTTCCAGTCCGCCGGCTCGATCTTCGAGGTGCCGGCCCTGCGGCCGAGCCGACCAGTTGGTCGAAGGCGCCGCCGGAAGGCCGGCCGAGAGCCCGGCCTGGACCAGGACGGCCGGACCCTCGCCTACGTCCCGGGCGGCGAGATCCCGCTCCGCCAGGCCGACGCCGCGCCCACCCGGCTGATCGCCGACGGCGCAGGGGCCCACTCCTCGCCTGGTCGCCCGGACGGCGAGTGGCTGGCCTACGTCTCCGGCAACCGCGACTTCGCGCCGCTCGGCGAGACCCTGCTCGGCAACGTGGCTCCCTCGCGCCTCATGCTGATCCGCCGGAGCGGCGGGAGCCCGTGGCCTCTCACCGACGGGAAAAGCCTGGCCGTGAGCCCGGTTCGGCGCGACGACCGCACCCTGCTCTACGTCTCCGACGCGGGCGGCCTCCGCGACATCTACGCCCAGTCGCTCGCCGGCGGCTCGCCCCGCGGCTCCGCCCGCCGGCTCACCACCGGCCTCGGCGCGCACGGATCCACCTCCGCGGACGGGAGCTGCCTCACCGTCGCCGCGATCGACCAGACCTCGAACGCCCGCCAGCGCTCGCGCTGCCCGAGCAGGGCGTGGCCTTCGATCCGCGACGCCGAGCCTGTCACCTCGGGCGCCCAGATCGTCGAGGACTTCGACGTCCTGCCCGGCGGCGGCTGGCTGCTCTTCGACTCGAACCAGAACGGCAACCAGGACATCTTCGTCCAGAGCCTCTCCTCCCGCCGCCCGACCCAGATCAGCCAGGACTCGGCCGACGAGTTCGGGCCGGTCTGGTCGCCTAACGGCAAGGAGGTCGCCTACTACTCGGTCGTGAACGGCGTCCGCCACGTCTTCGTGATGCGCGCCACCGGCCGCGACGTCCGCCAGGTGACCGACGACAGCCTGGGCGACCACCAGCCCCAGTGGGCCCCCGACGGCGAGCACCTGGTCTTCTACCGCCGCGACGGCGCCAATCAGGACCGGGTCTACACCGTGGCCCGGAATCCGGACTCGACCTGGGCCGAGCCCGAGCTGGTGATCGACGAGTTCGCGACGGGCGTGAGCTGGTCCAAGGACGGCAAGTGGCTGGCCTACACCGACGACGCCGGCGCGATCCGGATCGTCCCCTCGACCGGCGGCGTCTCGCGGGTGCTGGCCACCCCCGCGATGCTCGGCGCCGACGCCCTCAAACGCCCGCAGTGGCTCCCCTTCGAGCCCGCGCTCCTGGTCCGCGGCGTGCGCCCCGGCGGCCAGGGCAGCATCTGGTGGATCCCGATCGACGGGAGCCCCCCGATGGAGCGGGCCCTCTTCGACGATCCCAACCGCCCGGTGCTCCGCGACGACTTCGTCACCGACGGCGAGAGCGTCTACTTCACCATCAGCCAGCTCGACGGCACGCTCTGGATGATCGATCTCGTCACCGAGCAGGCCTGACCGAGCGCCTCACACACGACTCACACAGTCCACGGACTCCTCCCCGCGGCGCCCCGCGTACGCCCTGGCGAGCCCTGACCGGTCGGAATTCCGAACCGGGCCTTCCGGCATCGGACGCCGATCCGGCCGACGCCCGCCGCGATACCTTTGAGGACGATGCCCCCCGACCCCTCCCGAACCAGCTCCGGCGTCGCTCACGGCCGACCCGGCTGGCCCCGCCGTCAGTTGCTCGGACCCGAGCGCCTGACGCTGGCGGCGAGCGCGCTGATCGTCGTGCTCGCGCTGGCCACCGGTGCGTTCGCGATCGGCTACGCCGGCTCGGCCCGGGCTCGCCACGACCAGGCGATCCAGAGCGCCGAAACGGTCGCCCAGTCGATCCTGACCAACGTGATCGACCGGACGCTGCAACAGGGCTGGCCGATTCTCCTCGAGACCTTCGTGCCCGCGTTCACCGTCAGCCCGCACGACCTTCGGGCGACCGTCCTCGCGATGGAGGCGCGCGGGGCCGGGTTCGCGAGCTCCTGCGGCTGCGATCCCATGCGACCGAGCGCGATCGCGCTGATCGATCTCGACTCCGGCGGCTCGGCCGAGTCCCATCCGGACGGCATGCCCGGGCTCGGGCCCGCCTCCCGCGAGGCGATCCGCGCCTTCGCGGACACCACGCCCCCGGACATCCGCGCGATCCACGTCCTCCCGCTCGACGAGCCCTCGGGACCGGCCATCGCGCACCTCCGCGTGCTCCACGCCGCCGACGCGCGCCGGATCGCCGTCGCCATCGTCGTCCCGATCTCCGAGCTCGGCCCCAGGGTCTTCGCGCCGGCCCGCGAAGGCGTGATCCGCACCCTCTTCGGCGACGTCCCGGCCGCCGACTCGCTCTTCGGCATCGCGGTCGACTTCGGCTCGACCGAGGTCTACCGGTCGCCATGGATGGGTGAGGGGGTCACCTCCGAGACCCGCTACTGGAGCGACGCGCGCCCGCTGCTTCGGGCGACGATCAGCTTGAACCCCGCGCGGGTGGAGCGACTCCTGCCGGGTGGGATCCCCTCGATTCCGACCGCGCTCCTCACCCTCGGCGCCCTGCTGGTCTTCGCGGCGGCGGCCGCGAGCCTCTTCGCCCTGCATCGGGCCCGCCGGCTGATGGCGACCCGCACCCTCTTCCTGAGCGGAGTGAGCCACGAGCTCCGCACCCCGCTCACCCAGATCCTCCTCTATACCGAGATCCTCGAGGGCTCGCCCAGCGACCCCGGCCGCCGTCGACACGCGCTGGAGGTGATCGGGCGCGAGACCCGCCGGCTGATCCTGATGATCGAGAACGTCCTGCTCTTCACTCGCGGCCGGCGCTCCGACCTGCCCCTCAACGTGCGGACCCAGGACGCCGCGCCGCTGGTGCGCAGCATCGTCTCCGACTTGGGCCCGCTGCTCACCCGCGCCGGAGTGACGATCGACCTCGAGCTCACCGCCCGCCGATCCATCGGCATCGACGCGGCCGCCTTCCGGCAGATCCTCTTGAACCTGGTCGACAACGCGATCCGCTACGGTCCGGCGGGGCAGCGGATTCGGGTGAGCCTCTCGGACGACGACGACCGCGTCGTTCTCTCCGTCGCCGACGAGGGACCCGGGATCTCCGACGAGACCTGGTCCCGGATTCAGCGGGGAGAGCCCGCGCCGCCGGGCGCGAGCGCCGCGGCCGGCGCCGGCCTGGGATTGCCGTTGGTCCGGCAGCTGGCCTCGGCGATGGCCGCCACCGTGCAGGTGGCGCGTGGCTCGGAAGGATGCGCCACGGTCACGGTCGCCTTCCCCGCGGTCGGCCCGATCCCGGCGCACCAAGCGACCGGCAGGACGGTGGAGGCGACGGCATGATGCGAGTGCTGGTCGTCGAGGACACGCCCGACATCGCCGCGGCCATCAGGGATCACCTGGTGCAGGAGGGCTGCGAGACCCGAATCGCCGAGACCGGCGAGCTCGCGCTGGCCACCTTCGAGACCTGGATGCCCGACGTCGTGCTGCTCGACCTGATGCTGCCGGGCATCACCGGCTACGACGTGCTCCGCCAGATGCGCGCGGCGCAGCTCGAGACGCCGGTCCTGATCCTCTCGGCCAAGAGCGACGAGATGGCCAAGATCCGCGGCTTCCGAACCGGGGGCGACGACTTCGTCACCAAGCCGTTCAGCATGCGCGAGCTCGCCGCGCGGGTCCACGCCCTCGGCCGGCGCGTGGTGGCCCGGCAAGGCGGACCGACCGAGCTCCGCTTCGGCGACGTCGAGGTGCGCCCCCTCGAGCGCCGGGTGCTCCGGGGCGGGAACGAGGTCGCGCTCCGCCCCAAGGAATTCGACCTGCTGCTCGCCCTCATCGCTCAGCCGAACCAGGTCGTCTCGAGGAAGCACCTGCTCTCCCACGCCTGGGCGTACGACCCGAGCGTGGAGTCCCGCACGGTGGACTGGCACGTGGCCGAGCTCCGGCGGAAGCTCGGCGACGACGCCTCGGCCCCGCGGCTCCTGGTCACGGTGCGCAAGGTCGGCTATCGCTGGATCGGCGGCAGCGGCACCGACTGACACCGGGCCGGCGTCGCCGCGGGAGTCCTCAGCGCGGCGTGTACAAGGCGTTCCACGAGAAGGGCTGATAGCTGACCCCGCCGTTGGTGGTCGGGGCGGCGGTCTGCCTGACGCCGGTGCCGTCCACGTACCACTGCCAGCGCTCGTGGGTCGTGCCGCCGCCGGGCGGATTGAGCATCGTCATCACCCCCGCTTCGAACCGTCCGGCGATGGTGAGGCGCTGACCGCTCGAATCGAGATACGTCTGGTACCACATGTCGGTCGACGGCTCGTAGAAGCTGATGCTCCGGCCCACCGGCGCCGAGTTGGGCTGCCAGTGCTCGAGGATGGCGCAGCCCTCCGGTGTCGCGGTGATGTCGCTCACGGCGAACGGCGGGCCCGTCGTCCCGACGTCCCAGGAGCCGAGCCAGAAGTCGAACTGCCGGTGCTCGGGCTGCGTGCACGGGGTCGAAGGCGACACCCAGCCGACGCTCACCGTGCCGCCGCCGTCGATCGGCGCCTCCGCCGTGTGGCTCGCCGGCGAGACGCTCCCCCCCGCGAGCTCGCTCCAGGCGCCCCCGACGAACCCGCGGACCCTGAGCGCGCTCTCCAGCATGCCGGCCGGCCGGCGCGCCGGATCGTACCCGACCCTGACGGTGGCGGGCGCCGCGAACGCCAGGTTGCTCGGCACGATCGAGTAGATGCTCCCCGCGACGGCCGTCGGGTCCAACAGCGGATTGGACGCCACCTGCAGCCGGATCGCGGTCGTCGCGGACAACGCCCCCGCGGGCACGATCAGCGTCATCCCGCCGCCGGGACCGGTGAGAGTCCCACCCGCCGCCGTCACCAGACCACCCGCTTCCACCAGGATCGTGACCTGACCGGTCACCGACCGCGCCTCGCCGGTGATGGTGGCGGTGCCGACTCCGACGGCGGTCACCACACCCGCCGGGGTCACCGTCGCGACCGACGTGTTGCCGCTCGACAGCATGACCGTCTCGCCCGTGAGGACGTTGCCGCTCGCGTCGCGGACCTCCCAGGTGAGCTGCGTGGTCTCCGCGGGAACCAGGCTGGTCTGGGCCGCCCGCAGCTGCACGGTGACCGAATCGCCGTTCGGGCCCGATCCGTCCGAGGAGCAGCCCGCGAGCGCGATCAGGACGAAGAGCGAGGCCGGGGACCGCTCCGACCAGTGGACCAATGGCACGATGACGCTCCTTCGAGGGAATCGGGTCCAATCTGCCGAGCCCTTCGCGGAGTGGACACCGCCGATCGGCGCTCCTTACACGACTCAAACCCGGGTGGCGCGGATTCCGCCCTGACACCCCCGGCCCCGTCTCCCGTATGGGGCGATTCACCAAGCTGCCCCTGGAGTCCGCATGTCGCTGCCTTCGAGGCCGGGAAGCCCTCGTGCCGTCGCCCTCCGACTCGCGCTCGTCGTCGCGACGGCGGCCGTCGTCGCCGCGCCCCATCTGTCGGCGCAAGCCGCGGACACGGCGCTCCTGATCCGGAACGTCACCGTGATCCACCCGGAGGCCGGCGCGAGGCCGGGACTCGACGTCCTCGTGAGCGGCAACCGGATCGCCGCCGTCGGGCCGACCGGCTCGCTCGCGGCCCCACCCGCCACCCGGACCGTCGACGGATCGGGCCGTTTCGCGATTCCGGGACTCTGGGACATGCACGTCCACCTCTCGGTGGCGGGCGAGTCGGCGCTGCCCCAGTTCGTCGCCCACGGCGTCCTCGGCGTCCGCGACATGGGATCCGACCCGTGGGAGCCGCTCCGCCGCCATCGCGCCGACGCGCTCGCCGGTCGGCGGGTCGGCCCGCGGATCGCGATCGCCGGACCGATCGTCGACGGCCCGACGCCCTCGTGGCCGCTCCGGATCACCGCGGCGTCACCCGAGCAGGGCCGGGCCGCCGTCGACTCGCTCGCGATCGCGGGCACCGATCTGGTCAAGGTGCACGCCCAGCTCGATCGCCCGACCTATTTCGCGATCGCGGCCCACGCCCGCCGTCTGGACATCCCGGTCGCCGGCCACGTGCCCAACGGCGTCACCGGCCTCGAGGCGCTCGCGGCCGGCCAGAGGAGCCTGGAGCACCTGACCGGCGTGCCGCCCGCCGCCACCCCCGGCTTCGACAGCACGGCCCGGGCGCTCGTCGAGCGAGGCGCCTGGGTCACCCCCACGCTGCTGGTGTACTGGACCCTCGCTCACCGCGAGGACGACGCCGTGCGGAACGATCCCCGCGCCGCCACCATCTCGGCGTCCGCCCGCGAGTTCTGGGAGTATCAGAAGACCGGCTGGTCGGGCGACATGACGATTCCGGCGATGGAGCGCGGGCTCGCGATGATGCGGGGCTCGGTCGGCGCGCTCGCTTCGGCGGGCGTGAAGCTGCTCGCGGCGACCGATCTCGCCTTCGTCTACACCTATCCCGGCAGCAGCCTGCACCAGGAGCTGGGCCTGCTGGTCGACGCCGGTCTCTCGCCGCTCCAGGCCATCGCCGCGGCGACCATCGAGCCCGCCCGGTTCCTGGGTCGCGAGCGCGAGCTCGGCTCGATCGCGGCCGGCATGCTGGCCGACCTGGTGCTGCTCGACGCCGACCCGCTCGCCGACATCGCCAACACCAGACGGATCGCGGCCGTGGTCGCGAACGGCCGGCTGTTCGACCGCGCCGCCCTGGACGCATTGCTGGCCGGGTCGGACGACTGAGCCCGCGTCGACCGGACCGGGGGCCGGCTCCGCGTCCTGTTCGTCGCGTTCCTCAACCAGGGGGGCCACCGCCCCAGGGCTGGACGAAGGCAACCAGCCGGGAGATTGATGCCATCCACGGCCCCTGCCGATTCACGATCGCGGCCGCATCGGAGGCGGACTATCTTGTCGGTCGGCGGCGGAGGGGCCATGGCTGGAATCCGACTCGCGGCACATTCGATCTGGTCCAGCGTCATGGCTGGCCTGCTGGTGGCCTGCCCGCAGCCAGCCGGACCGGTCTCCTGGCTCGATCGGTGTTTCGCCGCCGCGCCGGTAAGCCGAGTCGAGCTGCCCGAGCGCTTTCGTGAAGTGTCCGGTCTTGCCCTGGCGGCAGACGGTCGAATCTTCCTCCACAACGACGAAGCGGGTGCGATCGCAACCCTCGACCCCACCGAGGGTCAGCTGGTCGCGACCTACCAGCTCGGTCCGGACCACCCCAAGGAGGATTTCGAGGGGATCGCGATCGAGGGCGACAGCCTGACCATGATCACCAGCCGCGGCAGACTCTACCGAACTGGGGTGCCCGGTCCCGGACCCGCCGAGGACTCGATGCTGACCTACACGGTGGCCGAAACCGACTTGGGCCGCGACTGCGAGATCGAAGGACTCGCCGCTGACCAAGGCGTCCTGCTGATCGCATGCAAGGAAGCGCGCCGCAAGTCCCTTGGCGACGCGCTCACGATCTTCCGCTGGGACCTCGCGACGGGTGAGCTCGCCTCGCCGGATCGCATCCGAGTGCCGCTCGACTCGCTGGCGGGGATTCGCCGCTTTCGCGCGAGTGCAGTCGAGCGACATCCGACGACCGGGCGCCTGGTGGTTCTGGCCGGGGCGGACGGCGCGGTTGCCGAGCTCGGCCCAGGCGGCGAACAGCCCGTGGTCCGCGCGCTGCCACGGGGCCACCGGCAGGCCGAGGGCCTGGCGATTCCTGGCGACGGTCAAGTCCTCATCGCCGACGAAGGCGCGCCGAGCGGCCGAGGTGTGTTGACCAGGTACGCCTGCCGATAGCGAGCCGCCAGCCCGGGCTGCGATCAGGCAGGCCCCCGCTCGTGGCGAGACCGGTTGATATTGATGCGGCATGCCGCTCGTCTCTCGCACCTTCATCCTGACCGGGTTGCTCAACCTGGTCGCCGCGATGGCATTGGGGGCGCGCTCGCCTCCGGTGAAGCGGGCGCTTCGCTCCTTCCCGTCCCCTATCCGGTCTACGTCCACCTCCTGGCCGTCGGCTGGCTCACCCAACTCATCTTCGGCGTGGCCTACTGGATGTTCCCGGGACGCGCCAGAACGCCGTCGGCAGGCGAGCGGCTCACGCTCTGGTCCGTCTACCTCGCCCTCAACGCCGGGATGATCCTGCGAGCGATCGCCGAGTCGATGCTCGGCCGCCCGGGGCCGTGGCCGGTGCTGCTCGCGATCTCCGCGATCGCCCAGCTCCTCGCCGTGCTGCTCTTCGTGGCACACCTCTGGCCTCGCGTAACGGCCCGCTGATGCCGACCCTCTCGGTCTGGGCCGTCCGCGCCGCGCTCCTCTACCTGGTCGCTGGCGCGCTCCTCGGCACGGCCATGCTCCTGGCCAAGGCGGGGTTCTTTCCCGTCGGAGCGCTTCGGGCGATCCCGGTGCATCAGGAGGTCGTGCTGCTGGGCTGGATGCTTCAGCTCGCGCTGGGCGTGGGGTACTGGATCCTGCCGAGAGTGGAAGGGGCCCGCCCGCGAGCCGCCCTCGCCGTGCTGGCCGTCGTGTCCCTCAACGCCGGGGTGATCGGAGTCGCCATCGGGGGCGCGCTGGGAGCCGGTGAGCTGACACTCGCCGGCCGGCTGCTCGAGCTGGTCGGCGCGGTGGCCTTCATCGGTCACATCTGGACGCGGGTCAAAGTCGGCGGCCTGATCAACCGGCTGTCCGCGGAAGAAATCGCGGCCCGCCAGGCTCAGAAGCGGTGATCGGCCGGCGACCCTGACGCGGGCGACGGACGATCCTGGGCCGTGCGCAGCTCGAACGTCTTCCGCTCGGCGTCCCAGGTGATCAGCGCGACCGCTCGGCGTCCGATCGTCACCGTCGTGTCGAGCTCGAGCCGCGGCGGGATCGCGGCCTGCCGCCGGCGGGCCCGCTCGGCCAGCTCCCGCTCGGCCCGGCCCGCGAACAGACCGGTATCGGCCTCGGCGATCACGCTGTCCACCCCGGTACTGAGCTCGACCGACTCCCGCCGGACGAAGCTCAGCCGGATCCGACGCGTTCCCGGCGTCACCGAGAGCTCCCGCAGCACGTGGATCGGCCGATCGTGGCGGAGACCACCGCCGCGAACCACCGCTTCACCCGCCAGCCGACCGTCGACCTCGACTCGAAGGTCGTAGCTCGCGAACCGCCCCTCGCACTCGACTCGCCGGCGCATGTGCTCCGGTGCCTTCGCGAGCTCGGCCGGGGACAGGATGCGGCACTCTTCGAGTCTGTCGGGACGGGCGGTCCAGGACAGACGAAGACGGGCCTCCTCGGAGCGATGAAACGGCAGCGGCACGGCCGACGTCCAGGCGAGCAGACCGAAGAGAATCGTGGTGCCGACCAGCGCCGGAACGATCCGCCAACGGCTCGGTGTCGTCATGAGACCGCCTCCTCGACCGAGACCGGATCGCAAACCGCCCCCAGCTCTCCGGCCGGAAGCGGTTCAGTCGGCTCGAGCGCGGCGAAACGCCGGAAGTGGGCCTCGATCGCCGCCACGGCCTCCGCCCGATTACCCGGCGCGAGCGTGAGCAGGGCGATCCGGCGTCGGTCCACCCGCGGCTGAAGCTCGGCTTCCCGGCCGGCGAACAGGCGCTGCTCGAGCCACTTGGGACCCTCGCGCCCGACGCAGTCGCGTGGTGGGCAACCGCAGATGACCACGCCGGGCGCCCCTTGCCTGAGCAGCAGCTCGACCACCGAGGAATGCAGGTTCCCCACGCATGGCACCCGGTGGATCCGAGCGTCGAGTCCGGCGAGCGCGGTGAGGTGGCCGGAGGGGACTCGCTCGCAGCAGATCGCGACGGACGCCGGGGTCGGGCCGGGAGGGACGAGCCCGTCGTCGCGGAGCGGGGCCAGCTGGTCGCGTCCGGTGCGGCCTGGCGGTCCGATGCCCATCGGCGCGCACGAGCCCGCGCAGATCCCGCAGCTGACGCAGCGCGAAGCGTCGACCCGCGCCAGCAGCGTGGCGCGCCCGTCGTCGCGCTCCACCATCGTGATCGCCTCCCAGGGACAGTCCTGGGTGCACTGGTCGCAGCCGGTACAGAGCCTCGAGTCGACCTGGCTCGGCGCCCAACTCGCCTCACGACGACGCCTGGTGAAGCGCGGCACGAGCACCGCGGCCAGCGCGGCGGCCAGCCCACCCGCCCACACCACCCCCGGCGACAACCGCTCCGAGATCGGAAGCCACCAGGCGATCAGCAGATCGGAGGGAGTCGAAGGAGCGAGACCGAACGGATCGGCCGACGGGCCCAGTGACGCCGGCAGGACGACCGACCCGACCACCAGGGCGGCGACGATGGCCCAGAGCAGACGCCGCGGCGGCAGGAGAGTGGGCCGGGCCACCCGAGAGACGTGGAGCCAGAGGCCGACTCCCAGTCCCAACGGCAGCGCGATGTGCACGAATAGATTGACGAAGAAGAACGCGCTCGGCACCGGTTGCTCGCCGGCGAAGATCCGCCCCAGCGGCTCCGACAGCACCGGCAACGCGTCGAACAGCCGCGCGCCCTCGCGGGCGAGACGCTCGCCGAAGGTGTCCCAGACCATCACGTACCCGGTCCAAGCGCAGATCAGCCCGGCGCCGAAGATCACCAGACCAGAGATCCATGCCAGCGTCCTGGGACCCCAGCTCCGCTCCTGAGCGAACAGGCGCAACGCATGGAGCGCCCCCGCGGCGACGAAGAGACCGGAGGCGTATCGATGCAGGGTCCGGATCCATGCCCCCAGCCAGGGGTCGGTCTGGAGTCGGACCACCGAGGCGTACGGAGCAGCGAGTCGGTAGAAGAAGACCAGATCGAGCCCGGTCACCGTCAGCACCAGCAGCATCGCGACCGCCACGGTGCCGGTCTGGTGGAAGGGATTCCACGCGGTGCCGAAGGCGCGGGTCGCCAACCCGTCGAGCAGGGCGACGGAGCGCCGGGCCGGGCGTTCGAGGAGTCTCATGGGGGCTTGCGGAAAATTTATCATATCGACATGATAAACACCACAATCTATCGCGAGTCACTTTGGTGTGGATCGGCACCACCGCTCAGAACGCCATCCGTGCCGTCCTCTTTCTGGCGGGGAAGCCCGACGAGGCGCCGGTCCGCGTCGACGAGATCGCGGCCGCGCTCGACCTGCCCCGAAACTACCTGTCCAAGACGCTCCACACGCTGGTGCGAGCCGGTGTGCTCCGATCCGGACGCGGGCCCCGCGGCGGGTTCCAGCTCGCCATCGCCCCCGCCCGACTTCCGCTGGCCCAGGTGGCGGCGTGGCCGCGGCCGTAGTCCTCGCGGGCGCGTTCTGGGCCTTGAAGCCGAGCAACGAGACCCTGACCGTCGGCGCCACCCGCAGGCTGAGCGTCGGCGCGAGCCTCGAGCTCGACCCGATCCTCTCCCCCGACGGCAAGCTGCTCGCCTACGCGGCCGGCTCGAACGGCGCGATGCGGATCGAGGTCCGCCAACTCGACGGCGGCGACCCCGTGATGGTGGCGCCCGACGTGGCCGGCAACCAGCGGCTCCCCTCCTGGAGCCCCGATGGCAGCCGGATCCGCTTCCAGTCCGCCGGCTCGATCTTCGAGGTGCCGGCCCTGGGCGGCCGAGCCGACCAGCTGGTCGAAGGCGCCGCCGGAAGGCCGGCCGAGAGCCCGGCCTGGACCAGGGACGGCCGGACCCTCGCCTACGTCCTGGGCGGCGAGATCCTGCTCCGCCAGGCCGACGCCGCGCCCACCCGGCTGATCGCCGACGGCGAGGCCCACTCCCTCGCCTGGTCGCCCGACGGCGAGTGGCTGGCCTACGTCTCCGGCAACCGCGACTTCGCGCTCGGCGAGACCCTGCTCGGCAACGTGGCTCCCTCGCGCCTCATGCTGATCCGCCGGAGCGGCGGGGAGCCCGTGGCCCTCACCGACGGGAAAAGCCTGGCCGTGAGCCCGGTCTGGCGCGACGACCGCACCCTGCTCTACGTCTCCGACGCGGGCGGCCTCCGCGACATCTACGCCCAGTCGCTCGCCGGCGGCTCGCCCCGCGGCTCCGCCCGCCGGCTCACCACCGGCCTCGGCGCGCACGGGATCCACCTCTCCGCGGACGGGAGCCGCCTCACCGTCGCCGCGATCGACCAGACCTCGAACGTCTGGGCGCTCGCGCTGCCCGAGCAGGGCGTGGCCTCGATCCGCGACGCCGAGCCCGTCACCTCGGGCGCCCAGATCGTCGAGGACTTCGACGTCCTGCCCGGCGGCGGCTGGCTGCTCTTCGACTCGAACCAGAACGGCAACCAGGACATCTTCGTCCAGAGCCTCTCCTCCCGCCGCCCGACCCAGATCAGCCAGGACTCGGCCGACGAGTTCGGGCCGGTCTGGTCGCCTAACGGCAAGGAGGTCGCCTACTACTCGGTCGTGAACGGCGTCCGCCACGTCTTCGTGATGCGCGCCACCGGCCGCGACGTCCGCCAGGTGACCGACGACAGCCTGGGCGACCACCAGCCCCAGTGGGCCCCCGACGGCGAGCACCTGGTCTTCTACCGCCGCGACGGCGTCAATCGCGACCGGATCTACACCGTGGCCCGGAACGTCGACTCGACCTGGTCAGAGCCCAACTTGGTGATCGACGAGTTCGCGACGGGGGTGAGCTGGTCGAAGGACGGCCGGTGGCTGGCCTTCACCGATCAGGAGGGCGCGATCCGGATCGTCTCCTCGACCGGCGGAATCTCCCGGGTGGTGGCCACCCCGGTGGCCCTCGGCGCCGCCGCGCTCAAGCGCCCGCAGTGGCTCCCGTTCGAGCCCGCGCTCCTGGTCCGCGGCGTGCGCGCCGGCGGCCAGGGCAGCATCTGGTGGATCCCGATCGACGGGAGCCCGCCGATGGAGCGGGCCCTCTTCGACGATCCCAATCGCCCGGTGCTCCGCGACGACTTCGTCACCGACGGCGAGAACGTCTATTTCGCCATCAGCCAGCTCGACGGGACGCTCTGGATGATCGACCTGGTCGCCGAAGCGGACTGAGGTCCTCGCCACTCCGAGACAGCCCGCGGCTTGCTCGCCAACCCGTCTTCTCGAGAGCGCCGATTGAGTCGGGTCGGACTCGTAGCCCCGCCCTCGGAGCCCGGCGCCAACTGCCAAACGGGTCGAGGCCGTCAATCATTGCTGTTCGAGCCATGGGGATGTCATCGTGGGAATCGCCACCGGGGTACGTTCCGCCTGGACGGCCAGCAGCTTGGCGGCCTTGCTGTCGGCCTGTCCGCGCCAGCCGGGCCCGTCGGCTGGCTCGATCGATGCCTCGCTTCCGCACCGGCACGCCGAGTCGAGCTGCCGGAGCGCTTTCGCGAAGTGTCGGGTCTTGCCCTGACACCAGACGGACGGCTCTTCATCCACAACGATGAGGCGGGCGCCCTCGCCGTGGTCGACCCCGGCGACGGCCGCGTGGTCGCGACCTACCAGCTCGGTCCGGACCGCCCAGAGGAGGACTTCGAGGGCATCGCGATCGAGGACGACACCCTGACGCTGATCACCAGCCGGGGCCGTCTCTATCGGACCCGGGTACCCGGGTCCGGAGCCGCGGACTCGACGCCGAGTTACACGGTGGCGGAGACCGGGTTGGGCCGCGACTGCGAGATCGAGGGACTCGCCGCCGACCGAGGCGTCCTGCTGATCGCCTGCAAGGAAGCGCGACGGAAATCGCTGCAGGACGCACTCACCATCTTCCGCTGGGACCTCGCGACAGGTGGGCTCGCCTCGCCTGATCGCATCCGAGTGCCGCTGGACTCGATGGTCGCTGTTCGCCGCTTTCGAGCGAGTGCCGTCGAACGACATCCGACGACTGGTCGTCTGGTCGTCCTGGCCGCGGCGGACGGCGCGATCGCCGAGCTGGGGCCGATGGGCGAGCAGCCCGTGGTGCGCGCGCTGCCACGGGGGCACCGGCAAGCCGAAGGGCTGGCAATTCCTGGCGACGGCCAGTTGCTGATCGCCGACGAAAGCGGGCCGAACGGCCGGGGCATGCTGACCAGGTACGCCTGCCAGTGGCCAGCCGCCACGATGGTGAGTTGGAGTAGGCTCTCGGCGTCTGGTGGCACTGCGCCGACCAACCCTCGGCCACCGTCAGGAGCCTGCCATCCCCCGCTCGCCCGCCCGATGGCGGAAGGCGCCGGGGCGCATCCCAATCTCTCGCCGGAAGGTCCTGGAGAAGGAGGCCGACGACTCGTACCCCACGGCGCGGGCGATCTGGTCCAGCGAGCGGCGGCTCTCGGCCAACAACCGCTTGGCCGTCTGCATCCGCCACGAGGTGAGGTACTGGAGCGGGGTGATCCCGAGCACCTCCCGGAAGCGGGTCGACAGGGCCGTACGACCCATCGCCGCCGCGTGCGCCAGATCGTCCACGGTCCAGCGGGAGCCGATGTCGGCGTGGAACGCGGCGAGCGCGGCCCCGAGCCCCGGATCGGCGATCGCCGCCATCATGCCGCGCTCCCGCTGCGCGATCGACCCAGCATCGAATCGCCTGCACGAAGAGCACACTCCGGAGAGCGCCGGTTCACCACGGCCTCGTTGCCAGGCCGCCCCGCCTCGACCTCCGCACCACGAACTGAAAGGCGTTCTCCAGCGGCGAGCCCCGGGTGTAATCGTCCCAGCGGATCACGATCGCGGGCGGAAGACCATCGAAGAACGGGTGCCTGAACTCCTCGTCGAATTCGAAGTGCCCGCAGACCAGGCGGGTCGGCGCGCCATCGTCGCCCCCCGCGATGGTAAGCGCGCCACGGCCGGTGAAGCCCGCGTCGCGCACCACCTGATCCACGGTCCGGCAGGGCGTGTCTCTGGTGTCCGCCAGGACATGCTCGGCGCCGTTGGCGATCAGGATCAGATCGCCGGCCTCGAGCCAGATCGGCTCTCCCTGCCCCTCGACTCGGACCCAGAGACCCCCGCGAACCACCAGATGGAACCGCGCGACCCGGCGGTAGGCCGGTACCCGCAGCCCCCAAGGTGGCCGGAAGTCGGTCGAGAAATAGAGGGTACCCTTCAGCCTGAGGGCGCCGAGGACTTCGCTCAGTACGTCCATGACGGAGCCAATCTAGCCCGATCCGCCGCGCCGGTCGACCTGATCCGAACGATCAGTCATCGATTGCGCACGAACGGCCATGGAGCCTCGAGACTGATTCCCCGATACTGAGGCCTCACTCTAGCCCGGAGGGGGCGCAATGCAGTTCCGAATGAGCGGGATCCGGTGGTCGGTCGCGGTGGCGTTGCTGGCGTCCGGCGTCGCCGCGCCGTTGTCCGGCCAGACCAAGCTGAACGACCTCGAGATGGCCCATGTGGCGGTGACCGCCAGCAACATCGATATCGCCTACGCCCACCTGGCCCTGGCCTTCTCGACCAACGAGGCCATTCGCAACTTCGCCGAAACCATGGTGCGCGACCACTCGGCGGTGAACGGCCAGGTGGTGGCCCTGGCGAAGAAGCTCGGCGTGACGGCGCGGGACAATCCGATGAGCCGGCAGCTCGTGGCTGACGCCACGGCGACCAAGGACCGCCTCGCCACGCTCCGCGGCGCGGCCTTCGATCGCGCTTATGTCGAGAACGAGCTTGCCTACCACCGGGCCGTCAACGCGGCCGTGGCTGACCAGTTCATTCCCGCCATCCAGAACGCCGAGGTCAAGGCGGCGTTCCAGGCGGCGCTCGGGATCTTCCGCCAGCACGAGCGCCACGCAGGCGAGCTGGCCAAGAGCTTGGGGGGGTCGGATTGAGCGCCCGCCAGCCAGGCGTCCGCGCCGGAGCCGCCGCCGCGGCGCTCCTCGCCATCTCGGCGTGCGGGGCAGCGGCTCCGCGCCCCGAGCGGCACCTCCTCGCGATCGAGGCGGGGGCCTTCGTCCCCGCCCTGATCGCCGCACAACCGGGCGACACAGTGGTCTGGATCAACCGCGATCCGGTGCCTCACACCGTCGCCGCCAACGACGGGAGCTGGGACTCCGGCAACCTCGCTCCCAACGACACCTTTCGGGTCGTGTTCGACGGCACTCCGGTCGGCTATGCCTGCCGCTACCACCCGCTGATGGTCGGAAGCCTAGGCCCACCAACCGAGCGGTAGCCGGTCCGTCCGCGATGGGCGTCGCATTTCGCCGGTGTCGGGTAGTATTGAGGTCACATGCCGCTCGTCTCGCGCGCGTTCGTCCTGACCGGGCTGCTCTATCTGGTCGCCGCGATGGCCCTGGGGGTGTCACTCGGCTCCGGGGGCCTGGGCGTGGCGCAGGTCAGCATTCCCTATCCGGTCTACGTCCACCTCCTCGCCGTCGGCTGGCTGACCCAGCTCATCTTCGGCGTGGCCTACTGGATGTTCCCGGGACGACCGAGGAAGCCGTCGGCGGTGGAGCGGGTGACGGTCTGGTCTGTCTACCTCTCGCTCAATGCCGGCCTGCTCCTCAGGTCGGTCGCCGAGCCGATGCTCGGGCGGGCCGGGCCGTGGCCCGTGCTGCTCGCGATCGCGGCTCTGGCCCAACTCCTCGCCGTGCTGCTTTTCGTGGCGCACCTCTGGCCTCGCGTGGCGGCCCGCTGATGCCGGCTCTCTCGGTCTGGGCCGTGCGGGCCGCGCTCCTCTACCTCGTCGCCGGCGGGCTCCTCGGTACGGCCATGCTGCTCGCCAAGGCGGGCTGCTTCCCCGCCGGGGTGCTCCGCTCGATCCCAATCCATCAGGAGATCGTGCTGCTGGGCTGGATGCTCCAGCTCGCGCTGGGTGTCGGATACTGGATCCTGCCCCGGGTGGAAGGCGCCCGCCCGCGCGCCGGACTCGCCGTCCTCGGAATCGTCGCCCTGAATGGCGGCGTGCTCGGGGCGGCGCTCGGGGGCATCCTCGGTCTCGAGAACTTGGCTGCCGCCGGCCGCCTGCTCGAGTTGGTCGGCGCCGCCGCGTTCCTCGCGCATCTCTGGACCCGGATCCGCCTGGGCGGCCTGCTCAACAGGCTCTCACCGGAGGAGGTCGCGGTACGGCGCGCCCGCGGGCCACGATAGGCCGTCGCCGACACCTCCCTACTGCTCGAACCCTTCGCACCCGCCAATCGTGAACCAGGTTTCACGATTGCTACCATTTGGTTTCATCGCTCGCCTTGCAGGCTCCAATGTCAGGCCCCATTAGCAACGGAACCGAGTCTCGACCACCCGTGGCCAGGCTAGGCCGAGGCAGCGCCCTCACCGTGTCGCCCTGGTTGGCCCGGGGCTGGCTCGGCGACGGCCAGAATATCACGGCAACTCGGCTCCAGGCGCGAGGGAACGCCTCGACGGAGGCCCGTTCGTGACCGATGACCAAGACCCGGCGACGATCGGTTGGATGCACGGACACCCCGATCCGTCAACGCACGTCCGCCGAGCTGCTCCGGGCGGACTGCGAAGCGCGATCGGCGTGATGGGGTGCCGCGCCTCGGACATCGCTCCGGACCTCCGCACCGCAGAGACCGGTCTCGGCGCGATCGCGGATCGGACCAGGTCGGTCGCGTGGTCGAGATGGCTGGCGCCGGAACCGGCGCGCACGATCGCCCGGGAGCGAGCGGTCAGCATCGCGCTTCGCACCGGCCACATCCTGGCCTTCGGAAGTCTCCTCGGCGGAAGTCTCTGGGGAATCGATCCTGTTCGTTTGCGTCCGGCGCTTGCCGCCACGGTGGCGTCGGGCGGGGCGATGGTTCTCCTCGAGTTGTACAAGAGCCTGCACTGGTTGTTCCTGGGAAAAGGGCTCTTCATCCTCGCCAAGCTCTGCCTGCTGATCTGGCTTCCCTATGTGGGCCGGGCGAGCCCGATCCTGCTGGCCGCGATCGTGGTCCTGGGCTCAGTGGGCGCGCATCTCCCCTCGCGTTTCCGGCACTACTCGGTGTTGCTGCGCCGGACGATCAAGGGAGCACCACTGCCCCACCCGCAGGTAGCCGGCGGCAAACCCCAGGTCAGAGCTTGATTCGACTGCCCTCGTCGTGGCGCAACCTGCACCGGAGCGCGGTTCCGCCGACCAGTGTGCGCGCCTTGGCGCACTCAGATCCCCCTACGGGTCCCCACCGCGGCGCGACGCGGACCCCTCTTGAGTAGCGCCCCATGACGCCCTCACCATCGGAGTGGGTTGCGACCCCTGCGGCCACGCTGCTCCTTGGTCAGATGGCCCGTCGCCTTCGGTCTGATGACCTGGCCGCCAGCCTCGACTCGGCGGCCCGGCTGTTACGGAGCGCGGCCCAGGCCGACAACTGCGAGATCTTTCTGACTGAACCGGAAGGGGCCGACCTCCTCCTGGCAAGCTGCCAGGGCCTGGATCGGACGGCTCTGCTCCAGCGGACCCGCTTCGCTCCAGGGGTGGGGTTCCCGGGCATCGCTGGCTCGACGGGGCGACCGGTGGTGTCCAAGGACTTGAAGCGCGATCGGCGCTTTGTGCGGCGGGAGGTGATTCGTCAGGGAATCAGCGCCTTCGCCACAATCCCGCTCGGTAGCGGCACTCGGTTGGTGGGCTGTGCCAGCCTGGCCTGGCGCGGCACCAGTCCCCTGGTCGATCGCGGCGTCGAACTCCTCGAAGCCTCCGCGGCCCTCATGACGGCAGCGATCCGCTCCGGGCTCCTGGCGGGTCGGGACCGGATCGAGGAGCTGGTGGCAACCGCGGGTGCCGACCGGGAGGCCGTGGGCAGGGCCGTGCTCGACGCGCTGGTCGCCGTCTCAGGCGCCCGGGGGGGCACCCTCTCGCTCTACCAACTCGACTCCCGAGAGGCCGCCGTGATCTCCACCGCTCGCTCGGTCGAGATCTGCCCCTCCGCGCTCGATGGCCGACTCCGCTGCGGCCGCGTGGCCGCCGGCCACGGCGTCCTGCTCATCGGCTGCCGGAGCGGATGGCCGGCCGAGTGTCTTTGTCTCCCGGCCACGACCAGCGCGCCCATTTGCCTGCCGCTGCTCGTGCATGGACGCCTGCAAGGAGTAGCCGTACTGGATCGAGGCCCCCAGGCGCCCGGGTCGGAGCCTCCGGGACGCACCCTGGTGCCGTTGCTCACCATGGGCCGGGAGGCTGCCCTGCTCCTTGCGAACGGCGAGCGCCGCTCGCTCGGATCCCCTACGGAGCCGGGGGCCGTGCTTGAGATCAGGGCGCTGGGCGGGTTCGAGGTCAGACTGCACGGGCAGCTGGTCCCCCCCGAGGCATTTGTCCGTCGCAAAGCCATGGCCCTGCTCAAGCTCCTGGTGTTGAACGCCGGCAACCCGATGAGCCGCTTCGCCCTGGTGGAGCACTTGTGGCCCGGTGTCGACGAAAAGGCCGGGGTCAACCGGCTCCACGGCGTGCTACACGCGCTCCGCGGCGCGATCGAACCGTTCCGCGAGCAACGCCGCTGGCTCTACGTCTGCAACATTGCCGAGTTCTACTACTTCAACATGGAGTCGGCGCACTGGATCGACGTCTACGCCTTTCGTCGTCGCGCCGCCGCCGGCAACGAAGCGGCCCGGCGAGGCAGCATCCAGGAGGCAATCCGTCATTTCGAGGCGGCCCTCACCCTCTATCGCGGTGATCTGTTCGCCGACGAGCCATACGCCGGTTGGTGTGAGTTGGAGCGCGCGGAACTCCGCCGCCGTTCGGTGGACCTGATGGGCCGACTGGCCGACCTTTGGAATCGAGCGGGCGACGCCGAGCGGAGTCTGGAATGGCTCCGCCGGGGCCTGCGGGTTGACCGGCTGCGGGAGGACTTGCACCAGGCGCTGATCAGGACCCTGGTCCAACTCGGTCGCCGCAAAGAGGCGCGGGCCCAATACGAGGCCTGCGTCGGATCGCTGCGCCAGGAGCTCGGGGCCGATCCCCTGCCCGAGACCCGTCAGCTTCGGGCTCTTCTGTATCGGCCCCGATCGACAGGGGGGGCCTGACGGCTGCCCGGTCTTCGACACAGCCACCGGATCGCGGTCTGGCGGCAAAGGAGCGGTCGGCCTCGAATCGCGCCGGCCTTCGATCTCGCCAGGGCGATCAGGTCGGAACGCCGGAGGGGAGCGGCCCGAGCCACACCGTCGCGGATCCCCGGTGCCGCTGGCATGGATTGTCACTAAAAAAGACTTGACAATCATGTCAACCAGGAAGCATCCTTCTCCAGCGAGCGCTGCTCGCCGGGACGGCGCCAGCCACGAACCGACCTCCAAGCCAGGCAATGTGAGAAATGATGGAGCACGAACGAACACCCCGGCCCCTCAGCCGAACCGTCGGAGAATTGGTCGCCGAGGATTACGCTCGGGCCTCCGTCTTCGCCCAGTACGGCATCGATTTCTGTTGTGGAGGCGACCGACTCCTCGCCAGGGCGTGTGAGGAGGCGGGCGTTCCGCCCGAGTCGGTGCTGCAGGCGCTGACGGAGCTGGGCCGGTCTGCATCGTCCCATCCCGGCCCACGCCTGTGGACCCTCGCCCGACTGGTCGCACACATCGAGCAAGAGCATCACGGCTACGTTCGCCGTACCCTGCCGCGGTTGCGGCAATGGACGGAGACCATCGCCCGGGTCCACGGCCCGAGGCATCCGGAGTTGGCCGAGATCGAACAACTCGTCAAGGAGCTCGAGGGCGAGTTGGAGTCTCACATGCGCGACGAGGAGACCCGACTCTTCCCCCAGATCGCCGTTCGGGAAGATCCTGGGGAGCGGGAGGCGGGCACCATACCTGGAGCGCTGGTTGAGGCGCTGGAAGACGATCACGAGCACGCCGGCGAGTTGGCACGGCGGATTCGCAGGCTGGCCAACGACTTCGTGCCACCGGTCGACGCCTGTGCGACGTACACGGCGACCTACGCGCTCCTCGAGGAGTTCGAGACGGACCTTCACCGCCACGTTCACCTGGAGAACAACATCCTCTTTCCGAGGGCCCGGGCACGGTTTGTCCAACACGGGACGGCCGCGACCCCGGGCGACGTGACCGGCGGGCCTGGGCCGTCGCCGCGAGGGGTGCCAGGCGCCGGGGGGCCGGCGGAGGCCTGATGCCGCACCCCGACCTTGGCCGGGCCAGACCTGGCGTCGCGGGCCAGCCGACTTCGGCCTGGGCTCGTCCCCCACGGACGCCGGACCGCCGGCCGGCGGGGGCCTGGTGACGGCGGGAGCCGTGGGCGCATCGGCAGCCGCCGGGCCTGAAGCGGCGGCCCATTCCGCGCCGTCGGCGCCGCCGATGGGGATGGCGAGCCGGCTGGCGCCGCCCTTCAGTCTCCCCGGTGAGCACTTCGGGGCCGCGCTGGTCTTTCTCGCTCTCGGTTCGGTGGGACTCGTGCTCTTCGCCGATCTGCTCGCGGGCGGCGCCTATCCGGCGCCGCAGGTGATCGCGGTGACCCATCTGTTCACCCTCGGGTGGATCACGACGTCGATCATGGGCGCGCTCTATCAGTTCCTGCCGGTGGCGCTCGGCCAGCCGATCCGTTCGACCCGCCTTGCCCACGCCAGCTTCTGGTTCTACGTGATCGGCCTCCCGCTGTTCGTCGGCGGCCTTCTGTCCGGTCGAGCCGACGTGCTGGTGGGCGGCGCCGGGAGTTTCGCCACCGGGCTGCTGCTCTTTCTCGGCAATCTGGCGGCAACCCTCGCCGTAGCGGACCGGCGCGGTGTGACCTGGTGGGCGCTCTGCGGAGCCGCGCTGTTCCTGGCGCTCACGCTGATCCTGGGGTTGGCACTGACGGGGAACCTCCGGTGGGGTTATCTGGGCCCGAACCGCTTCATCGCCCTCGGCGTGCATCTCCACGTCGCGATCGCTGGATGGGTTCTGCTCGTGATCGTCGGCGTCGCGGATCGTCTCTTGCCAATGTTTCTGCTGAGTCACGGGGTGAGCGACGCGCTGTCTCGAGCCGCGGTGGCGCTCCTCGCCGCCGGGGCCGCCACCCTCGCGATCTTCCACCACGGCCCGCCGATGCTCGGTCGGTGGGTGCCGGCGCTGCTGATGGGTGGAGGGTTGGGATGTTTCCTGGCTCAGGCGGCCCGCTACTATCGCAAGCGGGTGCGGCCATCGCTCGATCCGGGGATGCGCCTCGCGGCGATCGCGCTCGGGATACTGGCCGGCGGACTGGTCCTCGCCGGCCCGGTCGCCACGGGGTGGGCCGGTCCGCGGCTCGCGACCGCCTATGTCCTGCTCCTCGTCGGCGGGATCAGCCTGTTCGTCGCCGCCCTCTACTACAAGATCGTTCCCTTCCTCGTGTGGTTTCACCGGTTCGGCCGCCTCGCGGGCAGGCGGCCCGTTCCGAAGGTCGCCGAGTTGTTCAACGCTCGGGTCGCCGCCCTCGCCGGCGGGCTGCTCCCGCTCGGCCTCGCGGGGCTTGCGGCCGGGATCGTCGTCGGGAACGTCCCCGTCGTCCGCGCGGCGGCAACGGCGTTCGCCGCTGGCGTCCTCGTCGAGGGAGCGCAGATGCTCCAGCTCGCCCGCCGGAGACCGACATGAGCACGGACGACCCTTCCCCCCAGTCCGGCTCGATCGAGCCGATCATCTGGGACGCGCTGCGCACGGTGATCGACCCGGAGATCGGGCTCGACATCGTGACCCTGGGACTCGTCTACGATGTCCAGGTGACGGGCGCGGAGGTGACCGTCGTATACAGCCTCACCACGCCAGGCTGTCCGATGGAGGAGCACATCAGCAACGGCATCCATGGCGCCGTGTCCGCGGTCCCGGGGGTCACGCGGGTCGAGCCAAAGCTGGTCTGGGACCCCCGCTGGCATCCGGGGATGATTCAGGAGGGAACATGGTGATTCGACCAACCGACACCGTGGGGGAGCTGCTCCGCGGCGACGAGGGTTTGGTTGACGTCCTGGCGGAGCTCGCGCCGGGGCTCGAAGGCCTGCGAAATCCCGAGAGGCGGAAGGTGATGTCCGGTCTGCTCACCGTGGAGCAGGTCGCGGTGATGGCCGGTCTCGACCCCACGGTGCTCGTCGCGCGTCTGACCGACCACACCCGGGCCGCTGCCGAGCCGACCGCCGCCCGTTCGGGGGCATCGGTCCCGTCGCCGAATCAGAACCCTCGGCCGGCCCCCCTTGCGGCCATTCCGGAGCGTGACATCGTCCGGCTCGATGTGCGCGAGGAGCTGCGGGCGGGGCGCGAGCCGTTCAGCCGGATCATGGCGGCGCGACGCCAGGTGCCCGACGGCGGCGCGCTCTGTCTGCGGGCGACGTTCGAACCCGTACCTCTCTACGCGGTCATGGGGGGGCAGGGCTTCGCCTACCATACGGAGCAGCTCGCCGAGGACGACTGGACGGTGTGGTTCTATTCGCCCGGTGTTGCGGGCCAACCTGGATCCGAGACGCCGGCATCCTCCACGCCGAGGGTGAGCACCGCCGCCGAGCAGGCGGGGGCGGAGGCCGGCGTGGTCGTGCTCGACGTGCGTGGGCTGGAGCCCCCCGAGCCGATGGTCCGCACGCTCGAGGCGCTCGAAGCCCTCCCGGATGGACACACCCTCGTCCAGATCAACGTCCGGGTGCCGGAGTTCCTGCTGCCGCAGCTCGAAGAGCGCGGCTTCGTCTACGAGATCCGGGAGCAGTCGCGGGATCTCGTGCGCCTGTTCGTTCGCCGGGCCGAACCGCCCACGTCCGATACCTCCATTCCCAACGAGGGATGTGCCATGCCCACAACCAGAACTCTCGATGTGCGGATCATTCCACCCCGGGAGAAGCACCCGACCATCTTCGAGACCTTCGCGTCGCTCGCGCCGGGTGAGTCGTTCGTGCTCCTGAACGACCATGACCCGCGTCCGCTCAGGTATCAGTTCGAGTACGAGCACAAGGATGAGTTCGAGTGGACGTACCTCGAGCAGGGTCCGACCGTTTGGCGGGTCGAGATCGGCAGGCGGGCGACGTCATGAGGCTCGGCCTGTGCTCGGGGGCGGCGCCCGAGGCCTCGCTCGACGAGTTGTTGGACTCGGCGACCCGACGCGGCTTTGCGACACTCGAGCTCCGCGAGGGAGACGGACATGGTGTCTCGCCTTCGGCGGCGCTCCGCGGCACGGTTGCGGCCGAGCGCGTCTGGCGGGATGGAGTGCGGATCGGCGGATATCGGGTGACCGCGAATTCGGAGGCCCCGGGCCTGGTCACCATGGGGCGGACGCTCGAGGCGCCGCTGCTGCTCGACACCCCCGCGGAGACGCGCCGCCGACTCGCCGACGCCAGACGGATCGTGGCCGAAGGCCTGGCGGTCGCATACGTGGTGCGCGGGTCTCGCGTGATCGACGAGGCGCGCCAGGCGTGCGACGCGGGCCTCGACCTGGCGTGGGACGCCGACCCGACGTGCGACGACCTGGGCAACTCGGTGTCGGCGCTGCTCGGGGAGTTCGGCGACCGGCTGAAGCACGTGCGCCTGCACGGTGGGGGCCCGGAAGCGGACCTGCAGGAAGGACGGGGAGTCGGAGCGATGGCCGGCCGCCTCGCCCTCGCCGGGTACCAAGGCACGTTCATCGTCACGCCGACGTCACGCCGCTATCGCATCGCGTGGCAGACCTGGCTGGGCCGGCGGGGCGGCTGGGGCTGCGGAAGCAAGGCGACCGGCCCAGGGTTGGTCACGCTCGACCGACTCGAGCCGCACGGCGAGGTGACGCGATGACCGTAGTCCAGCTCGACGTCCGACCGGTGGAGCCGAAGCACCGGTTCGAGTTGATCATGGGTTCCTACGATCAACTGCCCGCGGGTGACACGCTCGAACTGACCGTCGATCATGATCCGCTGTGCATGTATTACACCCTGAAGGCCACTCGCGGGGACGACGCGTTCAGTTTCCACTACCTCACCTCCGGCCCGGAGGTATGGCGAGTGCAAGTGCAGAAGACGGCCCCCGCCACCCGGTCGCCCGCCGGGTGAGCGCGCCCGACCTGAACCTGCCGTCGGCGGCCGACCGGGGGAGTCGCCGCCGGTGAGCGCCACGCGCCTCGGCGAGAGCCAGCGCCGGATCCTTGAGCATCTCAAGCGCCGGGGGACCGGCACCACTCCGGAGATCGCCAAGGCGCTGGCGCTCAGCGTCGAGACGGTCAGGACTCACCTGCGGGCCCTGGGAAGCGAGGGGCTGGTGGCGCGTCTGGGCCGCCGCCGGCGGGGGCCAGGGCGCCCGGAGATCCTGTACGGCCTGACCGAGGCGTCGCAGGGGCTGTTTCCGAACGAGGAGGGGAAGGTGCTGCGGGACCTGGCGACCTTCCTCGAGACCAAGGGTCAGCCCGCGTTGGTGCGGGCGTTCTTCGACGACTTCGTCGACCGGAGGCGCGCGGCGG
Source organism: Gemmatimonadales bacterium (assembly GCA_041390205.1). Lineage (GTDB taxonomy): Bacteria > Gemmatimonadota > Gemmatimonadetes > Gemmatimonadales > GWC2-71-9 > SHZU01. The sequence goes on from JAWKQJ010000004.1 coordinate 90,691, forward strand.
TCCAGCGGCGCCTGGCCGGGCTGGCGGGCGACCGTCGCCTCGAAGAGGTGGCCCGGGTGCTCACCGAGGACGGCTTCATGGCCGAGGTGGCGACCGACGACGAGGGACGACGCCTGTTGCGGCTTTGCCATTGTCCGTTGCGGACTCTCGTGGGGGCCACCAAGGCGCCGTGCCGGTCGGAGTTGCGGTTCATTCGCGAGATGCTCGGCAAGGACCTCGATCGCGTGTCGTACATCCCCGCCGGAGGGCCTTCGTGCACCTACGCCATTGCGCCCAGGGGATGAGTGCGGCGCTCCGCCATTCACGAGGGAGACCTGTCATGAGGATTCAGGATCTGCTTTGGACCACGACCCTCGCCGCCATGGGCCTGGTCGCGCTGGGGTTCATTCTCGTGATCATTCAGGCGGGCAAGCCTGCCGATGATGAGGCGACGGCGAAGGCCGCGCGCACGGCCCGCCGGCTCCAAGGCTGGGTCTTCGGCGCGCTCCTGGTCATCTTCGTCGTCGGCACCTGGGCCACGCTCCATCGCTATCCCATACCGCCTCAGCATGGTGCGCTCGACGCCCAACAGGTCGTCGATGTCGTTGGGGGCCAGTGGTACTGGAAGATCACGCCATCGACCGTTCCGGTGGGGACCCTGGTGGAGTTCCGGGTCACCAGCGTCGACGTCAACCACGGATTCGCAATCTACGCCCCCGACGGTCGCATCGTGGCCCAAACGCAGGCGATGCCAGGGTATACCAACAAGCTCCTGCATACCTTCACGGTGCAGGGAACGTATACGATCCAATGTCTCGAGTACTGTGGGGTCGGCCACGCCCCCATGGTCTCAGCGATCGACGTAATCGCAGCGCGGGAGCAGTGATCATGGCGCCCCTCACGCTGTACCCAGAGGACGAGCAGCTCGAAGGCGCCAACCGGGTGGTCTTCAACCTCTACATGGTGTCGGCCCTCGCGCTGTTCGTCGTCTTGATGCTGCTCGGGTTGACCATGCGAATGACCCAGGCCACGTGGTTGGAGGTCGGTCCCCAGACCTTCTACAAGCTCTTGTCGATGCACGGCGCTGGCATGGTGGGCACCGTCGCACTCGCCACCACGGCCGTCATGTGGTTCTTTCTGCGCAAGTACGTCCGCCTCCACTTGTGGGCGTTCACGGCCAACTACGTCTTGTTCATGCTCGGTGCGCTCTGTATCATCGCGTCGGTCTTTGTCGGAGGGTACGGCGCGCTGTGGACCTTCCTCTACCCGTTACCCGTCCACGGCCTGGGAATGTGGAGCTCGCATTGGGCCGCGCTGTTCATGGTGGGCTATCTGCTGATCGGTGTCGGGAGCCTGCTGTTCTACCTCGATGCCGCCGCCGCGATCATCAAGGTGCACGGCAATCTCGGGCGTGCACTCGGTCTGCAATGGCTGTTCGGCGGCGCCATCGATCCCGCGCACCCCAAGGCGGTCGTGGCCAGCACCATGGTGATCATCGCCAATTCACTCGGGATTCTCGCCGGCGCGGTAGCTCTGGTGATGAGCCTCATCAATATCGCCTACCCACAGGTCACGCTCGATCCGCTCGTCGTCAAGAACCTGACCTACTGGTTCGGGCACATGTACATCAATGCGACGATTTACATGGGTGTGATCGCGGTGTACGAACTGCTGGCCCGGTATACGGGGAGACCGTATCCGCTTTCCCGACCCTTTCTGTGGGGCTGGGCGGCAAGCACGGTCTTCGTGATCGTCGTGTATCCTCACCACCTGATGATGGACTTCGCGCAGCCGCGGTGGCTGACCATCATGGGCCAGGTGGTGTCATGGAGCGCCGGTTTCCCCGTGTTCGTAGTGACGGCCTACGGCGCGCTCGCCAATATCTATCGTTCCAACATCCGCTGGAAGACGCCCTCGCGACTCCTCATGCTGGCCATATTCGGTTGGACGGCCGGCATTGTCCCGGCCATTGTCGACGGCACGGTCCGGAACAACCTCGTGATGCACAATACCCAATGGGTGCCGGGACACTTCCATTTCTATCTGCTACTCGGCGTGATCGCGATGGTCCTGGCGCTGACCTTCCATGTCATCGGCAGTCGCGTGCAAACGGCGCCGGACGCTGCCTCCGATCGGATTGGCTTCCTGGCGTACCTGGTCGGCGGGCTGATCTTCACGATCGCGTTCCTGGATGCCGGTCGCCTGAGCGTCGCTCGGCGGATGGCGACCCATCTCCCGGAATGGACGTCCACCGACAAAGTGGGGTCGATCGGCGCGATGCTGGTGGTGCTCGGCATGCTCTACTTCGCCGTTCGCATCGCGGTCGGACTGCTCAGACCACCAACGCCGGGCAAGGTCCCGCATGGCGACTCGACGGTCACTGCTCGCTAGCCTGCTGGCCCTCACGGCCGGCATCACGGCGCTCGGAGTCGCGACCGACGGCTTCCAGGCCTTTACGACGGAGACCGCCCGCCGGATCGACGTGCGCGAACGCCCCCGCGCCCTCCCGGACGCGAGGCTCGAGACCGCCGACGGTCACCTGGTGAATCTCAGCCACTGGCAAGGACGCTGGGTGCTGGTGGAGTTCATCTATACCCGCTGCCCGGCCTCCTGTTCGAAGCAGGGAATCGAGTTTGCCCACCTGCACGACCGCCTGGTCGGACCGATCGCCCGCGGCGGCGTGGCGCTGTTGAGCATCAGTTTCGACCCGACCTACGACACCCCGGAACGACTGGCCGGTTACCAGCTCCGTTCCGGCGACCGTGGTGGCAGCTGGATCGCCGCACGACCGGTCGGCGCGGCGAGTCTCGCGGCACTGAAGGACGCCTTCGGCGTCATCGCGATTCCCGACGGGCAGGGTGGATTCGTACACAATGCGGCCATCGCAGTGGTGAATCCCGAGGGCCGACTGGTCGCGATCGTGGACTGGGACATGCCCCAAGCGGCGGTGGCCTTGGTGACGGAGTCCGACGGACCATGACTTCCTGGCCGAGTCGCCGCCGAGCGACAGGTGGACTGCTCTGGCTGGTGCTGGCGCTGGCGCCAGCCCGACAGCTCCTGGAGGGCAGCATGACGCTCCAGATGCTGATGCAGATTCCTCTGCTCACGCTCGCGGGCTGGCTGATCGCTCCGCGCATCTCCTCCCGCGCGGCCGCTGTCGTCGCGCGATGGAACGATGGCGGCGTCCCCGGACTGCTCCTGGCGTCCCTCACCGGCCTGCTGTGGATGCTGCCGCGGATGATGGACAGCTCGGTACAGGATCCCGGCATGGCGCTGGCAAAGTTCTCGAGCGTGCCGCTCCTGATCGGCATGCCGCTGGCCCTCAGCTGGCCCCGAGCAGGCTTCGTGGTGCGGGGTGTCCTCTTGTTGGAGGTCACCGCGACCGCCTTCCGCCTGGGATGGTTGTATCTCGCCGCCCCCGAGCGACTCTGCGCCAGCTACCTTCTGAGCGATCAGCAGCGCCTGGGAGGCTGCTTACTCGCCGTGGGGATGGGAATCTCGCTGGGACTCGTTTGGAAGCTGATGTGGGGCCGCTTCAAGGTCGACCCAGTCGGAGTGTGAAGGAGGGCGACGCGCCACCTGGACGTCGAACCCGGCGCGCCCACATCCGGCTGGCACCCGGGCCGGCGGCGCGCGGAGCGGTCCAGCAGTGCCCGAGACGCCCGGCGCCCGATGGATCCGCGGCGAGTGCGAGTCGGCGCGCGATGTCGCGTCAAGGAGGGCAGTGAATCTCGAACCAGGGAGGTGTGGGACCCATGGAACCGCGCTTGACCTATGGCCAGGCAGCCCCCGGCGCCCTGAGGGCACTGCTCGGGCTGGAGGAGTACGTGCGGAGTGGCGGCTTGGAGACGCCGCTCCTGGAGCTGGTCCGGACCCGCGCCTCGCAGCTCAACGGCTGCGCGTACTGTCTGGACATGCACACGAAGGACGCGCGTGCCGAAGGCGAGCGGGAGCAGCGGCTCTATGCGCTCTCCGCCTGGCGCGAGACACCGTTCTACTCGGAGCGGGAGAGGGCGGCGCTGGCGTGGACCGAAGCGGTGACGTGCATCTCGCAGGGCACGATCTCGGAGGCGGATTACCTGGACGTGCGGCGCCAGTTCAGCGAGCGGGAACTGGTGGATCTCACCATCGCGATCGTCGCCATCAACGGCTGGAACCGGATGGCGATCGCGTTCCGATCGGTGCCCGGCAGCTATCAACGCACTCCGCCCGGCCAGTCGGGAGGCGAGCAAATGGAGGTCGGGTGATCCGCATCACGCGCGCCTACGATCCACCCTCGGCGGACGACGGTCGCCGGTTCCTGATCGACCGTCTTTGGCCGCGCGGCAGGACCAAGGCGGCGCTGAAGATCGAGCGCTGGCTGCGCCACGTCGCGCCGAGCGATGCCCTGCGCAAGGACTTCCAGCACGATCCCGCGAAGTGGCCCGAGTTCCGCAAACGGTACCTCGCCGAGTTGCGTGCCAATCCGGACGGACTGGAGACGCTGGTCGACGCGGCGCGGACCGGCACCGTGACCCTGGTGTACGCCGCGAGGGACGAACGGCACAACAACGCCGTCGTGGTTCGGGAATTCCTGACCCGCCGCACCCGATCGCGCCGCCCCCCCGCGTCCTGACGCCGAGTCGAGCCGGCAGCGGGACGGGGTGTCGTCCGGACCGCGCACCGGCACACCGATTCCTGCTGCAGGGTGACCCGGTTGCGAGGAGCGGGAACGGACGTCATGCGGCACCCGGGGGCGGAGGTGGGGCCGCGTCCACGGTCAGAGCCCCAACTTGTCACTCAATCGGCCCTTGGTCATCCGGAAGCCGACTTCGGGCGGGAGAGGGCGGCGGCCACAGCCGTCGCCCCAAGCGAGGAAATGGCCCACTGCAGCCGGAATCAGCGGTGCCACTCGCCGGCGCCACCTCCCATCAGACGACGCAAGAGGCCCTGGTGACGGCGTAGCAGGAACCATCCGGCCAGGACCACCGCGAGACTGTTGGCGACCACGATCGACCACCAGGGGAGGAGCGCTCGCATCGGATCGGTGAGCCGGCCGACCACGAGAATCGTGATCAGGAACCCCGCGATAATCGTGAGGGCCACGAGCCTGCCGCGGTTGGGGCGTCGCTCCGCGTGCACCACCAGTCCGGTGACGACGAGTCCGATGGCGAGCGAGAGTACCAGGTGGAGGGCATTGTACCACAGCATGGCCGGCGGGTCCAACGCGATCGGCCCCTGGAGGACGGACGGGTCGCGCAGGCTCCTGAAGGCCGTCTGGCCGAGCAGGTTCAGGGTGTACAACGGGCCGCGGGCGGCGAGTTGGTCGAACAGGGCATAGAAGGCCGCCACCGCCGCATAGGCGATCAGGCCAACCACCACCCCCTCTCCTGGCCATCGGATCCTCGAGGTCATCTGACGCTCCGGCGTACATACGCATTGCAGGGTGGTTGAGGAATGACGCGCTGGCAGCCGAACAGCTCCCCGACTTCACCGAAGCGCCGCAGGGGGATGGACCTGCCGTTGGCGGTCCGGGCGGGCGCCAGGCCGAAAGCGGGTTCGGTCACGTCAATGCGCCATGGGTGAGGGCAGCTCATCGCGGCATCGAGACCTCGCGTGAGGGAGTCGGGGGCCATGACCATAATGCCAGCATCCGGGACGGTCCGAAAGATCTCGCTGGCCGCTGGCGGACGCGCACCGCCCCGGTCGAGTGGTGGGCGTCGTGCGCGCGCGTCCAGGCAGGGTGCCGTTCTTCGCGGTCGCGCTGGAGGACGTGGCGGCCATTCCCGCATGGGCTGGCGGCGGCGCACGATCTCCGTACTTGTGCCACGGCCAGCCGCGCCCGCGATCTCACCGTCCCCCCGAAGCCCGGCTCGGGCGATGAGATCCCCGAAGGCCGGATCGCGCCGGGGCCCGTCGAACCGCGGCCAGGCGTCGATGAGGGCAAGGCTCCGACGCTGGTTCACACCATTTTCATCATCGCTTCAGAAGACCGACCGGACCTTGGCGCCTGTGCCGGCGCGGACCTCCACGGTGTCCGGACCCGTTCCTGCCGCTCTATCAGACTACGCGGGAGCGGCTCCCGGCGATCGCGCGAACTTGAGCGCGGGACCTGGGGGCCTCGTTTGAGCGCGGACGGCCTGCTGACCTGCCGGATGCCCCAAGGATGAGCGGAGCCTCACCCGGAGTAACTGCCGATGACGCGTGCGCTCCTCGTGTATCCCGAGTTCCGTTCGGCCTCGTTCTGGAACTACCGCGACGTGTGCGAGCTGCTCGACGCCCGGTATCCCGCGGCGCCGCTCGGGCTGTGCACTGTGGCGGCCCTCCTCCCTCGGGAGTGGGAGGTGCGGCTGATCGACCGCAACGTCGAGCGGCTCGAGGATCGCGACCTGGACTGGGCGGACCTGGTACTGACCGGCGGAATGCTTCCGCAGCAGCTCGATACCCTCGAGCTGATCGGGCGGGTGCGCAAGCGCGGAAAGACGGTCGTGGTGGGTGGACCGGATGCGACGTCCAGTCCGCACGTGTACCGCGAAGCCGACCACCTAGTTCTGGGCGAGGGCGAGGTGACCCTCCCCCCGTTTCTCGCGGATCTTCAGACGGGCGCCGCGAAGCCGATCTACCGGAGCCCGGAGCTGGCCGACGTCGAAACCTCCCCCACGCCACGTTTCGACCTGATCAGGTTCGACCGCTACAACCACATCGGGGTGCAGTGGTGCCGTGGCTGCCCGTTCAACTGCGAGTTCTGCGACATCACCGAGCTCTTCGGGCGGAGGCCCCGCGCCAAGACCACAGCCCAGGCACTCCGGGAACTGCAGGCCCTTTACGACCTGGGCTACCGGGGTCACGTCGACCTGGTAGACGACAATTTCATCGGCAACAAGCGGATGGTGAAGCAGTTCCTTCCCGACCTGGTACGCTGGCAGGCCGAGCACGCCTGGCCGTTCGAGTTCAGCACCGAGGCGTCGCTCAACCTGGCCGACGACGCCGAGCTGATGACGATGATGCAGGAGGCCGCCTTCTTCGCGGTCTTCGCCGGGATCGAGAGCCCGGACGAGACGACGCTCTACGCGATGCAGAAGCGGCAGAACACGCGCCGCTCGATCGCCGACAGCGTCCGCAGGATCTACCAGCACGGAATGTTCGTGAACGCGGGGTTCATCCTCGGCTTCGACACCGAAGAGCACGACGTGGCCCGAGGCATCGTCGGCTGCATCGAGGACGCCGCGATCCCGGTGGCGATGGTCGGCCTCCTCTACGCGCTGCCGAACACGCAGCTCAGCCGTCGCCTGGCCGACGAGGGACGCCTCCATTCCGGCTTCGACGTCCAGTCCGCCGGCCAAGGGGATCAGTGCACCGCGGGGCTGAACTACGACCCCTGCCGGCCCCGGATCGACATCCTGAGGGACTATCTCGCGGTCGTTGAGGCGGTGTACGCGCCGGCGCAGTATTTCGGGCGGGTCCGGCGAACGGCGCGAATGCTCGACGGCACCAGGCGGCGTTATTCGCCCGACCTGCGGCGTCGCTTCAGGGAGTTGAAGGGGTTCTGGCGAATGGCTCGCACGCTCGGCCTTCGGCGCGAGACCCGGGCCCACTTCTGGGCTACGATCTTCGAAACCCTTCGCGGCAATCCGCGGGCGATCCGCTACGCGGGCGCCCTGGCCGCCCTGTACCTCCACTTCGGGCCGTTCGCGAGATACCTGGCCGACCGCCTGCGAGCCGAGATCGCCAAGGAAGAACGTTCGCCGTCGCCGGTCGCCACGGCGGCGCGGCCAGGCCTCGGCGAGCAAGGTCGGCGTCGTCGCCGCGGGGATCGGGTCGGCAGTTCGGGGCAAAGGGATCCGACGTCGGGCGGCGTCAGCTCCGGCGATCCTACCTTCACCGCCAACCCCACCCCTACCTGATCGCCGGGACATCCCGGGGCTGGCGAGAGACGATCCGGCCGGTCCGATCGAGAGTCCGTTCCCGCAGCGGCCGGGCTTGACGAGGCCGATCTGCCGACGCTGAGCGCCCGGGAGGCCGGCGGCGAATCGGCGCCGGTCCGCTTGGCCGGCGCCACGACCTCGGCAACCAGGTGACGAGCAGGACGCCGGAGCGGCGCGCCCGAGCAGGTGGCCCACCCCCGCCCCCGTCGGTGCGCCCGCCTCGGCAGGTCTCTGGGCAGGGTGGGGCTGCCAGCATCAGCGTCACTCCGTCCGGCCCAGATCGGGGCGCGATCGGGGGTGGGCGAGGAGGGCGGCACATCGTTCGGCGAGCACACCCGCTTGCAGGGCAGGCGGTTCGCCACCGGCACCGGATGCGGTATCCGTCAGCAAGGGATAGGGCCCGCTCGCGCCACCCAACGCGCCGGCTTGCACGCCGAATACCACACGGCCGATGCCCGTCCGTCGCACCGCATAGGCGCAGAGCACGCACGGCTCGACCGTGGTGTAGAGCGTCGCGCCCGAGAGGTCCAGCGTTCCGAGGGTCCGGCACGCATCGCGAATGGCTTCAACTTCGGCTTCCGCGGCCGGATCGAGGCGATCCCGGGTGCGTTCGAATCCTTCGCCAACGATGCCGTGCTGATGGACGACCAGTGCGCCGACCGGAACGTCACCCATGCGCAGCGCCCGCCCAAGCTTCCGCAGACTGGCTCCCGAACGTTGAGTGCGCCCGGCCCACACGACCTCGCGGCGCGCGAGCTTCGGGTCAACCCTCGGGAAGACGGCTCACCACCCGTCCCTCCTCGTCGAGGAACTCCAGCGTCGCCGAGCCAAGCGAGTCGACTTGGAGCCGAAGCCGGGGCCGCCCCGCCGGATCGGACAGATTGACCACCGCGGCGCGGTGCTGGTCTCGGCCCACGTAAACCCGTTGGGCAAAGAGCGGCTCGCCGTTCACCGGCGCCATCAGCCGCTCCATCGCCTCGCGCTTCCCCTGGCCGTCAGGCATCCGGTCGATGGAGTCGCGCTTCTGGACCAGCTCGAAGAGCGACACCGGCGCCCGGTCGGCCACCGTGAGGCCGAGCCTCCGCTGGCCGTCCTGATCGGTGTAGTGGAGGTAGAGAACCTGATCCTGGTCGAACTGGTCGAAGGCGAGCTGGGAGCTGGCCCGATAGCTCCCGTCGGGCTGGCGGCTACCGCTGAAGCCGAGCCCGCCGTTCTCACTGCCCTCGTCGTTGAAGAAGATCATCCCAGGGCGGCTACCGCCCGGGTAGCCGAACGGCGTGCCCTTGTAGATCGGGCCGATCGAGCGGGGACGATTGGAGATCACCATCCGCAGTGTGCCGTCAGGTTCCACCACGTTGATCCGCTCGACGTCGATCTCGGTGAACTTGGTTCGCTGCTGCCGAAACGCGCCGAGGGTAAGCAGCAGCAGCAGCGGGGTGGTGAGCAGAGCGTGGAGCCGGAGCAGGCGGAGCTCCCGGCGCAGTTGTCGTGACACGTTAGCAACCTCGCGAGTGACGGTGCGGATGTCAGCGGCCGGCCCAGTCGGTCGGCTCGCCCGGCGGTGCGTTGCCCTTCACGTACCGGGCCATGGTCCGGACGAGGTCGGCCCAGGTCTGCTTGTGCCAGGCATGTCCCTTGGTCGGCCGGCCATAGACGAACTCGGCGGGATAGTCGGGATCCACCCGACGGATGAAGGACTCGAACTCGTAGACCGCCAGGTTCAGGTGGAAGTCGTCCATGTCGCCCGCAGCGAGGTGGAGCTTACCCCGGAGCTTGCTCCCCAACACGCTCCAGTTGCGCTCGGCGTACTCGCGGAGATCGAAGCCGTGCTCCCGCATGGAGCCGGCGACCTCGTGGTCGATGGTGCCCGTGAGTTTGTTCCACAGGGGCCTGGGATAGCCGTCGTCGCCGACTGGACCGAACACCGCCTCCCAGCCGGTGAGCTGATAGCCGCCCCGGCCCCTGCTGCCGAGCACCTCCTCGAACAGGCTGAGAAGCCTCGTGCTCCAGAGCACCTGCCCCTCCATGGTCCGTCGAAACGGTCGCTCGGCCGTGACGAACTGTCCGGCCGGAACCGCGAAGGCGCTGGTATCCTCGTAGATGTTGGTGAGCTGGTACTTCCGAAAATCGATCGGGTCGGGTTGGAAGGACCAGGCGCCGCCCAGAAAGTCCGGATGCTGGAGTTGGAGCGCGAGCGTCTGCCAGCCCCCTGTCGAGGCGCCCTCGACGATGCGGGCGTAGGGCTTGCCGATCAGCCGAAAGCGGCGCTCCAACTCGGGAATGATCTCCTCGACGATCGCGTCGCCATATGGGCCGTTGTTGGCCGAGTTGACGGAATACGAATCGGGGAAGTAGGGGCTCTGCTGCTCGAAGCTGATCGCCACCATCCGCGGGAAGCCCGGGGCGCTCCAGGCCCGATAGAAGTCGAAACCGGTCTCCAGTCCGGTGACCGGGTTGATCTCGCCGAGCCCGCGGACTCGGGACGAGTCGGTTGTGAACGAGAACGGCACCGTGTGCCCCAGCGTGAAGATCACCGGGTAACGGCGCTCGGGATGCTCGTCGAAGCCATCGGGCAGCAGGACGGTGGCATGGACGTACACCGGCCGACCCCAGAACCGGGTCAGCTTCTCGCTCTGAATCCGAACTCGCTTCACCCACTTCGTATCGGGTGGGAGAGGCGCCTCCTCGATGACCCGGCTCAGCTCGAGCCGCACCGTCTCGCCGGCACCGAGGTGGACGTCTCGCGGCTCGCTGAGCAGGTTGCCGGCTGCAGCCACGAAGAACTCCTGACGGCCGTCGTTCCAGGGGACCCAGATGGTGTGACCGTCGGCGCGCTCGAGCCGGTCGTAGACGTTCACAATGGCCTGGACCCGATAGTCGCCGGCCGGCAGCTCGCCGAGGGGCATCGGAAAGCCCAGCGAGCCGCCATCGACCGAGACCGGCTCGCCGGGGCGGAGCCCTTCGAGGTCGACCGCGAACAGGGCCGGGCCCTGCGGCCCGATCAAGAGGCGGGGCTCGGTGCCGGTTCGCTTCGAGACCGCCACCAGCAGCCGCCCTGTGAGCGGGCCCGGATGCGCCGCCGCCGAGAGCGTCACCTCGAAGCGCGAGGACTGGGCGCCAGCGCCCGGCGCGGTCGTTACGAGCAGCATGGTCGCGAACGAAATCGGGCGAAGCATGCGCGGCACCTTCGGCGAGCCAGAGAGTGGGGGTTTCACACGGTGTAGGCGGAGCGGCCCTTGCGGGCGACGATCTTCCCCGCCCTGAGCAGATCCACGGTGTCGGCGAGGTCCTCGAGCAGCCGGCGGGACGATAGCCTCGTCTCCGGCATTGAGCAACATCAGACCAGGCGGCACCGCGAGTGGTCCGAACGCCCAGCCGCGACGGCTCATCTCCTGGTTCCGGCCGTCAGGTCCACCTCGGTCGATCAGTTCTGGCACCCCTCCCTCTGAGCCGAGGGGGCTGGTCGCTCGAACGCCCGCCCCCCCGAGCCGCCCCGGGCCTCCCCGGCGGGCGCTGCATCCGGACAGGGGCGGCTTGAGGCTTGCCCCGCGGCGCGGATCTCATCGGTCCCTCCTGTAAGCGTGTTGTAAGACCCTCCCGCTACCGTTTGGTCGAGTGCCAAGCCATGTGGTCGTTGGCTCCCAACCGGAGGTCGTTGATGGCCAATCAGTCGAGCCCGGAGCCGCTGGACGGCGGCCGTGGGCCGGGTGCGCGTGGTGGGCGTCCGCTGCCCGTCTTGGGCGACGATGAGCTCGGCCCAGCTCGCCACCGAACTCCTCTCCAAGCCGAGATGCTCGAGGATGGCGTGGCTCCGCCGCCGGACGAGCTGGGGATCATGCTGGGCCGGGTGGGGGTCGCACCCGAGGTGGGCTACGGCGAGGCGGGGCCGGAGGCCCTCCCCTCGCCGGAGTCGAGCGTTGCCGAGGACCGCTACACCGGTTGGCCGCCGGTGTTCCAGTGGGAGATCGACCCGTCCGACCCGTCGCTGTCGACCCGAGAGGCGAGCGTCCGGCTGAACGACTGGGAGTACGAGGTCTGGCTGCAGGAGCATCCAGCCGGCCTGGCCTATGTCTCTGTTCAAGCACTGGAGAGTGACCCGGTCGAGGGCCTCGCGCGGCAGCATCCCCTGGGCCGCAACGTGGTTGTCAACCTGGTGTACGACCGGCGGCGCAACGGCATCGTCGCCATCTACGGCACGGCTCGTGACTTCCGTCCCTTCGTCGAGGTATTTCGAATCGCCGGCGGCCTTGAGCCCACGGGGCCCGACTCCCGAGGAGGAGAATCGCCATGACCGCTCCAAACGGCGGCAGCGGGTCGCGCTGGTTTCGCGTGGCCGACGAACCGCGGGACTGGGAGGATTTCTACCGCGAGCGGTGGTCGTACGACCGGTCGGTCCGGACCAGTCACAGCGTCAACTGCTCGGGCTCCTGCTCCTGGGAGGTGTTCGTCAAGGATGGGCTGATCTGTTGGGAGCTGCAGAAGACCGATTGGCCCCAGATCGACTCCGAGACCCCCAATTACGAGCCGCGCGGTTGTCAGCGGGGCATTTCCTCGTCCTGGTATCCGTACAGTCCAGTCCGACCCAAGTACCCCTACGTTCGCCGGGTCCTGTTCGACCTCTACCAGCAGGAGCGAGCCGCCGGCAAGGGGCCGGTCGAGGCGTGGGCGGCCATCGTCGAACACCCGGAGCGCAAGCGCGCCTATCAGCAGGCTCGTGGCAAAGCCGGCTGGACGCGTGCCACCTGGGATCAGGCTACCGAGATCTGGGCGGCGGCAATCATCCACACGATCAAACAGTATGGCCCCGACAAGCTGGCGTCCTTCTCGCCGATCCCGGCGATGAGCATGGTGAGCTTCCTCTCGGGGCACCGGTTCTGCAATCTGCTGGGCGGCACGATGCTCAGCTTCTACGAATGGTATCATGACTTGCCTCACACCATGCCGATGATGTGGGGCGACCAGACCGACGTTCATGAATCGGCCGATTGGTATCAGAGCACCTACTGGATGGTGATCGGCTCCAACCTGCCGATGACCCGGACTCCCGACGCCCACTTCGCGTCTGAGCATAAGTACAACGGCGGCAAGATCGTCAACCTCGCTCCCAACTACTCAGACGTCACCAAGTTCGCCGACCTCTGGGTTCCGGTGCGCCCTGGCACCGACGCCGCCTATCTGCTGGCCTGCATTCACGTGATCCTGAAGGAGTACTATGTCGACCGCCAGGTGCCCTACTTCCGGGACTACGTGAAGAAGTACACCAATCTGCCATTCCTCGTGGTTCTCGAGCCCGATCAAGATGGAAGCTATCTCAAGGGCCGCTTCCTTCGGGCCAGTGACGTGGCCGAGTTTTCGGGGGAGGAGCTGGCCGAATGGAAGCTGGTGATGATGGACCGCTGGACCGGCGACCTGCGGTTGCCCGGTGGCTCGGTGGGATTCCGCTGGGAGGAGCGGCAGACCGGTCGTTGGAACCTGAAGTCCGAGGACGTTCGGACGGGGACGGCGTTCGATCCGTTGTTGAGCCTGCTCGACGGTGAGGCCGATCCGTCCGAAGAGGTGCAAGTCCAGTTCGCCGACTTCACGGACACGTTTGACACGACCCTGGGCGCCACGGAGGGCAAGGGCCGCGCCGCTCGAGCCTGGCGGCGCGGGGTCCCGGCGAGGCGACTCGCCACTCGACAGGGCGAGGTGCTCGTGACCACGGCCTTCGATCTCTTGATGGCGCAGATGGGCATCGCTCGCGGCTCTCAGGCGACTACCCCAGCAGCTACGACGATCCGGATCTGCCGTACACACCCGCCTGGCAGGAACAGGAGACCGGCGTCGACCGGGCCATGGTGCTTCGCGTGGCCCGGGAATGGGCGGACAACGCCGAGAAGACCGAAGGCAAGAGCCTGTTCATCACCGGCTCCGGCGTGCTCCACTGGTACCACGGTGGCTCCCTGATCTATCGGGCCCAGGGCGTCATGGGCATTCTCACCGGATGTATGGGGAAGAACGGCGGCGGCTTCGCCCACTACGTGGGAACCGAAAAGATTCGGCCGTACGCCGCCATCGGCACGCTGGGAAACGCGGCGGACTGGACGGGACCACCCCGGCATCAGAACAGCACCTCGTACTTCTACTTCCACACTGATCAGTGGCGTTACGACGGGATGGTGCTGGACCCGCTCTGGGCGCCCTGGGCCACTCAGTTTCCGGCCAAGGGTCGCCATGCCGCGGATCAGAACGTGATGGCGGTTCGGCTGGGCTGGCTCCCTTCTATCCCTCGGTGGATCGCTCAATCCCCTGCAGCTGATTCGGGAAGCCCGGGCTGCGGGGGCCCAGACCGAGCAGCAGGTTGCCGATTACGTGGTCGCGGGCTTCAAGGAGGGACGCCTCCGCTTCGCCCTCGAGGACGTCGATGCCCTGGAGAATCAGCCCAAAGTCCTCTGGATCTACCGAGGCAACCTGTTGGGCACCAGCATGCGCGGGCACGAGCATGCGCTGAAGCACACTCCTCGGAACCCACAACAACGTGCTCGGGGAGGATCGGGCGAAGGGACTGGTGGACGACGTTCACTGGCACGACCAGGCCCCGCTGGGCAAGCTCGACCTGGTGGTCAACGTCAATCTTCGGATGGACCCTCGGCCAACTACTCCGACATCGTGCTCCCGACTGCCCACTGGTACGAGAAGTACGATCTGACGCACCGACCTGCATTCCTTCTTCCATCCGTTCACGCCGGCCCACGACCCCCGTGGGAGACCCGTCACGACTGGGAGGCATTCAAAGCGGTGGCGGCCAAGGTCAGCGAACTGGCCCGCACCTACTTGCCGGAGCCGTTGGAAGATCTCGTCATGACACCGATGATCACCGACAGTCCGGACGAGCTGGCGCAGCCGATGGGCGAGCTCCGGGACTGGAAGTCGGGAGACGTGGAGCCGGTGGCCGGGAAGACCTTCCCGAAGGTGCACGTGGTCACCCGCGACTATACGGCGGTGCATGACCGGTACGTCACGCTGGGTCCCCGGGTCTGCCGCCCGGACGGCTACGGCGCCAAGGGCATCATGGGCGACCTCACCGAGGTATGTGAAGAGCTCAAGGCGAGCCATCTGGTTGGCGAGCGCAATGGCCGGCCGTCGCTCGAGGACGCCCAGCAGGTGTCGGAGGTGATCCTCAGGATCTCACCAGAGAGCGACGGCGAGGTGTCCCATCAGATCTTTCGCAACCTGGAACGCCGCTGTGGCGTTCCCCTCGCCCACCTGGTGGAGGGCGACCGCGAAATCCATCACCACTATCCTGACCTCCAGTCGCAACCGCGGCGGAGCTTGACCTCGCCGCACTGGTCCGCCATCGAGAGCCCGGGACGGACCTACTGCCCGTGGACGCTCAACATCGAGACCCTGAAGCCGTTCCATACCCTGAGCGGGCGTCAGGAGATCTACTTCGACCACCGCGGGTATCGGGAGCTGGGCGAGGCGCTGCCCACCTACAAGCCGCCGGTCGACATGGTCCAGATTGGTGACTGTCAACCGGCTCGCGCCGAAGCCGCATCGAAGCTCTTCCGATTCGTCACCCCCCACGGCAAGTGGCAGATCCACAGCATGTTCTGGGACAGCTGGCACATGTTGAACATGTTCCGGGGTGGCCAGGTCGTGTGGTTGAACGAGGAGGATGCCCGGGAGATCGACGTGCGGGACAACGACTGGGTGGAGATCTACAACGAGAATGGCATCGCCGTGGTCCGCGCGGTGGTGAGCGCCACCATGCCCCGAGAGACCGCCATCATGTACCACTCGTCGGAGCGACATATCAATGTGCCCTTCTCACCGCTGGCCCGCACGCGTGGCGTAAGCGACCTTCGCGGCGGCAACAACAACGCGCCCACCCGCATCATGATGAACCCCGCCACCATGATCGGCGGTTATGCCAACTGGACGTACTTCCTCAACTATTGGGGAACCAGTCCCTCCGAACGCGATTGCGCCGTGCTGATCCGCAAGATGCCGCTGGAGGCGGGAGCCAAGAAGGTGATCTACCAAGAGCGCGATTTGACCGCGCGCTACACCCTGCGCTGACACCCCCGGAGGCGAGGCCATGCGGGTCAAACAGCAGATGGCGATGGTGTTCAATCTCGACAAGTGTCTCGGCTGCAACACCTGCACCCTGGCGTGCAAGAATGTGTGGACCAACCGCGAAGGCGCGGAGTACATGTTCTGGAACAACGTCGAGACCAAGCCGGGAATGGGCTACCCCAAGCGGTGGGAGGACCAACGGCGGTACCGGGGCGGCTGGGAGCATCGCCCCGGGCGTGAGGGACCTCGACTTCGGATCGGCTCACGCTTCTGGACCATGATGAATCTGTTCTACAATCCGGTGATGCCCCAGATGGAGGAGTACTACGGCAAGGGGCCCTTCACCTTCACCTACGAAGACCTGCACGCCGAGACCCCCACCCGCTTCTCTCAGCCCGTGGCTCGCCCCAAGTCGCAGATTACCGGCGAAGAGGACATCCCGCTGGAATACGCGGCGAACTGGGAAGACAACGGCGCCGGCGCGACGGATGACGGCCTGGGTGGACAGGACCTGAACCTGGCCGGCTTGTCCGACGACGAACGTCGAGCCCTGCTCAAGTTTCGCGACAGCTTCATCCTGTACCTGCCGCGGATCTGCAATCACTGCCTCAATCCCGGGTGCGTAGCCGCCTGCCCGAGCGGGGCCGCCTACAAGCGGGAAGAGGATGGCGTGGTGCTGATCGATCAGAACCGCTGCCGAGCGTGGCGCTTGTGCATCTCCGCCTGCCCGTACAAGAAGCCGTATTACAACTGGCGCACGGGCAAGATGGAAAAGTGCCTCCTGTGTTATCCTCGAATCGAGACCGGCCAGCCGCCTGCGTGCTTTCAAGCGTGCCCCGGCCGGATTCGCTACCTCGGCCCCTTGCTCTACGATCTCGATCGGGTGCCGGCCGCCGCCAACGCCCCCGACGATCAGCTGGTCGACGCCCAGCGTCAGGTCATTCTGAACCCGCACGATCCTCAGGTCCAAGCCGCCGCTCGAGAGGCCGGCATCAGCGAGGCCTGGCTGCAGGCGTGCCGTCGCTCGCCGGTGTACCGCATGGTGAAGGAGTGGCAGATCGCGCTCCCGCTCCACCCCGAATTCCGCACCCTCCCGGCGCTGTTCTACGTGCCCCCCGAGAGCCCCGTGCGCACCGCCGCCGACGAAGGCACGCTGAACATGGTGGACGGTGCCAGCGTCCTGCCCACGCTCGAACAGTTCCGGATCCCGGTCCGGTTCCTGGCCAGCTTGCTGGCCGCCGGCAACGAGGAGCCGGTCCAGGTGGCGCTGTTGCGCCAGCTGGCCGTGCGGGCGTTTCGTCGAGCCGAGCGGGTCGAGCGCAAGACCGATGCCCGGATCCTCGAGGCGGTGGGACTGAGCGTCGCCGACGCCCGCGCGATGCACCGACTCTTGGCGCTGGCGCACTACCACGAACGGTTCGTCATCCCGACGACCCGGCGGGAACGCACGGACAACGCGCCCTACGTAGAGCGAGGCTTCGCCGGCTTCCGCGAGCTCGGCGCCTCGGCCTCGCCACGGCGCCGCACCGTGGCGCACGGCGGGCGGACCGAGGTGGGCAGCTGAGATGGATGCCTCGTGGCTGGATTCGGGCTACCGCCTCATCGCGGAACTGCTGCTCCACCCCGATGACCGCGATCACAACCGGGTCGAGCGACTGCTCGGCGCCGCCAGTGACGGACCGGGGCCGCTGCACAAAGCCCTGCAGCAGTTTCAGAACGATCCCCTGTCAGGATCGGCCGACGAGTACGTGCAGACCGTGGAGCTCTCCCCGCCCTGCCCCCTCTATCTCGGCGCGTACCTCTTCGACGAGCCGACCACCTGCCGTGGGGTCGGCACCTCGGGCCGCAACGCCTACATGCTCGAATTGACGGGCCTGTATCGCCACTTCGGCTTTCAGCTCGCGGGCCGGGAGCTGCCGGACTACCTGCCTGTCGTGGCCGAGTTCCTGGCGCTGAGTCTCGGCCGTACTCCCCGACAGGCCCCGGCGCTGCGGCGGCGGCTCTTGGAGGTGCACATCCAGCCGGCCATCGCTCCGCTCCGCGAGAAGTTGACGAGCTATCAGAGCCCCTGCGCCTTTCTGCTCGAGGCCTTCGCATCTCTGGTGTCGGGGGATCTCGATCAGCTGGCCGGGATCCAGCCCTGGCAGCCCCCGGGAGCCCCGACGACCCGTCGTGGCAGCCGGCAGCCGAGGCGATTGCCCGTCCTCGGTGACCCAGTCGCGACCCGCAGGCCGCTGGAGGTACAGCCGTGACGACCTTTCTGTGGGGCGTATACCCCTATATCTGTGCGACGCTCTTCTTCGCCGTACCCGTCATCCGGATGGCGAGCCGGCCGTTCAGCTGGAGTACCCGGGCGAGCGGCATGTTCGGCCGGCGAACGCTGGGCCTGGCCTCGCTGCTGTTTCACTGGGGCATTCTGGCGGTGTTTCTGGGACACTTGGCCGGCTTGTTCGGCGGTGTGCTCGGTTTCGAAGGCGCGGTCGGATTCTTCTACTGGTCCGCATTGATCGGTGGCCTCGCCGTGCTGCTCGGCTCGAGCATCGCCCTGGTCCGGCGGATCGTCATCCCCGAAGTGCGCGCTCTCAGCCAACCCGACGACTACGTGGTGCACCTCTTTCTCATTCCCATTGTCGCGATCGCACTCTATCAGGTGCTGGTCGACCGGATCTTCGGCATCGCCTTTACGGCATCGTCCTGGATTGCGAGCCTCGCCCGGCTGTCGCCTCAGCCGGAGCTGATGGCGTCCGCCGGGCTGTTGACGCAGCTGCACGTCGTGCTGGCCTTGACTCTGTTCGCCTACTTCCCGTTCACCAAACTGGTTCACGTCTGGACCTACCCGATCAACTACTTCGTTCGTCCCTATCAGTCGATGCGAACCGTACGCTACCGGTTTCAGCGACGCTGGGAGTTCGCGCTCCGGAGCGACAAGTCCTGGTTGCTGTATGGTCTGGGTGCCGTGGTCGCGATCTTCGCGCTGGCCGCCGGCCTGTTGGGCCAGGCTCGGGTGCCGGGCGCGTCGCTCGCACCCGACGCGCCGACCGTCAGCGGGCAGCTCATGGGTCAGCCGCTGTACGTGAGCCAGTGTGCTCGCTGCCACGGCGTCTCCGGTCATGGTGATGGCCCTGGGGCAAGCTCCCCGACGTTCGGTGCGCCACCCCGTGACTTCACGGCAGGACAGTATCGGTTCATTTCGACCACCAATGGCGTGGCGTCGGACGACGATCTGTACCGTACGATCGAGGGAGGGTTGCCCTCGTCTGGAATGCCGGCCTTTACCCAGCTTACCCCGGAACAGATCCGGTCCCTGGTTCGGGTTCTGAACGGTTTGTGGCGCGATCGACCCTCGAGCGGCGCTCCTGTCGTGGTCCCTCCGCGCCCAAGCGTGGATGATCTCACCCTAGGGGCGACGCTCTACGCATCCAACTGCGCTACCTGTCACGGCGCGGCTGGCCACGGCGACGGTCCACTCGCCACATCGCTCCCCACACGACCGGCCAACCTGGCAGCCGGGGTCTTCAAGGCCGGGGCGCGGCCGGAGCAGATTTTTCTTCGGGCCGCCGCCGGCATCCCACCGCTGATGCCAGCGTTCAGGGGCAGCCTGTCGGCGGATTCACTTTGGGCCGTCGTGGCGTACGTCGAGCGTGGCATCGCGCCGCACCCCTAGGTCTTTGTTCGACATAGCCGCCGAATGGCCCTGACCGATCGCGCCAAGGCTATCAGCGTCCTCGCGGCGAGCACCGGGGCGTTCACGGTCTGCTTCGCGGTGTGGATGATGTACGGCGTCCTGATGACCTACCTGGTCGACCGGGGTGTGTACGCGTTCAGCACGACCCAGATGGGCTGGCTCATCGGCGTTCCCGTGCTCTCCGGCTCGTTGTTGCGACTGCCCGCCGGCCTCCTGGCGGATCGACTCGGGGGCCGCCGGATCATGGTCGCCATCATGGTGGCCGCGGCGGCCGCCACCTACGGCGCCAGCTTGGCCGATGGATTCTGGGGGTTTCTGATCGCTGGCCTGGGCTTCGGCACGGCGGGCGCCTCGTTTGCCGCGGGCGTGGCCTACATCTCGGTCTGGTTCTCTCCTGAGCGTCAGGGCAGCGTGTTGGGCGTGTTCGGGATGGGCAACCTCGGCGCCGCGCTCACCGCCGCCATGGCGCCTCGGCTCCTCGACTTCCTGACCCGGAGTGATTCGCTCACGGAGCAATGGCGACTATTCCCTCGCCTCTATGCGGCGATCCTGCTCGCGACGGCGCTGCTGTTCTGGATCGCGACCCATCCCCGCCGCGCCAGTCCCACGGCCTCCCTCAGGCAACGGCTGGCCCCGCTCGGAAGCATTCGCGTGTGGCGTTTCGGCCTCTACTATTTCCTGCTCTTCGGTGGGTTCGTAGCCCTCTCCCAATGGCTCATTCCCTACTACGTCAACGTGTACGGGCTGACGATGGTGACCGCCGGCACCCTGGCCTCGGTCTTCTCCCTCCCGTCCGGACTGTTCCGGGCACTCGGTGGTTGGCTCTCAGACCGCCTGGGGGCACGTGCAGTGATGTACTGGTCGCTCGGCCTCCTGGTGGCCGTGCTCGTCCTCCTCTACCCGCCCCGGCTGGAGCTCCGGGCGCCAGGGCAGGGGGTCTTGGCCACCCGACCGGGCGTCGTGACCTCGGTGTCGGAGCACGAAGTGGTCGTAGGCGACGACCGCTACCCATTACAGCGCTCGTCGCCCGGCGAGGCGGAATTGCGGGTCGGGATCCATCACACCGACGAGCGGCACCTGCTCCTCCCCACTGTTTCCGTTGAGCATGCGCCGGCGATCCAGGTTGGGGATCGGGTCGCGACGGGGCAACTACTCATCCGCGGCACCACCCGGATCTACTTCCAGGCCAACCGCTGGATCTTCGCCGTGCTGGTAGTGGTGCTGGGTGTGCTCATGGGCCTTGGGAGCGGCGCCGTGTTCAAGCACATCGCCGACTACTTCCCCGGCCGGGTTGGGGCGGTGGGCGGTCTCGTCAGCATGCTGGGGGCCCTGGGCGGCTTCGTCTACCCGATCCTCTTCGGCTACCTGCTGGATGCGACTGGCATCTGGACCACCTGCTGGATGTTGCTCACGATCGTCGCCATGCTCTGTCTGGTATGGATGCACCTTGTGATCCGACGACTGGTGTCCACGACCAGCCCCGCGCTGCTGCGGCAGGTTGAAAACCCGCGGGAGAGCTGAAGCAGGATGGCCGGCATCCGGGCTCCGCTCCGTAGCCTCGTTGAGGGGCTCTCGCCCGCGGTGTTCGCAATGGTCATGGCGACCGGCAGCGTGTCGATCGCGGCATACTCGCTCGGTTTCCGGGCAATCGGCGTCGCCCTGTTCGTCCTCAATCTGGCCACCTATGGGATCTGCTGGGCCTTGAGCGTCGCTCGGCTTGCGCGGTGTGCCCACCGGGTCCGTGCCGACCTGCTCGACCACACCCGTGGGCCCGCGTTCTTCACGGTGGTCGCCGCCACTTGCGTGCTCGGAAGCCAGTTCATCCAGATCCGGGGCGGCTATCGCACCGCGGCCGGACTCTGGCTCCTGGGACTGGTCCTGTGGATCGTCCTCACCTATACCATCTTCACCGGGCTCACCGTCAAGGAGGAGAAGCCCAGCCTGGCTCAGGGCATCAGTGGAGCCTGGCTGCTGGCGGTCGTGGCCACGCAATCCGTGGCTCTCTTGAGCGCGCAGCTGTCCGACTTCTTCGAGCCGTACCGCCTGACCATGAACTTCTTCGCGTTGTCGATGTGGCGTTGGGGCGGGATGCTCTACATCTGGATGATCTCCCTGATCTTCTATCGCTATACCTTCTTTCGCTTCTCCCCGAGCGATCTGACGCCGCCGTACTGGATCAACATGGGTGCGATGGCCATCTCGACGCTGGTGGGCGCGGTGCTGATCACCAATACGACGCACGCCCCTTTCCTCCTGTCCACCTTGCCGTTCTTGAAGGGCTTCACGATCTTCTACTGGGCCACGGGCAGTTGGTGGCTACCGATGCTCGTCATCCTCGCCATTTGGCGCCACGTCTACAAGCGATTCCCGCTCCGGTATGATCCGCTGTACTGGGGCGCGGTCTTCCCGTTGGGGATGTACAGCGTGTGCACTTTGGCCATCTCGCGAGCCATGGCGCTGCGATTTCTCGAACCCATTCCGCGCTACTTCATCTACGTCGGGTTGGTGGCTTGGTTGGCTACGTTCACCGGGCTGCTGTCGAGCGTGGCTCGCGGGCTGCGACGATGGCGCGATGTCCGCTGAGCGAGTGCCTTCAGCCTTCGATCGGTCGAACCCTGAAACCGGGCGTCGCGCTCCGCTCAGAACGATGCCCGTATCGCTTCGAGCGCGCGTCGCATTTCCACTCCCGCCATGTCCTTTCGCCACTCCGGCGATCCGTGGATCGATTCCTGAGCATGGGCCTGTTCCGCTGCCCTCGCCGCAACTCGGGCGATGATCGCGTCCTCAAGCCGGGTACCGACCACGAACTCGACACCTGTGAGGAGCCGGGGCTGCGGCATGAGCGCACCCAGGACCGCCGCGAAGCGGACCACCCGCTCCGCGTCCGGCGGGCCGACCTCGAGCGTCACCGCCACGCCGAGTTGAGGGAAGTCGATCGCGCCGCGACGACGGACCTTGCGGTACGCAGCCAGGCGGCGGCCTCCCATCGGCGCCGGGATCCGGATTGCCGTGAGCAGGGCCGATCGGGAAACCGTGTGGTGCTGGTCCACCCGGCCGTCCACGGCGTAGAGGCTCCGAATCGGCAGGTCTCGGGTGCCATCGAGGGTCTCGAAGCTCAATTGGGCATCCAAGGCCATCAGCAGTGGTGCGGAATCATTTGAGGCCGCGGCGATGCAACGGCGTCCGGACCCGATCACGTGGCAACGATCGCCATCGCGCTTCAAGCAGTGGCCCAACGCTCGGCGCCAGAACGCCGACTGGTTGTAGTAGAGGCACCGGGTGTCGAGCATCACGTTGCCTCCAATGGTAGCCCGATTGCGATGGAGCGGCCCGGCCACCAGCCCGAGGGCGTCGGCCAGCGCCGGCAGCTCGGCCAGCAGCACCGGGTGGTCTGCCAGATCGGCCAGGATCGTACCGGCGCCGATCGTGACCGCGCCGCGGTCTACCGACACCCCGCAGAGAGCCAGCCGGGTCAGACTCACGAGGTCGGTCGCGGCATAGAGCCCGTGCTTGAGATTCGGGATCAGATCGGTACCACCCGCGAGGTAGCGCGCCTCGGGCCGAGCGGCATGCAGGGCCACGGCCTCGGCCGGTGTGCTCGGGAAGTGAACCGAGACCGGCGGCACCGGCATCATCGCGGCGCCTCCCGGATCGCGGCGAGGACCCGTTCCGGCGTGAAAGGCAGCTCGCGAAGCCGGGCGCCGCACGCATGCCGGATCGCGTTGGCGATGGCGGGGATGGCCGGATGCAGTGGTCCTTCGCCTGCTTCCTTGGCGCCGTACGGTCCGTTGGGATCCGGCTGCTCGACGATCAGCGCCGCGATGTCGGGCGTGTCTACGCTGGTAGCGATGCGGTAGTCGAGCAGGTTAGGTCCCTGATGGAGGCCCTGGGATCGAAAGGCCCAGCCCTCGAACATCGCTTCGGAGAACCCCATATAGACCGAGCCCTCGATCTGCCCCTCCACCGCCACCGGGTTGAGCGCCCGGCCACAGTCGTGAGCGGCCCAGATCTTCTCCACTCGCACGACGCCGGTCGCCAGGTCGACCTCGACCTCCGCGACATGGGCCGTGGTCGAGTAGGCCGGCGATGCGCCGATGGTACCGCCGCGGTAGTCGCCGCCGAGCTTCATGGTCCTGAACCCGCCCCGCGTCACGAGCGTCCCGAACTTCACTTCGGCCAGCTGGAGCACCTCGCCGGTGACCAGGGTGCGATCGTCCGCGTGCCAGGCTCCCAGGGAGCGGGTAAGCCGTTCTACCGGCACGCGCCAGTGCTCGGCCAGCGCCTCCGCCATCCACCGCCCCAACGCCGCGCCCGCCTCACGCGCGGCCTCGCCCGCCATCAGGGTCACCCGCGAGCTGTAGGACCCCAGGTCGACTGGAGTCAGCCCGGTATCGCCGGCGACCACGGTGATCTGCTCCACCGGCACTCCGGTCTCCTCCGCCACGACGTAGGCCAGCATCGCGGAGCTGCCCTGACCGATCTCGCTGGTGCCGGAGAACACGGTGAGGCGCCCCGAGCGATCGCCCAGAATCATTACGCCGGATTGGGGCATCTCGTTCGGATAGATCGGATAGGCGGTCCCGCTGATGTACATGCTCGTCGCCACCCCTAGCCCCCGGCCGGGCGGCAGGCGGTGACGGCGCTCGGTCCAGCCGGAGGCGGCCTCGACCCGATCGAGACACTCGAGCACACCGCAGCTCCCGAGGTGCATGCCGTTGATCGTATCCTCGCCGCTCCGCATCGCGTTTCGACGACGAATCTCGATTGGATCGAGACCCAGCGCGAACGCCGCTTCGTCGAGCGCCGTTTCCAGCGGGAACCGCGGCTGGACCGATCCGTGACCGCGCTTGGGCCCGCAGGCGGGCTTGTTGGTGTACACCCGGCGGGAGCGGAAGCGGTATGAGCCGAACCGGAGCGGCCCGGTCAGCAGCTGGCCAGCGTAGTAGGCCGTGACCAACCCGAAGGAGTGGTACGCACCGCCGTCGAGGGTGGCGTCTGAGTCCACGGCCGTGATCCGCCCGTCGGCATCGCAACCCAAGCGAAACCGAAAGTCCATCGGGTGACGCCCGCGGTGCGCGGCGAACACCTCTTCCCGAGTGTACAGGATCTTGACCGGCCGGCCAGCCTTGCGGGCGAGCACCGCCACGCAGAACTCGAGATCGAACGGCTCCGACTTGCCGCCGAACGCGCCCCCCAGTGCGGGTTGAATGACCCGGATCCGCGTCGGAGCGATCTCGAGCACACGGGCCAGCTCGCGGTGGAGGTAGTGGGGCACCTGCGTTGACGACCAGACGGTCAGGTCGCCATCGGGACCCCAGTTGGCGATAGCGCAGTGCGGCTCAATCGGAGCATGGGTCGAGCCCCCGTAGTGCCATTCGCCTTCGACCACAACGGCGGCGCGGGCCAGCTGGTCGTCCACGTCGCCGAAGTCGAGAGCCACGTCCTTGCAGATGTTGTCCGTCCGGGGACGGCCCTTCCAGTCGACCGCATGCACCAGCGGGGCGTCCGACGCCAGTGCCTCGACCGGCGAGAGGACATGTGGCAACGGCTCGTAGGTCACCTCGATCAACCCAAGCGCCATCCGCGCAGTCGCTTCGTCCCGGGCGGCCACGGCCGCGACTCCTTCGCCTACGTAGCGCACCACCCCGCGGGCGAGGGCCGTTTCGTCCGGCGTCCAGGGAATGATCCCGAAGCTGGTCGGCAGCTCGTCGCCGATCACCACCGCGTAGACCCCGTCGAGGGCGAGCGCCGGGGTTGGGTCGAGCGATACGATTCGAGCGTGGGCATGGGGCGACCGGAGGATGGCGCCGTGGGCCATCCGCGGAAGCGCAAGGTCGTCGGTGTACTTGGTCGCTCCAACGGCCTTGGCGATGGCATCAGGCTTCCGGCCGCGCGCGCCGATCATCACACGACCATCAGATGCTGGCGCAACCTGGATCCGGTCGGCCAACGGGGCGTCAGACGCCGCCAGCTCGACGGCCTCGATGATCTTGGTGTATCCCGTGCAGCGACAGAGATTGCCAGCGAGCGCGGCCCGAATCTCCTCCCGGCTGGGTGCCGGGTTCCGCGCCAGCAGGGCTGTCGTCGACACGATCATGCCGGGCTGGCAGAATCCGCACTGGAGGGCTCCTGCCTGATCGAAGGCGCGCTGAACCCGAGAGGGCCCGCTGGGCGAGCCGAGCCCCTCGATGGTGGTGATCCGGTGGGGCTCGGCCTCGACCGCGAGGATACAGCACGAGAGCACGGGTCGCCCGTCGAGCAGGACGGTGCAGGCCCCGCAGTCCCCCGTGTCGCAGCCCTGTTTGGTCCCGGTGAGCGCCGCGCCGTACCGGAGGGTCTCGAGGAGCGTGGCGCCAGGCTCGACCGCGATGCGATGTCGTTCGCCATTGATCTCCAGCGCCAGGAGGCTTGCCCTTTCGCTCACTGCGCCACGGCCTCGCCTTCGCGCACCAACGCCGCGGCCAGATCGTGGAGTCGAGTGTGTCCACCGGGCGCCACGTCCTCTCGCTCGACCCGATCAAAGCCCTGGATCAGCGAGTGCTCAGCCTCGGCCGAGAGCAGCTGCGCGGCCATCGGGAAGAGGATCTGGTCTTCCTTTTGGATGTGGGCACGGAGGAGCGCCACATAGCCGCGGACGGCCGCGACCAGACCGCCCGCGGCCGCCGAATCGCCGGACCCGAGCGCGGCCGCTCCCTCGCCAATGGCTCGAACGAGCGCCCGACCCTGCTCGTGCTCGGCCAGCATGACGGCGATTGGTCCCTCGTCTCGAGGCAGACCGGCGCGAACCATGGCCGGAAAAAGAACGTCCTCCTCCTTGTGATGGTGGCACCCGTCAGCAAACCCGATCAGGAACTCCACGACCTCCTCGAAGAAGCCCGCTCGGACCGTCGCGCCGCGCTCGAGCCGGCCGGCCGCCGACTCCGTGGCATCGAGCACCCGCTCGATCAGCCGGTGCTCGGCCATCAGGACATCAATCGATTCCATGCCTCCCCCACGGTTCAGGGCACCAGCACCGCTCGACGCGCCAACTCGCCGCGATGGGCCCGTTCGAAGACCTCGTTGATCGCGTCGAGCCGATACCGTTCGACGAACGGTTTGATGGCGATCCTGCCCTGCCCTACCCAGTCGAGCAGCTCGGGATAGACCAGCGGGTCTGCCCCCCAGTTGCCCCGCGCCACCGCGTCGAAAGCCATCAGGTTCGAGAGACAGATCTCGACCTTATCCATCGTGAACCCGACCACCGCCAGGCTTGCTCCGTAGCTCAACAGCCCATAGGCCGTCTCCTGTCCGGAGCGGGTTCCCGACGTCTCGAAGATCTGCCAGCGAAAAGGCGAGGCACCCAAGGTTTCGGCCTCGGCCCGAACCCGGCTTCTGAGATCCTTGGCGGTCCTCCCGCTGGCATCGACGGTGGCCCGAGCCCCGGCCACGCGAGCCTGCTCCAGCTTGCCAGCGTCGACGTCGACCGCGATTACCGTGGCTCCAGCCGCAGCCGCGATCTGGACGGCGTGGATTCCAATCCCACCTGCTCCCACCACCACCGCCAGGTCGTCGGGTCCGACCTCGGCCCGCAGGACCGCCTGAAAGGGCGTGGCGACCGCGTCCGACACCACGGCCAGCTCCCATACCTCATGGCGCGCAAGCGCGGCGGCCGGAATTGGGCACAGGAAACGGGTCGGCACCACCATGTGACTCGCGAAGCCGCCATCTCGGTCGTTGCCGGGCATGATCTGGCGGCGGCAGATGGTGCGACGGCCGGCACGGCAGAGGTCACACTCGCCGCAGGGAAGCACCGCAGGGACGACTACGGGGCGCCCGATGAGCGTCTGATCTCCGGAGCCGCCGACCGCGCGAACGTATCCGCTGACCTCGTGACCAAGAACCAGCGGCAAGGCGCTGCGAACCCGGACACCCTGGAAGAGGAACGAGAGGTCGGTGTGACAGACCCCGCACCCGGCGACCTCGACCAGCGCCTCGTCGGGGCCGGGTGTCGGAACCGGACCGGTCCGACGCATGAGAGGTTGGCTCGGTGCGGTCATTGCCCAGGCGACGTAGTCGCGCCGATTCGTCACGTGGCGCCTCCCACCGGGTTCGGTCCAGTCTCGTCGAAGACGAAACCGGCACAGGTGTGACACTGGTCCAGGCGCCGCTCGCCGCCCAGGAAGCAGCGTCGATCGTCTGGCGTTAGCCGCATCACCTTGCGAAGGAAGCGACAATCACAGTCAGCCGTGGGCTGATAGATCGCCTCGAGGTAGCCGGCGGAAGACTCGAGCACGTTGCGGAACCGGACCTTGAGCGACGGGGTGAGCTCCTGGTCCTCGATCGACAGCTCCCGGCTCACCAGCGCGAAGGCCTGGATCCGCTCGTACTTGACGGGATGCTCCCCGTTGAAGGCGAGCAAGGTGTCGCGGAGCGAGGCCTTGACCGCCCGCTCAGCCGCCTCACGATCGGTTCCGAACTCCTGTTCGATCCGAAAAAAGTCCGGAAAGATCAGCGCCGAGAGGTGCTCGCGTCCTTCCCCCGCCACGATCACGTGCCGGATGTACGGGTTGCGGCTCGCGATCGCCTGCTCCAGCGTGGTGGGAACAACCTTCTCAGCGTTGAGAAGCTTGAAGACCCGATCCTTTCGCGTCAGGAGTCGAAGAGCGGTCCCGGCGTATTCGCCGACGTCACCCGTATGAAACCAGCCATCACCCGGCAGGGCGCGGGCCGTGGCTTCCGGATCGCGGAAATAGCCGCTCATCACGTTTGGCCCGCGGACCAGGATCTCACCATCCCCCGCGAGACGAAGTGTCACTCCCGGAATCGGGTACCCTACGACCCCCGGATCCCGCGCCTCGTCCGGATCCGTCACGGTGCAGCAGGGCGACGTTTCCGTGAGCCCCCACCCCTCCTGCACCGGTATTCCCCGCGCGGCGAAGAAGCGACTGAGGTGCGCTGGCAGCGGCGCGGCCGCGGTGAAGACGAATCGCAGGCCGGGATGGAAGATCAGCGCCTCGTCCTCGCGGTGGATCTCGACATGGGTCACCAGCTGCTGGAACAGCTTGGGCACACTGAAATACACCGTGGGTCGAATCGCTTTCCAGTTGGCGAGCAGCCGATCGAAATGGCGCCCCTGACTGTCGTCGATGACCAGGAGCGCCCCGTTGGCGAGGGCAGCGAATTTCTCGAAGTTCCCGCCGAAGCTGTGGTGCCAGGGAAGATACGACAGCAACCGGTCCGACGGTCCGATCGCCCAGACGCCGGCCGAGAGCGCACGCTGCTGCGATAGCAGATTGTCGTGCGAAAGCAGCACGCCCTTGTTGAGGCCGGTCGTGCCAGAGGTGTAGAGCATGAGGCAGGGGAGTTTCGGATCGACGGTGGCGGCACGATCGAGCCAGGTCGAGGCGGCGCTGGCCGCCAACGTCGTCCTGAACTCAAGCGCCGGTGTCGTCCGGTCCGGAAGCGGATCAAGCGAGACCACGGCCCGCACTCCGGCCGGCGGCGCGAGTCGCTTCAGCTGACGGACATTCGCGACCACCAGCATGACCGGGTCGGCATGATCCAGAAGGGTCTGGGTTTGCTCGGGCGAGTACCCGGCGAAGAGCGGCACGTGGATGGCGCCCAAACCGGCGGCGGCGAACTCCGCGATTAGCATCTCGCTGCGGTTCGGGGAGATCACCACGACACGGTCTCCCCGACTCACCCCCGAGGCCTCGAGAAAGGCCGCGAAGGCCCCGACCTGGGCCGCGAACTCGCGCCAGGTCGTGTCGCGCGGCCCATCGGAACCGAGCTCGCGAAGCATCGGTCGATCGCCGAATTGACGAACCTGCCGGCGGAGCAGCGCACCAAGCGACTCCGGGATACCCGGCGTCGAGAGGCGGCATCGCAGCTCCGGACCATGGCATTCGGCCTGACGGGCATGCGACGCGATCTGACGTCCACGCCGTTCTGTCGGCCTATTCATCGTCTTCGTCCTGGCGAGCCGCCGGCGGCGAGGCCTCTTTCCCGGCGGGTATCAGAGAGCTTTCCTGCGCGGCGAGCGCCGCACCGAACGCGCCCATCTCTTGTGGATGGGGCGGTACAATCACTGTCCGCCCGAGCTGACCCTCCAGCAGCCGCACCATCGTGGCGTGGTGACCGAACACGCCACCCGTGGCGACGATCGTGCCCTGCAGCACATCCATCTCGATGACTCGCTTGATCAGCGATCGGTAGGCCGCGCGGGCAAGGTCGCCGGGCCGCTTGCCGACGCGGATCAGGCTCAACAGCTCGGTGCCCGCGAACACGGTGCAGAAACTTCCCAGCTCCAGGTCCTCGCTCGCGGTACCCGCCAACGCGTCGAGCTTCGAGACGTCGGTCCCGAGCCGGAGGGCGATCTCTTCGAGGAAGCTGCCGGTTCCCGCAGCGCACTTCCTGTTCATCCGGTGAGCCAGTCGCCGCCCGTCGGCGCCCACTCGAATAACCTTGGAGTCCTGTCCGCCGAGGTCGATCACTGTCAACGGGCCCGCGACGTAGGCAGCCACGCCCCGAGCGTGACAGTCCAATTCGGTCCGCGACCCCTGTGCGAACGACACCGACCGACGACCGAACCCGGTCGCCCAAACCTGGACCAGACGGGTGGGGTCGAGCGCCGCCGCCACAAGTGCCTCACGCAGGGCCCGCTCGGACGCTCCCTTCAGGTCGGCTCCGCTTCGAACCACCGCCGTGCCCACGACCTGCCGGGCCTCGTCGATGACCGCCGCCTTGGTGTTCCATGACCCGACGTCGACGCCAGCCCAATGGCGCATCGTCCCAGTCACCTCGTGCCAGCCGGTCGTCGGTCGGTCAGCAGCTCGACGAAGCCCTCGACGTTGGTGCGCGCCTGCTCGTCGGAGAAGCAGCGGAGGTCGTTGACGTCGCCGTCGAGGACCAGGGTCGGGAGTCCGAGCCGCTCGGTCATCCGCTGGGGCATCCCGTAGCGGGTGTTCGAGTTGTTGGGACAGGTCCGGCAGTCATGGAAGATGAGCCCATCCACCTGGTAGCGTTGGACCATCCGCTCGAGGTACTCCTCCTTAGGCTGCTCCGAACGGACGATGAACAACTCGAGCGAACTTCTCGCCATCGAGTGGACCGGGTCGTCGGGGTCGAGGGCGGAGAAGACCCAGCTGTTGCAATAGGTCGAGGCCACGACGTTGGTCCGAAACTCAGCGAACAGCTCGCTTAGCGCGCGGAGTCGGCCCCAGATCGGCATCCCATCCCAGTAGACGCGCAACGCCTCGTCCGGGATCGCGGCCTGGCCGGCCAGAGTCCGCTGCTCGAGTTCCGCCAACAGAAGCTCGTAGTACGTGCAGGCTTCGACGGCGCCCCGGAGGACCACGGCCGGCCCCATGTGGATCGTACTGTCGAAGAAGGTGAGCGGCGCGGGTCGATGGGCGGCGGTGTCGAGACACGCGCCCCAGAGATCGGAGAGCCGCCGCGACAGCCGAACGGTCTCCGCGAGCGCCGCAGCATCCAGCCGACGCCCGGCGACCGCCTCGAGCGGCGGGATGATGGCCTCGATCTGTCGCGCCACGCCGTCGACGTCATCCTCGCGGACCTCGTCCAGGTATCGCGGAGATCGGATGCCCACCACCGGCGCCTGCCAATGCCGACCGTAGTATTCGAACCAGTCCCGAACGTCGCGGCACTGGTTGGTGTTGAAGACCAGGATGTCGGCCCGGGGCACGCCGCGCAGTCCGTAGCTCGCGAGCGGCGACTCGTCCAGACGGAAGGCGCCGATGTCTGTCGTGAGGTAGGAGCAGATGTCCTGGGAGTACCCCATCGCGTGCGCCAGCGGCATGACTCGGTTCGCCTGGCGCGCGGCCCCCAGCATGGCCGCGTGATTCTCCGGAAAAAATACCTGGAATCCGAGGGCTCGGAGCAGTTCGGCCGGGCCGACGCTGGTGCACCACGCCACCGGCGCCGTCTTCCGCTCGGCCGCATCGCCGAGCGCCTGAAAGTAGCGCGCCATCGTGGCCTTGAGGGCGGCGGAGCTCGCCAGCTGGGTCATGATCGTCTCGCCTGCAAGGCCGCCCCCACGGCGGCGGTGAACATGGGTTCGGGTGCAGTCCGAACCTCGACGTGGGTCAACGCCTGGAGGCCGCGGAGCACCCCGGGGAAGAACTCCGCGACGCCTCCGGCGGCCACTACGGGGGGCTCGAGCCCGCCGATCTCGACCACCCGCTCCGCGACCGACCACATCGAGCCCATCGCCACGTCCTCGCGGGTGGCGCCTTCACGGAGTCGCTCGAGAATCGCGGTGCTGCCGAACACCGAGCAGTAGCTGCTCACCGGCGCCGCTGTGCTCGCCGCGGCGGCCAGCTCCTCGAGCCGGGTCGGGTGGACGTCGAGGTGGCGTGCCGCGTACATCAGGAAGCTGCCCAGCCCCATCGCGCAGCTCCGAGCCCCTCGACTGGCCCGAAGGCTACCGTCCGGACCGACGCTGACGACCTGGGGATCGTGACCTCCGAGAACCACCAGCGTCATCGCGTGACCCAGATGGTGAAAGGCGCCGGTGGCATGACAGGCGACCTCGGAGAATCGAGCCGTTGCTTGAGCCACTCGACCCGACCCGAAGCCGGTGGCACCGAGCGCCCGCAGGTCCGCCTCGGCCATCCGGGCGTCCTCGAGCGACGAGTGCAAGGCCTCCCAGGCGCGGTCCTCGAAATAGCCCCGCGTGGCGACCGCGGCGCGACCGGCGATCCGGCCGTCGCCATCCAGCACGATCGCCTTGACGTACTCGGTCCCGACGTCGATTCCCGCGACGGCGAGCGCCTCAGTCGCCGGCATACACAGCTTCTCCAGGTTCAGGCCTCAGGCCGGTATCGCCCTCGTCGCGATCGAGCACCTCGTCCACGACCGCTCGGAACCGATCGAGCGAGAAGAGCCGCTCGTCATGTGAGTCGGCCTCGAGCACCACGGCCGGCACGCGGGTTTGCCGCTGCAGCCGCGCAGCCAGGCCATAGCGGACGTGGTTGGTCTGGGGTGCGGTCCGGCAGTCATGGAGCACCGCGAAGTCGATGCCGTACTCGTCGAGCTGGTCCGACACGAAGCCGAGTTGAAAGGCGTCCGACCGGTTGGCAAAGACCTGGGCATAGCTCCTGGCCAGACTCGCAACCGGATCATCCGGATCCAGCCCACTCAGGACAAAGGACTCGGCGAAGGTCGATGCCACCACCGCCACACCGCGCTCGGAGAGAAAGCGGGAGAGCGGGCGGAGCGCACACCACAGCGGCGGACCGTCCCAATAGCAACGGTACCGCTCGGGCGCGACGGCGCCGATCCCTCGTGCGACCCGCTCCGCCAACTCGTCCCGAAGCATCCGATAGTACGAGACCGCGTCCTCCGTGCCGCGGAGAAGGACCATCGGCGCGACCTGCACCAGGGTGTCGAAGAACGTCAGCGGCGTCGGTGTGGTGCGGGCCAGGTCTAGGATCTCGCTCCATAGCGCAGAGGCCTCGGCCGTGGCGCGGACGATCTCGGCCAGCCGGACCACGTCGAGCCGCTGGCCGGCCACCGTCTCCAGCCGTCCAACCAGCCGGAGCATCTGCTGGACCACGGCCTGCTCATCGATCGACTCCAGCTGATCCAGCTCAGCCGGGGGACTGAGCCCCATGACCGGAACGGCATAGCGCTCGCCGTAGAAGCGGAACCAATCGATCAGCGCGCGACCGGTGTTGGTGCTGTAGACCGCCAGGTCGGGTCGCGGGGAACCGGCCACCCCGTACGAGCCGACGAGGGGACTGTCGCCCGCGAGCAGCGCTCCGACATCGAGCCGCATCGCGGAGTTGGCGAACTGGGAGTACCCCAGCTCGGTCGCCCGCGCGAGATAGGGCACCCCCCGGCGGCTGGCGGCGATCAGCGCGGCATGGTTCTCGGGCACGTACGGCGTCATCCCGAGCGCGCGGAGGATCTCGACGGGCCCGAGGCTGGTGCAACAAGCGACGAGCCGATCGGTCGCGATCGACGCCGCATCGAGATCGCGATAGTGGTCGCCGATCAGCTCCCGGAGGCGGCGGGTGCTTTCGAGCGGCGGGCCGGGAGCTCGCATTCCGCTGTCGGGACCGCGCGGTCCGGGCCGCCCCGGTA
Source organism: Gemmatimonadales bacterium (assembly GCA_041390205.1). GTDB lineage: Bacteria > Gemmatimonadota > Gemmatimonadetes > Gemmatimonadales > GWC2-71-9 > SHZU01. Next base: position 124,402 of record JAWKQJ010000004.1, read on the forward strand.
CGGATGGCGGGACCCGGCCCGCCGCCTCCTCCGCTCGTCGGGTGATCTCCTGACGCTTCAGAAAGGTCTGCCGCTCCCGAGAATGGATGAACCGCACCAGGGCCGCGTTGTGCGGCGCTGCCAGCCCCTGCCGGACAGCCTCGACCAGCACGGCGCCGTTGATTGCATCGACCTCCGTCCGTCTGCCTCGGGCCAGGTCCTGCCACATCGAAGGCCGGTTCTTGCCCAGCGCCCTCAGCGAGCCGAGGAGAGGCCGAAACGGATCCTCCTCGTCGATGATCGAGATCCCACGCGCCCGCATCACGGCCAGGATCTCGTCCGTGAGATCGCGCATGAAGGCGAGGAGGTCCTCGTCGCCCAGAATCTCCCGACAGGAGAGCCCGGTCAGGGCCGATACCGGATTGATGACGGCGTTGTGGAGCAGCTTCTGCCAGATCACCTGATCGATCGCCGCGACGACCTCAGTTGGGAGACCGGCCCGAGAGAAGAGCTCGCCGATCGCCTCGATCTCGCGCCCGACGACGCCGGTAAAGGGAGCGATCTGGATCGGCTTGACGCCCTGCCGATACTGAAGCCGCCCCGGACCGGCGTGCTGGATGCTGTGATAGGTGATGCCGCAGAGCACCCGCTCCGGGCCGACCAGCCGGGCCAGGATCTCCGCATTCCCAACGCCGTTCTGCATCGAGAGAAAGCGGGTGGTCCTCGTGGTGGCCGGGAGCGTGCTCTTGAGCGCCGCCTCGGTCTGGTAGGTCTTGACCGCCACGAAGACCAAGTCGAACGGCATCTGGTCGGTCACTGTGGTGACGACCCGAACCGGGACCCGAGCCTCGGGCTGCCCCGCCTCGGCGATCAGGAGCCCCTGCTCGTTGAGCAGGCGGGCCCGAGCAACGTTCGGATCGAGCAGCGTCACGTCTTCCCCGGCGCGGCACAAACAGGCTCCGACGTAGCCACCCAAGGCGCCCGCCCCGACGATCAGAATCCGCATCCTACCCTCGCTTGTCGACCCGCAGGCGGGGCCGACGCTAGCCGTTCACCCACGCGGGCCGGCGCTTCTCGTAGAACGACGCGATCCCTTCGCGGACGTCGTCCAGGGCCATCAACTCATCGAGAAAGAGCCGTTCCGCCTCCTGGCGCGCCTCCTCGAACGGCCGGCCATGGAGCCGACGGAGGCAGCGCAGGTTGAGCCGCATGACGGCCGCGCTCGCCATGCGGAAGTCTGCCAGCACCGACTCCACCGCCGCGCCCAGCTCCTCCGACGTCACCACCTGCGAAACCAGGCCCATCTCCTGGAGACTGGCCGCGTCGCGCGTTCGGCCGGTCGCGCAGAGTTCCACGGCCCGACCGATGCCAACCCGTTGGGAGAGCCAGGCGACCGCGACCGGCGCAAAGAATCCGAGTCGAATCTCCGGCTGGCCGAACTTCGCCCGCGGCGTCGCGATCAGGACGTCCGCCATCATCGCCAGCTCGAAGCCTGCGCCCAGCGCCACCCCATCGACCGCCATCACGACCGGCAACTCGAGCGAGCCTACCCGGGCGAAGAGACGACTGAAGGCGGCGATCATCGCCCGGGCCGCCTCGGGGCGGTGCTCGTGTACGTCCGCCCCGGCCGAAAAGGCGATCCCCTCGCTCGAGAGTGCCACCCCGACCAGGCGCCGGTCCGCCGCTGCCCGATCGAGCGCGTCGGTCAGTTGGTCCATGAGGACGCCAGTCAGGATGTTGTGCGGCGGCGCCTCGAGCCGGATGTAGCCGATCCGATCGCGGGTCTCGTAACCGATGGTCCCGACAGCGGTCGTCATGGCGGGCCGCCCGCGGTCAACGGGGCTTCGCGTCGGCGCCCTCGCTCGCGGCGACTCCCAACGCCGCGCCGTCGAGCGACGCGCCACACTGTCCGCAGAACGAGAACTCCGCCGGAATCCCCACCGCGCCGCAACTGCTGCAGGTGTGGACATAGGGACCCCAGAGAAACTCGCTGCTTCCGCCCTCGGCAGCTTTTCGCCGGAGGCCGCGGTAATCCGCTCGCCGCTTCTCGACGAACGCGCGCATGCCTTCGTACGGCTCGACCGTGGTGAAGTGGGTCGAGAGCCAATCGCGAGCGTGGCCCACCGTGGCGTACCAGGCCTGCTCCTTCCAGTAGTTGACCTGCGCCTTGGTATAGCGGGTGCACTCGGGGAACTTGTCGAGCAGCTGCTCGATCAGCGTATCGATCTCCTGATCGAGCTTCTCGCGCGGAACCACTCGGTTGACCAGACCCCACTCCAGCGCCTTGGACGCCGGAATCTTCGGGTTCAGGAACAGCATCTCCCTCGCGCGGCGATCGCCAACGTGGATCGAGAGCCACTGAGTGGCACCGCCCGCGGCTACGCTGCCGACTCCCGTGCCGACCTGGCCCAGGTAGGTGTCGTCCGCCATGACGGCGAGATCGCAGGCCAACTGCGACTCGTTGCCCCCGCCCACCGCCGCGCCGTTGATCCGGGCGATCACGACCTTGCCGGTGCGGAGAATGCTCTCCAGATACTTGCTGAAGAGCCCCATGTACTTGAAGTAGTCCCGGGGTCGCTTCGTATAGATCGCCGAGTATTCCTTGACGTCCCCGCCGGTGCAGAACGCCTTGTCGCCGGCGCCGGTGTAGACGATGACCGCCACCTGATCGTCCGCCGAGGCGTCGTCGAAGGCGGTGATCAGCTCCTCGAGCGTGCCCGTTCGGTAGGCGTTGTATGCCTCCGGCCGATTGATCGTGATCCGGGCGACGAAGTCGCCCTTCTCGTAGAGAATGTCCTTGAAGCCGAAGGAGGCGGCAGCTCTGGAGCCGAAGTGTTCCATGGATTATCCTCGATCCTCGAGGAGCGGAGGATTGCTCCGATCCGCCCCCGAACGGGTCATGCGCCGATCGGCGGCGCGGCCTTCCGAGTAAGCAAGAGGTGACAACCATTCGCAATCGCGCACGCGCGACATCCCTCCCCGAACCGATCCGGCGTCGCGGCCACCAGGCGCGTCTCGAACCCGAGCGCGTGGTACAGTTCCACCAGCTGATCCAGGCGATGCCGGTCAGCGATCGTCCTGCGGACCCAGCCCTCCGCCTCTGAGTCCTGTTCCGATCCCGGCGACCGGAACCGGCACGAACCACCCGCCGACCCGATCATGACCCGACCGCCTGCGTTCCGGACCGCATGCCACCTGCGGCCTGGAGCTTGGCCAGCCGACGTTCAGCGAGCACGGCGCAGCCGAGGGCCGCGACGAACTGCACCATCTCGGGATCGGGCACGTTGACGTCGGCCCGCAGTGCCTTGGCGATCGACCGGGCCATGGTTTCGAAGTGGAGGATCCCGCCGATCAGAGTGAATTCGGGCTCGGGACCCGCCCGCTTCATCAGTTGAATCGAACGCCCGGTGAGCGATTCGATCGCGCCCTGCATGATATCGGCCGGCGCGGTCCCGAGCGAAAGATGATTGATGACCTCGGACTCCGCGAAGACGGCGCACACGCCGGAGATCGGCACCGGCTCCTTCGATGTTGCCATCAGCGGTCCGATCTCGTTCACGCTGTAGCCCATGTAGCGTGCCGTCTTCTCGAGGAACGCCCCAGTCCCCGCGGCGCACTTGTCGTTCAGGCGGAACGAGACGACCTGTCCGGCTTCGTTGACCCGACTCGCCTTCATGGTCTGGCCCCCGATGTCGAGGATGGTGCGGGTCCGCGGAAAGAGACGAATCGAGCCCCGACTCGACGCGGTCAGGTCGGTTACCTGGGTGTCCTTGAAGTCGACCTGATGGCGCCCGATCCCGGTGGCGATGACGTACCGGACCCGGTCGCGCGTGAGCCCCGCCTCGGCCAGGGCCTCGTCGTAGGTCGTCGCCGCGATCTCGCGGAGTCGAAATCCGGTCGGGTTCGCGCGCCGCGCCAGCACCTGCCCGCCCTCTGCGAGCAGTACGACCTTGGTGTAGGTCGATCCCACGTCCACGCCGGCCGTGATGGTCATGATTCGAGCGCCGAGGTGTGGCGGGTCGGGGTCCGGCCCTCCAGGAGATGGTCCATCGCGAAGAGCGCCGCGCCGAGTGCTCCCATATAGTGGCTGTCCTCGCTCAGGTTGAGGCGTCGCTCCAAGCGCTCCTCGATGGCCCGCACCATGCCAATGTTGCGCGAGACACCCCCGGTGAAGGTGATCTCGTCTTCGATCCCGACCCGCCGCATCAGGCCCACCGAGCGAGAGGCGATCGAGACGTGGACGCCGCGGAGGATGTCCTCGATCCGCTTACCCTTGCCGATCCAGGCCAGAACTTCGGACTCGGCGAATACCGTACAGGTGGTGCTGATCTTGACCTGCTTGTCCGATCGGAGCGAGATCGGCCCCAGTTCGCTCAACGGTAGACCGAGCGCGGCGGCGGCGGCCCCGAGGAACCGCCCGGTGCCCGCGGCGCACTTGTCGTTCATGCAGAAATCGAGAATCTCGCCATCGGACGACACCCGGATGGCCTTGGTATCCTGGCCGCCCATATCGACCACGGTCCGGGTCCCCGGAAACATGTGTACCGCGCCCCGCCCGTGGCAGCTGATCTCGGTGACCTGGGTGTTGCCGAACGTCACCCGATAGCGCCCGTAGCCAGTGCCGACGATATACTCGACTTCGCGCTCGTCGATCGCCCGCTCTTCGAGCGCGGCGACAAACGCCGACTCGGCGGCCTTGACCACGTTGGCCCCGGTGTCGAGCAGTGCGCGGCCAATGATCTGCCGGGTCTCATCGATGATGACGGCCTTGGTCTGGGTCGAACCGACGTCCACGCCCGCAGCGTATGCCATTGCTCTCCCTCAGCGGCTGGTCGCCGCGGTGGCCTGGCGCCGACGCGAGGCGAGGCCCTCGAAGAACGCATCGATTCGGGTCTTCATTTGCGCCTCCGACACCACTCGACGGTCCATCATATCGGACTCGATGAACAAGCTCGGGATTCCTGTCCGTTCGGTCAGATGGCGGCGTCCGTCCGCCAGGCCGGTCGACACGGTGCGGCAGCTCTTGATCGGATGGAAGATCACGCCATCGGCGGCACACTCCCGGCACATCGTCGCCACGACACGATCCTGATGGAACATCGCGTTCATCGCGTCCCGGACACTCACCAACAGGCCCTCGGCCAGACTGGCGATCGGATCGCCGAGATCGTACTCGAACCCGCGGTTCGCTCCGCCCGAGGCGAACCAGAGATAGGTCGAATTGACGAAGACCCCTCCCCATTCCGTGAACAACTCGTTGAATCGCCGGAAGATCGGATAACACGGCACCCCGACGAAGATCAGGCGATAGGTCTCCTCGGTGGCGGTGCCGATGCCGTGGGCGACCTTGTACTCCAGCTCCTCAACTAGTTGCTCGAAGTACCGGGCGCCCTCTGCGGTGCCGCGGAAGCCGTTGGCGACGCCGAGATAGATGGTCCCGTCGGTCAAGGCGTTCATCACGGCGGGCCGCGCCGCGTTGAGCTCGAGAATCCGAGCCCAGGCACGACTCATCGTATTGGCGTGCGTCAGGACGGTGCGGAATCGATCGATGTCGAACCGCTTCCCGGTGACCCGCTCGCAGAGCCCGATCAATTCCCGAATCTGGGCCTCGACGTACCGGCGGTCCGCCTCGAAGTTCCGGTCGCCCGCCGCGCTCAGATCGTCCGCGTCCCGGGCGCCGGGCACGTCAATGGTGAACATCGGCGTGTGGTACATCCGCTCCCAGATCTCGGCCCACTTGAGGTACGTGTTACAGGCGTTGGTCAAGACCGAGAGCGCCGGCTTCGGAATCCGGCCCATCGGGTGCTCGCCGCCCTTCAGTTGCGTCGCCACGTCAGCCTTGACGTAGCCGCAGATGTCCGGCGAGTAGCCGTAGTCCTCGGCCACCGCCAGATAGTCGTGCGCCACCTGCCGGACGGCCGTCTGAAGCGAGTTGATCTCGGGAAAGACGACGGGAAGGTCGCCCAGACCTCGTTCAGGCTGCCCATCACGAACACGTAGGCCGCCTGACCGCCGGTCTCGGCGGTCGCGTTCAGTTCGGCAAACCAACGACGGAAGAGCTCAGCTCCGTCGCGATTGCCGCGCCCAGAAGCGAAGAGGGGGAGACGACGTCGTCATGTGCCACCTCAGGGCGTTCAACAGGTTCTCGGTGAACGTCTCGGCTGGAGCGCCAGATGCTCGAACGAGGTCATGTTCTCCTCGAACTCGGTCACGAAGTGGGCGATGCCCGCCTCCTCCAACGCGTGAACGTAGGTGACTTGCTCTTCGAGTCCCGGCTCACACATCTTGGCTGCTGCGAGGATGACCGCCTCAGCCTGGGCCTGTCGCACCCGCTCGAGGACATGCGTTCTTTGGGCTTGCTGAGGTCGTGCTGACCGGGCTGTACGACGACTGCTCACAGTAGGCCGCCGCGAGCGCCCGCAGCGGATCGCCGTCGACGGGCACCTCGGCCGTGATCCAGCGGAGCCCGATCAGGAAGTCGTCGTCCACCACGTACGTGCTCAGACCCAGCATCCGGATCAGGTCGAAGGGCGGCTGCTCACAAAAGCCTCCCTCGAAGACCACCCGGATCCGATCCTCCTGGCGGGTTGTGCGCTCGCGGATCATGGGGAGGAGCGCGCTCAGGAGCTGGTTGTGCTCCTCGCGCGGCAACATCCCGGCCAGCGCGACCAGGGCATAGGCGTCCTCGGCCGCGAGCAGCCAGGGCGTCTCCCGCTTGATCCGGTAGATCTCACGGAGCAGGGACCGGTTGGTGTTGAAGACCTCGATCGAACGCCGGAGATCGTCATCCGAGATCACCCGGCCGGCCACCTCCTCCACCATCCGCCGAACTCGATCGTACTCGTGGCGGAGCCAATCGATGCTGGCGGCCGAGTTCGGGTTCTGGGGCAGATAGAGGATTTGACAGGGATGGCCGAAGTTCCGACCCCAGATCGCGGCCAGGTTGCGGGCCGCATCGCAGATCGGATGGGAGACGAACAGGTCGAGGCGGACCCGCCCGGAAAGGGCCAGTTCCAGCGAGGTCTTGAGAATCGAACAGAGGTACGAGCCGAAGTGCGATTCCGCTCGACTCGGCTCGACCGGCGCGCCCCGGACCTTAAAGGGCAACATGCCGGCGGCATGGGCGATCTCTTCGGGAAAATACACCTGGAAGTGGCCGGCCACCTTACCCCCGCGCTCGCGCCACCGGGCGACCGTCACGAAGTCGGGGGACTCGACCAGCTCGCGACACTCCAGCAGCGCGGCATCGAGCGACTGTCCCCGCCACTCGGGAAAGACCGGCTCGGTCAACGACGTCATCGGCCGACGCCAGCCGGGAGTGCGACCGCTCCTTCGAAGAAGAGCCGCAGGACGTACTCGAGGCGGGCCTCGCCCTCACCCAGCTCGCGGACGGCGTAGTCGCCGATCATGACCTGGACCAAGCCGACGAAGGCCCAGGACACCAGCCGTGGGTTCCCAGGCGCCAGCTCCCCCTCAGCCATGCCGTCCCGCACGATCGCCTCTACCTGCTCGGGAAGCGCCCGCTGGTAGGCGCGAACCAGACGGGTGCGATCTTCGCCCTGAAAGAAGTTGACATCGCGCCGGACCAGCCGGAGCATGGCGCTCTCGTCCTCCGGCAGCGCGAGAAATGCGCCGGTAAGGCGCGCCAGCCGCTCGCGGCAGGTCCCGTGCGACGCCACCGCGGCCGCGAACAAGCGTCGCTTCGCCTCGAGGTCGGCGAGCAGCATTGCCACGTAGACCCGCTGCTTGCTCGGAAAGTGGTGGTAGAGCCCGCCCTTGGTTACTCGGGCGGCGCGGGCGATCTCGTCGGTGGTGACCTCAGGGTAGCCGCGCGCGGCGAAGAGCGCGCGGGCCGCGTCGAGAATCCTTCCGATCGTGATCGCCGACCTCTCGTCCGACTCCGCCATTGGGTCCGTCCCTGGGCTTCGTCAACTCACAGCGGTGGTTGTTGCGACGACGCTGTACCGACCGACCAGCCGGTCGGTGAAGCCACGTTAGGGATCGTCGATACCCGGGTCAAGTGGTCGTTTCGAGCTCTCGCGATCCTTCATCGTCATTTCATTGAATCTGCACGAATGGCTGGTCGAAACCGATCGGGCGGGCGCGCTTGAGTCGAGCACCGGGGCCTCTTCGAACCCGCGATTGAAGCGAGCCGCCGCGCCGTGCGCTGCGCCTCTTCGCAGTTGCAGCGGGACCGGGCTGCGCCGTCTGGGTGCCCCGCTGGGCCCGAGAACCTCCGGTGGGACCGCGAGTGTGGCCGTCGTCAACGGTTCGCCGGGCTGATGCCCGTTGGATGGCCGTCGAGCGAGGCTCGAGCTCTGCCCTGGACCGCTCCGAGGGGACCGCTTGCTCTGCCGGGGGTTCGTGGGGCCGGGCACGCTCCGCCGAGCCGGGGCTGTCGTCCCGGTCGGCGGCGATGGCGATCGGCTCCGAGGCGACGGCCCCGTTCTGGGATCGGCCAGGCCGCCGCGGGCGGACGCTCCTCGCCAACGACTAACCGGCGGCGCGGCGTTCGCCGGTGCCGCTACCGCCTGACTCGCAACCCCGACACGATCCAGTACAGCACCAGCGCGATGCCGACCACTCGAATCCCCGTGCCGACCGCCGCTTGGAGACCGAGCTCCTTCGCGATGGTCGGCCCGGAGTACCAGTAGTAGAGGCCGCCGGCCAGAGCAGCCAGAGCGAGGTGGACCGCTCGCGCGCTGATGCTGAAGGCGAGCACGATCACGGCGACGATCGCGTAGCTCGCCAGCGCGGCGCCGAGGGTCGTGGCGTACACGCGCGCGGCCGAGTCCAGTCCACCGTCGGTCAGCAGGAAATAGCCGACGATGAATCCCGGCAAGGCGGCCAGGAAGGCGCCATTCGGGGTTCGCAACCACGTGTCCGTACGTCGCGAACTCCCCAGTACTTGCGCCAGGGCCTTGCCCGGCGCGAGGTCGATGCAGCCGCGCGGCGTGCACAGCGTGCAGGTGGAGCACCGCCCGCGCTGCAGCCGAATCAGGGGCGCCTGACCATACGCCAACTCGACCGGCAGCACCGGGCAGAGCGCGTTGCAGAAGCCGGAGCGCACCACGAACAGCGCGCCCAGGCCGACGGCGATCGCGGCGACGGCGACGATCGTGATCGCCAGGACCGGTCCATCCGCGTTGAAGAGGAATCGGCGAGCCGGCACCATGAGATAGAACAGCACCAGACCGCCGGTGCCCAGGACCGCCGCGGCCCGAGGCGACAGCGGCCGCGGCGTGCCGACACGGTTGCCCAACTCGTTAAACGTGGCGAGCGGGCAGACGCCTCGCCAGAGCAGCGGGCTCAGAAAGAAGCTCGCCGGCAGAAGCGGCACCACGACGTACCAGAGCGCCGTGAGCGCGTCGGACGGACTCGCCACCAGCCACGCCAGGAGCAGCCCGGTGGCCACGAACGCGCACCAGCGGGCGGCTCCCCACAGGGCGTCAACGTGGGGTGGGCGAAGGATGACCTGGATCGAGGGCAGGGGTCCTCCCGGCGATGATGGGTATAGCGATGCCTGCCAGTGCCTGGTCGTGCGCAGCTCGAACACCTTCCGCTCGGCATCCCAGGTGATCAGGGCGACGCCGCGGGGTCGAAGGGTCACCGTCGTATCGAGCTCGAGTCGCGGTGGAATCGCCGCCTGCCGCCGGCGTGCCCGCTCGGCCAGTTCCCGCTCGGCCCGTCCCGCGAAGAGACCGCTGTCGGGACCCGCCACGATGCTGTCCCGGGCCGCCGGCGCCTCCACCGAATCCCGCCGCACCAAGGTCAGCCGGATCCGGCGGGACCCGGCGGCACCGGCGGCTCACGGAGCACATGGATCGGCCGATCATGACGCAGGCCGCCCCCGCGGAGCCACCTCCTCGCTGGTCGGTCGCCCGTCGACTTCGACCCGCAGGAGATAGCTGGCGAACCGCCCCGCACAGTCGAGCCTGCGCCGCATGTGCTCCGGCTGTGTCGCGAGCTCGGTCGCGGAGACGGTGCGGCACATGAGCCGTTCGGGCCGCGCCGTCCACGACGGGCGAAGGCGGGCCGTCTCGGAGCGATGGTACGGCATCGGAGCGGCCGAAGCCCAGGCGAGCAGCCCGAGCAGCACGGCCGTGCCGCCGAGCGCGCCGGCGCCCGCCATCGACTCGAGGGCGGCATCAGGTCGCCTCCTCGACCAGGACCGCGTCGCACAGCGCCGCCTCCAGCTCCGCCGGCAGCCGTTCGGTCGGCTCGAGCGCCGCAAACCGGCGAAGATGCGCCTCGAGCGCCGCGGTCGCCTCGGTCCGATTGCCCGGCGCAAGCGTGAGCAAGGCGATCCGGCACCGGTCCACCCGCGCCTGGAGCTCGGCTTCCCGCCCCGCGAACAGCCGCTGTTCCAGGCCACTTGGGGCCTTCCCGCCCGACGCAATCCCGCGGTGGGCATCCGCAGACGACCACGCCGGGCGCGCCTTGTCGAAGCACCAGCTCGACGGCTGAAGAGTGCAGGTTCCCCACGCACGGCACCCGGTGAATCCGAGCGCCGAGCCCGGCGAACGCCGTGAGGTGGCCGGAGGGCGCGCTCGCAACAGATCGCGACGGCGGGCACCGGGACCGACCCGGGCGCGCCCCCCCCGCCATCGCGGAGCGGGATCAGCTGATCGCGTCCGGTGCGCCCGGGCGGCCCGACACCCATGGGAGCGCACGACCCCGCACAGATGCCGCAGCTGACGCAGCGCGAGACATCGACCCGTGCCAGCAGCGTGGCGCGGCCGTCCTCGCGCTCGACCATCGTGATCGCCTCCCAGGGACAGTCCTGGGTGCACTGATCGCAACCGGTGCAGAGCCTGGGATCGACCTGACTCGGTGCCCAGCTCGCTTCGCGACGACGCCTGGTGAAGCGCGGAACGAGGACCGCCGCCAGTCCCAGGACCACGCCAGCCATCCACACGGTCCGGGCCGGCAGGCGTTCCGAGATCGGAAGCCACCACGCGATCAGCAAGTCCGAGGGCGTCGAAGGCGCCAGCGAGAACGGATCGGCCGCACCGCCCAGCGCAGCCGGGAGGACGACCGACCCGACCAGCAGCGCTGCGACGATCGCCCACAGCAGGCGCCGCGGCGGCAGGAGCGTGGGCCGGGCCACCCGGGAGACATGGAGCCAGAGGCCGACGCCGAGGCCCAACGGCAGGGCGATGTGCACGAACAGATTGACGAAGAAGAACGCGCTCGGCGCCGGTTGCTCGCCGGCGAAGATCCGCCCCAGCGGCTCCGAGAGCACCGGCAACGCGTCGAACAGCCGCGCGCCCTCGCGGGCAGGCGCTCGCCGAAGGTGTCCCAGACCATCACGTACCCGGTCCAGGCGCAGATCAGCCCGGCGCCGAAGATCACCAGTCCCGAGATCCAGGCCAGCGTCCGGGGCCCCCAACTCCGCTCCTGCGCGAACATGCGCAGGGCGTGGAGCGCCCCGGCGGCGACGAAGAGGCCGGAGGCGTACCGATGCAAGGTTCGGATCCAGGCGCCCAGCCAGGGATCCGCCTGGAGTTCGGCCACCGAGGCGTATGGCGCGCCGAGTCGATAGAAGAAGACCAGGTAGAGCCCGGTCACCGTCAACAGCAGCAGCATCGCGACCGCCACGGTGCCGGTCTGGTGGAAGGGGTTCCACGGGGCGCCGAAGGCGCGGGTCGCCAGCGCGTCGAGCAGGGCGACGGAGCGGCGGGCCAGGCGCTCGAGGAGTCTCATAGGGCTTGCGAAAAGTTTATCATATTGACATGATAAATACTAGAACCTATCGCGAGTCGCTACTGAGGAGTCGCTCCTGATGTGGATCGGCACCACCGCCCAGCACGCCATCCGTGCGGTTCTCTTTCTGGCCGGGAAGCCTCCCGGGGTGCCGATTCGCGTCGACGAGATCGCGACCGCGCTCGACTTGCGCCGAAACTACCTGTCCAAGACCCTTCACAGGTTGGTTCGGACGGGGGTGCTTCGATCCGGCCGCGGACCCCGCGGCGGGTTCCAGCTGGCGATCGCCCCCGCCCGATTGCCGTTGGGCCAGGTGATCGGGCCGTTCCAGCCGGCCGGCGAGCTCCGCTGTTTGATGGGACGTTCCGGCTGCGGTGGGTCGCACCCGTGCGCGGCCCACTCTCGCTGGAGCAACGTCGCCGATGCCGTCGAGGCGTTCTTCGCCGGCACCACCGTCGCGTCGCTTCAGGGTGAAGTCGCCGCCCGGCCCCAGACCGCGCCGCATCTCGACCGAAAGCCCCAAGGCCGACGCAAAATCGGCTGAGGCCGGCCGATGCTGGTTTCCCGTTCCCGTCCCTGTTGGAGGTTGCGCATGTCCTCGCCGACTGACCCCGCCGATCCGACCCAGGAGCATCCACCGCTCGGCCAGCGACTCTTCGACAACATGTTCCTGCTGCTGGCGCTGGGTCTCCTGATCATGTTCATCGTCTACACCGGCTGGGGCTTGTTGGAGATCGTCAACATGCCGCAGGCCACCCTTCCCTGAGAGGCGTTCATGCTCACCAAGGTCCATACCGGCCTCGATCCCGCGCCCGGGGTCTGGTGGAAGCCGGCACACAAGTCGGAGAAGGTCTGGGTCGCCCTCGCGTTCGCGTGGTGCATGGTGCTGTTCGCGATGATGCCGCTCTGGCATTGGAAGGGCGGACAGAATCCCTCCGGCGTGCGACGGCGGGTCGAGCCTCGGGCCTACTACGCCCGGACGCTCGCGTTCGCGCAACAGTACCAGGTCGGCGAGGAGCAGGGCATTCCGATCGTGCAACCGCCGCCGGGAGCCGACATCTATCTGGTCGGCCTCACCTTCCAGTGGTATCCGATCCTCAAGCTCGAACGCGGCAAGGAATACCTGCTCCACCTGTCGTCGCTCGACGTGAATCACGGCTTCTCCCTCTACCCCCTGAACGTGAACTTCCAGGTGGTGCCGGGCTACGACTACGGGCTTCGGGTCACGCCCACGGCGTCCGGTGACTTCCGGATCATCTGCAACGAGTTCTGCGGCATCGGCCACCACACGATGGTGGGCCGGGTGATCGTGGTCGACGAGGCGGGGTCGCCCGTGGCCGACAACAGCCAGGCCCGCGTGCTGAAAGGTGGCGAGCGATGACCGCCCCAGCCGTCGCGTTCCGAACCTGTCCCGTCACCGGTCGGTTGATCCATGGTCAGGCCGAGCGGTTGATCAGGGCCAACGCGGTGCTCTCGGTGGTCTCGCTCCTCGTCGGCGCGATCGCCGCGCTGCTGCTGGTGCTCACCAGGTGGCAAACCGTGCATCTCCTTCCGGCGGACTGGTACTATCGTCTGCTCGGCGTGCACGGCATGAACATGCTCATCTTCTTCATTATCTACTTCGAGATGGCCGTGCTGTGGTTCGCCGGCACGGTGCTGCTCAACGCCCGACCGGCCGCGCCCCGGCTCGGCTGGGTGAACTTCGGACTGATGCTGCTTGGCTCCCTGATGGTGGAGTGGGCCCAGTGGACCGACCGGGCCGACGTGCTGTTCACCTCCTATCCGCCGCTGAAGGCCCATCCGGTCTTCTATCTCGGCGTGATCCTGTTCGCGATCCAGCGCTTTTGCGCCTGCTTCGTCCGCCTTTCAGTTCTTCGCGACGCTGGTGATCGCCAAGCGGGAGCGGACCTACCAGGGATCGATGCCGCTCGTCGTCTACGGCGCCATGACCGCGGCCATCATCGCGGTCATCACCCTGGTGCACGGCGCGCTGATCTACATTCCGACCTTCCTCTGGTCGCTGGGGCTGATCTCGACCGTCGATCCCCAAGTCTATCGGATGCTCTGGTGGGCGCTGGGACACTCGTCGCAGCAGATCAACGTGGCCGCGATGGTGGCGATCTGGTACATGCTGGGCGCGCTGACCGTGGGCGCCGTGGTCCTCAACGAGAAGGTGAGCCGCTCCGCCTTCGTGCTCTACATCCTCTTCATCTCGATGGCGTCGGCGCACCACCTCCTGGTGGATCCCGGGTTCAGCTCCGCCTGGAAGATCGTCAACACCTCGTACTTCATGTACATGGCGGTGCTGGCGTCGATGGTCCATGGATTCACCGTGCCGGCCGGCATGGAGCTCGGCATGCGGCTTCGCGGCTTCACCGATGGACTCTTCGGCTGGCTGCGGCGGGCCCCGTGGGGCGACCCTGGCTTCTCCGCCCTGGTGCTCTCGGTGATCGTCTTCGGCTTCGTGGGCGGAATCACCGGCGTGACCCTGGGCACCGAGCAGATCAACATCATCGCCCACAACACCATGCGGGTGCCGGGCCACTTCCACAGCACCGTCGTGAGCGGCACGGCGCTGGCCTTCATGGGCGCGACGTACTACCTCCTGCCCCTCGTCTTCCGCCGCAAGGTGGCCTTCTGGAAGCTCGCGAAGCTCCAGCCCTATATCTTCGCCGGCGGTCTGCTCCTCCTGGTGATGGGGATGACCTTCGCCGGCAGCTTCGGGGTGCCGCGCCGGCACTGGGACATCTCGTTCTCGAACGCGCCGTTCGGGGTCGAGTTCAGCCCCGCGGTCGACCTCTTCCTCGCTGTCATGGGCATCGGCGGCGTGATCGCGGTGACCGGGGCGCTCGCGTTCATCCTGATCGCGGTCGTGTCGGTGTTCTTCGGCGAGCGGGTCGTCGACCTGCCCCGAGGCGTCGCGATCGCCGGAATCCCCCAGGGACTGACTCATCCGCCGATCCATCCTCCGACCGCAGACCAGACCAACGAAGCGCTCCACGCGCCGTCCCGCGGGATCGCCGGCCCCACTCCGGGGACGCTGGTGCTGGTCGGCGTCTTCTTCCTCGCCTTCGTCCTGTACTACTTCACCAACTGGAAGCTGCTCAGCTTCCTCTGGAAGATCGGCTGATGCGCCCGGCTGGCGTCCGGCCAGGCCCGGCGTCGCTCGCGCTCGTCGTGATCGGGCTGGTCACGGCGGCGTGGTGGGCGCTGGCGCTCTGGCCCGCCGGCGCCGTGGTGCCCGAGTGGCTCGCCCGGACCCGCGCCGCCTGCTTCGGCGCCGTGGGCGGCGGGCTCCCCGACACAGGCGGCTGGATCCTGCTGCTCGGCGAGCCGGTGGGCATGCTCGGGGTGCTCCTCGCGGTTTGGGGACCGGCGCTCCGGGAAGACCTCCGTCGGATCCGGGCCGATCGCCGCTGGCGCCGGATCGGCCTGGCCGCCCTCGGTCTCACGCTTGCCGGGTTGACCCTCGTCGCTCGGCAGGTTGCCTTCGCGACCGGGGCGTTCGCGGGTCCAACCGCCCCCGATCCCGGAGTCGTCCGTCGAGACCTTGGCGCCGTTCCCGACTTCGTGTTGACCGATCAGCACGGCGGCTCCGTCACCCGGGACGATTTCCGCGGCCGCCCGCTGCTCCTCACCTTCGCGTTCGGGCACTGCGGCACGGTGTGTCCGGCCATCATCCGAGATCTGTTGGCCGCCCGGGCCGATGCCGGCCGGAGCGACCTGCCCCTCGTGGTCGTCACGCTGGACCCCTGGCGCGACTCGCCCGAGCTCATCGCGTCCGTCGCCGAACGCTGGCGGCTCGCTGGCGAGGATCGGGTGCTGGCGGGCCCGGTCGAGGAGGTGAACCGGGTGCTCGACGGGCTCGGGATTTCGCGGCGACGCGACGGCGCCACCGGTGGCGTCGATCACCAGGCAACCGTGATCGGCGTGGACGCGGAGGGCCGCATCGTGTGGCGCCTCGACGGAGGGTGGGCCGGCGTCCGGGGCCTGCTGCCCGCGCTCGGGTCGCCCGCCGTCCAGAGCACGGCGCACCGGCCATGACGGGGTCGCCGAAGGAGTTGCCACGGATCATCCAGGGCGGGATGGGGGCGGCCGTGTCCGATTGGCGCCTCGCCAAGGCCGTGGCCCTGACCGGACAGCTTGGCGTGGTGTCGGGCACCGGCATCGACACCGTCTTCTGTCGCCGCCTCCAGGATGGGGATCCCGACGGCCACCTCCGGCGGGCGATGGCGACGTTCCCGCTGCCCCACGCGACGGAGCAGGCCCTGCGACGCTTCTACCGGCCTGACGGTCGAGCGCCCGGAGAACCCTACCGGTTGTTGCCGCTGCAGCGACCGGCCATGAGCATCGCCCGCCAACAGCTGATCATGCTCGCCACCTACGTGGAGGTGTTCCTCGCCAAGGAGGGTCACGACGGGTTGGTCGGCATCAACCTCCTCACGAAGATCCAACTGCCCACGCTGCCGACGCTCTATGGCGCGATCCTGGCCGGCGTGAACGTGGTCATCATGGGCGCGGGCATCCCGCGGGAGATTCCGGGGGCGCTCGACCATCTCGCGCGACACCAGCCGGCGGAGCTCCGCTTCGATGTCGAGGGCTCGGCGTCGGATCCTCCGCCCCAGCTCGTCTTCGTCCCGTCCCAGCATTGGCAGCAGCCGGCGCCCGCCGTGTCGCGCCCCGACTTCCTGGCCATCGTCGCCAGCAACTCGCTCGCCACCATGATGGCCCGCAAGGCGACAGGTCGAGTCGACGGCTTCGTGATCGAGGGCCCGACGGCGGGGGGGCACAACGCGCCACCCCGGGGCGAGCTGCGCCTGAACCCGACGGGCGAGCCGATCTACGGCGAGCGCGACCTGGTCGACCTGGCGAAGCTGCGCGACCTCGGACTGCCCTTCTGGCTCGCCGGTGGGGCCGGCCATCCCGATCGGCTGATCGCCGCGCGGGCGGCCGGTGCCGCTGGCATCCAGGTCGGAACCCTGTTCGCGTTCTGCGACGAATCCGGCATGGCGGAGCCCCTCAAGCGCTCGGTCCTCGAGCATGCCCGCCGAGGAGAGGTGGTGGTCCGCACCGACCCGCGCGCATCCCCCACAGGCTACCCATTCAAGGTGGTCGATTGGGCCGGGAACCCGGCCACCAACCGGCAACGCGACCGGCTTTGCGACCTCGGCTACCTCCGCGTCGCCTATCGGCAATCGGACGGCCGCATCGGCTTCCGCTGCAGCAGTGAGCCTGAGGACGCCTACGTCGCAAAGGGGGGCGCCCTGGAGGACACCCGGGGCCGACACTGCCTTTGCAACGAGCTGCTGGCCACCGTCGGTCATCCCCAGACACGAGCCGACGGCTTGGCGGAGCCTCCGGTCGTGACCAGCGGCGACGACTTGATGACCATCGGACGGTTCCTGGGCAACCGGACCAGCTACCCCGCATCCGCCGTGGTCTCCTACCTGCTGGGCGGCGTCCCCCGGCCGGTCTGATGCGGTGGTGCGGGCGCCCCGCGGCTCGTCACTTCCCCGCCCCGATAATTATCAAGGCAACAACCTTGACAATTATCCCCACCAGCTATAGGCTGCACCGGTCACCTGCAGCGGTTCTGATGTGCCCGGACGATCTCACCCCGACGCTCCCCCGACCGGATCGCGCGACCCGCGGCCCAAGCCCGCACTGGGCAGCACGCAGCGCGCGCTGCTGACCCACCTCAAGCGCCGCGGCACGGCCACCGTCCCGGCGCTCGCCGCCGCGCTCGATCTCAATCCCGAGACGGTTCGGGAGCACCTCCGGAGTCTCGGCGGACAGGACCTGGTGCGCCGGTGCGGTCGTCGCGCCAGCGGACCGGGTCGTCCCGAGGTCGTCTTCTCCCTCACGGCCCAGGCGGAGCCGCTATTCCCACGTCGCGAGGCGGCCCTGCTCCGCGAGTTCGCCAGCCATCTGGTCGAGATCGGCGAGGAGCGGCTGGTACGCGACTTCCTCGAACGGAGCATCGCCGCTCGGCGGCGGCCCGCCCTGGCTCGAGTCGCCAGGCTGACCGGGCGCCGCCGGATGGAGGAGGTTGCCAACATCCTCGCGGAGCTCGGTTTCATGGCCGAGGTCGAGCGGGCCGAAGGTGCCCTTCGACTCCGCCTCTGTCACTGCCCGATCCGGTCCCTGGTCGAGGCGACCAGGACGCCGTGCGTGATGGAGAGTCGGCTGGTCACGGAGTTGCTGGGATCGAAATCCCGCCGGACCTCCTACATGCCCGACGGCGCCTCGGCCTGCTGCTATCAGGTCGAGTCCTGATGCTGACCGACACCGCCGTCCGCGCCGCGCTGAGCGAGGTTCCCTATCCCGGACTCAAGCGCGACATCGTGGCGCTCGGGCTGGTGCGGTCGATCGCCGTGAGCAACGATCGGGTCCACGTCTCGCTCACGCTCGCATCCCCACGCGCCGACGTGCCCGAACGCCTGCGGCTCGCGATCCGGGAGCGGTTGCGCCAAGCCGGCGCCGTGAGATCCGAGATCCAGATCCTGGGCCCGGAGCGAACCGTCCCGCCGCGCCCGCACCCGGCCGCGGATCGAGCCCGGATGCCGGGCACCCGTCACGTCGTGGCGGTCGGTGCCGGCAAGGGCGGCGTCGGGAAGAGCGCCGTCGCCGTCAACCTCGCGCTCGGCCTCCGACTCGCCGGGTGGCGGGTCGGCGTGCTGGATGCCGATATCTATGGCCCTTCGGTCCCCGTTCTGCTGGGACTCGAGGACGGGCGAACTCGGATCAGGATGACCGCCAGGCGCCAGATCGTCCCGCTCGACGCGCTGGGCCTCGCCGTCGTCTCGTTCGGCTTCTTCACCGGGCGGTCGCCAGCGGTGGCGTGGCCCGATGTCGGCAAGGCCGATCAGGCAGTTCACGCGCGGCGTCGTCTGGCCGAAGCTCGATGTCGTTGTCGTGGACCTCCCCGGCACCGGCGACGTGCCGCTGTCGCTGAGCGAGTCGGTGGCCGTCGATGGCGCGATCGTCGTGACCACCCCGCAGCGCCTGGCGGCGATCGAGGCCGCAAAGGCGATCGACATGTTCCGGAAGCTGAGCGTGCCGGTGCTGGGCCTGGTCGAGAACATGAGCCACGCGCGTCGTGTCCCTGCGGCCGGCGGTTTCATCCGTTCGGACAGGGTGGGTGATGCCCTCAGCAGACCACGAGAAAAGGCGCCACCCTGCTGGCGCGGGTGCCGTTCGACGACGCCATCGTTGCCAGCGGCGACGCCGGAACCCCATCGATGCTGCTCCACCCGGACACCGAGTCGGCCGTCGCGTTCCGGGATCTCGCCAGCCGGGTGCGCGACCTGCTCGAGCACGGGCGAGCCGTGGTCGTCGGAGACGAGCGACTCGATGACCAGAGACCATGAGCCCCTCTCGTCGGCCGTGCCGCTCGCATCAAGCTCGCCTGGGCCACGCTCGGTCCGGGCGGGTCGCCGGGGCGCGACCCAGGAACAATCCAGCGAATCGGAGCTAGTGCCATGTCCTCACTCGAGCGCCCGCTATCCGGCAGGATTCTGGTCGTCGACCTTCGCGAGGAGGCGCCGGAACAGGAGCCGGCCCCCCAAGCCCGGCATTCCCGCACCCTGATCAAGCACCAGCGGCTCCGGGTCACCCGCGTCGCGCTCGGCCCCGGCGGCGTGCTGGCCGAACACTACGCCCCGGGTCCGATCACCGTGCAGCCGCTGGAGGGGCACCTCACCTTCACTGCCGCGGGTGCGACCTACGAGCTCACGCCCGGAAAGCTCCTCTTGGCCGCGCCCGGGGTGCGTCATACCGTGGCCGCCCCAGGAGGCGCGACCTTTCTTCTGACCCTCGCCCCGGTCGGCGAAACGGACCAGCCCTCGTCCGTCGCCATCGCCGCCCGAGGCGACGCGCGACCCGCTGGCCCCGAAGCGTGGCTCCGCGGACCGATCGAGGGGATCTCGGCGGCGCTGATGCCGATCGCACACGCCTTGGTACAGGCCCGGGAGGATCTCCACCGCGCGGCAGCCGATCTGACGCCTGAAGAGCTCTGGATGACGCCCGGCGGCGCCGCGTCGATCGGATTCCACCTGCGCCACATCGTCGGAAGTCTGGATCGGCTGTTGACCTATGCTCGCGATGAGGGGCTCAGCGACGAGCAGCGCACCGCGCTGGCCCGCGAAGGCCAGGCCGGGACACCGTCCGAACCGGCCGCGTCGCTGCTGAGCGCTGTCACCGACGCCATCGAGTCCGCACTCCGGGTCCTGCGCGCGACCTCGAACGAGACCCTGCTCGACCTCCGGCAGGTCGGGCGGGCCAGGCTCCGGACCAACCTGCTCGGTCTCCTGTTCCACAGCGCCGAGCATACCCAGCGGCACGTCGGCCAGGTCGTCACGACGGCCAGGATCGTGCGGGGTCTCGGGCTCGGCGCTCAGTGACCGCGATCCTCGACGGCAACCGGCTCGCTCAGGAGCGTCTACCCGGGCTCCGCGCGCGCGCAGACCTGGTGAGCTCGCTCAGGGGTCACCAGCCGCGGGTGGCGCTGATCGCGTTCGCCGGTCGCGATGGCCGGGCCCCCTACTGCGAGCGGAAAGCTCGGGCCTGCATCGCGGCGGGCGTGTCCGCGAGACCCGTGGTGCTGCCCCGGACGGCGACCACCGTCGACGTCCGGCGGGCCGTGGAGCACGCCATCGAGGGAGACTCTCCCGACGCGGTCTTCCTCGAATTCCCCTTCCCGAACGGCGTCGGCGTCGAGGCGATCGCCGCGCTGATCGGATCCGCTCGACGTCGACGTGATGGGCGACGCGGCGGTTAGCCGCTTCTTCGCCCGGCATGACGGCAGGCCGCCACACCGTCTCGGCCGGGCTCGGCCTGCTCGACCGCTACCGAGTCGACGTCGCGGGCCTGCCGGCCATCGTGATCGGCGATCCTTCCCCCTTCGTCTCGATGTTTCGGGAGGCGTTGGTCCGCCGCGGGGCAGGGGTCACGAGCGTCGCGGAACCCTCCGCCCGGGACCTGGAGGAGCGGGTCGGCGAGGCCGGGTTCGTCGTCGCCGCCGCCAGTCGGCCGCGGCTGGTCCGCTCCGGCCGGATCGCCCCCGGCGCGGTGGTGATCGATGTCGGATATTTCAACCCCGGCGGACTCGGCGACGTCGACACGAGGGACGGCATCGATCATCTCGCAGCGATCGCGCCCGTCCCGGGCGGGATCGGGCCGATGACCATTTCGATGTTGATCGAGCGTACGATCGCCCTTGCCGAGCGCCGCAGCCCGGTGGCGGGGTTGCGCTTCGGCGATCGGAACCGCCACCGAGACGAAGGCGGCGCTATCATTCGCTGAACCAGCAACTGTCCTCAATGGCCAATCCTCCGACGCCCACTCCGACGCCCACTCCGGCGACCCGCTCCGATCAGCTACCCGCCGCGGATCGACGCCTGCTCCTGGTTTCGGTCCTCGCGGTGCTGATCGCCCTCGGCGCGAGCGCTCTCGCCGAGGCGCTCCTGGCCTTGATCGGCCTGATCACGAACCTGGCGTTCTTCGGGCGCTGGTCGCTTGCCTTCGCGTCCCCGGCTGGCAACGGCCTCGGAGCCTGGGTGGTGGCGATCCCAATCGCCGGCGGCATCGTGGTCGGCGTGATCGCGCGCTGGGGCTCGCCCGCGATCCGCGGCCATGGCATTCCCGAGGTCATGGAACGCGTCCTGCTCGCCGAGAGCCGGATCGCGCCCCGGGTCACGATCCTCAAACCCCTGGGCAGCGCCATCGCGATCGGAACCGGTGGCCCCTTCGGCGCCGAGGGTCCGATCATCGCGAGCGGCGGCGCCCTCGGCTCCCTCGTCGGCCAGTCTCTTCGCGTGACGGCGGACGAGCGCAAGACGCTGCTCGCCGCCGGAGCGGCCGCCGGAATGGCAGCCGTCTTCGGCTCGCCGATCTCGGCGACCATCCTCGCGATCGAACTACTGCTCTTCGAGTATCGGCCTCGCTCCCTCGCGCCGGTCGCGCTCGCCGCGGCCACCGCGGGCGCGGCGCGGATCGCCCTGCACGGTCCGGACGCGGTCTTCCCCATGCCGGCCGTCGGGACGCCGTCAGGCTCAGCCCTGCTGGTCTACACCGCGATCGGGATTCTGGTGGGTGGATTGGGCGTGGCGGTGACCAAGGGCCTCTACCGGATCGAGGACGTCTTCGAGCGGCTCCCGGTTCACTGGATGTGGTGGCCCGCGATCGGCGGCGTCGCGGTCGGGCTGATGGGCTACCTGTCGCCGAGGACCCTTGGGGTCGGGTACGACAACATCACCCAGCTGCTCGACGGCACCCTCGCGGGCACGACCCTGGCGTTGCTGGTCATCGGGAAGCTGGTGTCCTGGTGGATCGCGCTGGGCAGCGGCACTGCCGGGGGGACCCTGGCCCCGCTCTTTACAATCGGCGGCGGCGCGGGTGTGCTGGCCGGCGTGGGCGCGGCGGCGCTCCTCCCGCAGGTCGGAATCGACCCGCGCGTGGCCGGCCTGGTGGGGATGGCCGCGGCCTTCACCGGCGCCTCCCGTGCGCTTCTCGCGTCGGTCGTCTTCGCCTTCGAGGCGACCCGTCAGCCGATGGGCCTGCTGCCTCTTCTGGCCGGGTGCACCGGGGCGTACCTGATCTCCCTTCGGACGATGAAGCACACCATCATGACCGAACGGCTCGCCCGCCGCGGCACCCCGGTCATCACAGAGTACGCGGCGGACTATCTGTCTCGCCGACTCGTCGGGACCCACGCGACCAGGTCGGTGGTCACCGTCGCGGGTGACCAGACCGTCGGCGAGATCCGGAACTGGCTGAGCTCCGAGACGACTCCCGGCCACCAGGGATTCCCCGTCCTCGACAGCGCCGGCCAGCCCCTGGGGGTGCTTACCCGGCGTGACCTCCTCAATCCCAAGGCGCCGACGACGGCCCGCCTCGCCGCCCTGATCGCTCGGCCCCCGATCGTGGTCGGCGAGCGCGGCTCGCTCCGAGAGGCGGCAGACTTGATGGTACGGGAGAGGATCGGCCGCCTCCTCGTCGTCGCGGCCGACGGTTCCGGCCGGCCGTGGGGATCATCTCCCCGAAGCGACATTCTGGCCGCACACGAGCGACGACTGGACGAGACCGACCGGCTGGCCGACGCTACGATCTGGGCTTAGTTTTCTCGCCGGCTGTCTGTCGACTCGATCCCTCCCGCAAAATCCGTCGTAGACCGCCGCGCGGGTGTTCCCTGTTTCCCCCAACATCCCCCTCCAATATACCGACCTGGAGAGAGGACTACATGCGACTGCCCTTTGCCAGCCCCCCTTGCCATCGTCCTGGCGTCCGCCCAGATCGGATGCCGGCCATCCGGATGGCCACTGGCGAAGAGGCTGCAGCTCACCGCGCCGCCCAACGTGCCACCGCCAACGTTCGGAGCCACCCGACCAAGGTTCGTCAGGTCCGCCTGGAGATCAGCGAGGTCACTCCTGGCACACGACGGCGTGGATCACACCTTCTGGACCTTCGGCGGCACCGTGCCCGGCTCGTTCATCCGGAGAGTCCGCCAGGGCGACCTGGTCGAGTTCCACCCGCCAACCATCCCGAGAGCCGCAACCCGCACAACATCGACCTCCACGCCGTGACCGGGCCCGGCGGCGGCGCCACTTTGTCGCTGGTGACCCCGGGCCAGAGGCGACCTTCGCCTTCAGCGCCCTCAACCCCGGCCTCTACGTCTACCACTCGCGCGACCGCTCCGGCCGGATGCACATCGCCAACGGCATGGGATGGCCTGATCCTGGGAGCCGCCCGGCGGGCTCCCGCCGGTCGACCGGCGCACGTCCAGCAGGGCGAGGTCTACACCGCGGGCGACCTTCGGCGTGGCGGGCAGGCAGGTCTTCGACATGCAGCGCGCCATCGACGAAGACCCGGCCTACGTCGTCTTCAACGGCGCCGTCGGCTCGCTGATGGGCGACGGCGCGCTCGAGGCCGAGGTCGGCGAGACCGTGCGGCTCTACGTCGGGAACGGCGGCCCCAATCTGATCTCCTCCTTCCACGTGATCGGCGAGATCTTCGATCGGGTCCACCAGGAAGCCGGCTCGGCCGTCACCGAGAACGTCCAGACCACGCTGATCCCGGCGGGCGGCGCGGCCATCGTCGAATTCCAGGTCCAGACCTCGGGCGACTACCTACTGGTCGACCACGCCATCTTCCGCGCCTTCAACAAGGGCGCGCTGGCGATGCTGCATGTCGACGGGCCAGAGGACAGCACCGGTTCACCGGGCCGACCGCCGGGGAACGGGGCATCTACCGCCCGAGGGTTCCGCCGTGCAGCGGGTCCCGGAGGCCGCCGTGCCGGCGCCTCGGGCCGCCTCGCGCGACGAGCAGATCGCCTTCGGGCAGCGGGTGTTCGAGCAGAATTGCGTCGCCTGCCACCAGGCGAACGGTCAGGGACTCGCCGGCGCCTTTCCTCCCTCGCGGGCTCCGACTAATTTCTAACGCCGATCCGCGGCGCGCCGTCGGTATCATCCTGAACGGCCTCACCGGACTGATCACGGTGAACGGGGCGGCCTTCAACAGCACGATGCCCTCGCTCGGCCTGAGCGACGACGACGTCGCCAACGTGCTGACCTACGTCTACAGCCAGTGGGGCAACAGCGGCACCACCGTCTCCCCAGACCTGGTGCGTCAGGTGCGGTCGGCCACGCCCTGATAGGACGGCGGGCCGAGCCGGGAGGATTCTCGGTCCGCCTCGGCACGGTATGATACAGTACGCTTCTTGGCCGGCACGTCCGCGATTCGAGCCTCCGTGCCGGCCGAGCCTCATCTCCTCATGCGATTTCCACCAGGACCGTCATGAGCGGCGGTGACCCGACCGCGCTCGCCCCTGACCCCGCTCCGTCCGAGGCGGCGCCGGAGACCTCCGCCCGCTCGACCGCCCGGCGCTGGCTCGCCCCGCTGCTGGCGGTGGCCATGGTCGGGCTGGTGGGCGCCGCCGTCCACCGCGAGCTCGCCGACGTCCGCTACCAGGACCTGGCCCGCGCCTGGCGAGGTCTCTCCGCCGGCCGAGCCGCGGGCGCCGCCCTGCTGACCTTGGCCGCATACCTGGCGCTCGCGGGGTACGACCTGGTCGCCCTCCGGGCGATCGGCCGGCGCTTTCCGCTCCATCGCGTCGGGCTGGCCTCGTTCGTCGCCTACGCGCTGAGTCAGACGCTGGGCTTCCCGCTGCTCACCGGCGGCGCGATCCGCTTCCGCTTCTGGACTGCCTGGGGCCTCTCCGCCGCCGAGATCAGCTCGGCCATCGGCTACGTCGTCGCCACCTTCACGGTCGGGCTCGTCGCGATCACCGGCGTCACCCTGCTGCTCGAGCCGGCGGGCACCGCCGGACTGTTCGGCCTCCCGCCCGGATCGCTCCGCGGTCTCGGCCTCCTCTTCCTCCTGCTCACGCTCGGCTATCTGGCGTGGGCCGCGCTCCGGCGCGCGCCGCTCCGCTGGCGTGGCTGGGAGCTGCCCGTGCCGACCCTCGGCGTGGCCCTGGCCCAGCTCCTGGTCGCGGCGGTGGATTGGTCGCTCGCCGCGGCGGTGTTCGCCTGGCTGCTGCCCCCCGAGGCCGGGCTCGGCTTCGCCACCGTGCTCGGCGCCTTCCTGATCGCCCAGGCGCGCGGGATCGTGAGTCACGTACCCGGCGGGCTGGGGGTGTTCGAGGGCGTGCTGCTGCTCCTGCTCCGCCCGGCCGTGGATACCCCGTCCCTGGTCGCGGCGATGCTGGCCTTCCGGGTCTTCTACTATCTCGTGCCCTTCGCGCTCGGGCTCCTGGTCCTCGCGGCGTCGGAGCTGACGCGGCAGCGGGACCAGATCGTCGGCGCGGCGCGTCAGACGGGGGCCGTGGCCGCCCGACTCGCCAACCGCTGGATCCCCGCCGCGCTGCCCTCCGTGCTCGGCTGGGCGACCTTCCTCGCCGGAGCGATTCTGTTGATCTCCGGCGCGACGCCGTCGGTCCACAGCAGGGTCCGTTGGCTCAACCTGCTCCTGCCGCTCGGCGTGATCGAGCTCTCGCACTTCGTGGCCAGTCTCGCCGGCGCCGCCCTCCTGGTGATCGGCTGGGGACTGACCCGCCGTCTCGACGCCGCCTATCGGGCCTCGCAGGCCCTGCTCCTCGTCGGGATCCTGGCGTCGCTGCTCAAGGGCTTCGACTGGGAGGAAGCGCTCGCGCTCGGCGTGGTGTTCGCCGCGCTGCTGCCCGCGCGGCGCGCCTTCTATCGTCGAGCGGCCCTGCTGCGGGAGTCCTTCGCCCCCGGCTGGACCCTGGCGGTGCTGGGCGTCGTCGGCTTCACCACCTGGCTCGGCTTCTTCGCCTTCAAGCACGTGCAGTACGCCTCGAGCCTCTGGTGGCGCTTCGCCGTCACCGGCGACGCGCCGCGCACCCTCCGCGCGATGGTGGGCATCGTCGCCGTCCTGGCGATCCTCGCCGTCGCTCGCCTCTTCCGGCACGCCGCTCCCGACCCCGAGCCGCCCACCGACGAGGATCTCGACCGCGCGGCGCCCATCGTCCGCGAGGCCCCGTCGGCCATGGCGTCGCTGGCGCTGCTCGGCGACAAGACTCTCTGGTTCAGTCAGAGCGGCAACGGGCTCCTGATGTTCGCGGTGGCCGGCCGGAGCTGGGTCTCGATGGGCGATCCGATCGGCACCCCGGCCGAGCAGCGGGAGCTGGTCTGGCGCTTCCGAGAGGAGGCCGACCGCCACGGGGCCTGGACCGTCTTCTACGAAGTCGGGGTCGAGACCCTGCCGCTCTATCTCGATCTCGGTCTCGTCCTCCTCAAGCTCGGCGAGGAGGCCCTCGTGCCGCTCGACGACTTCTCGCTCGAAGGCAGCGCGCGCAAGGGACTGCGGAGGAGCCAGCGCGACTTCGCCAAGCGGGGCGCCGCCTTCGAGATCGTTCCGCCCGAGGCCGTCGACGGGCTCCTCGACGAGCTGGCCGAGATCTCCGCCGAGTGGCTCGCCGACAAGAACGTGCGCGAGAAGAGCTTCTCGATGGGCTGCTTGACCGCCGCTACCTGCGCCGCTTCCCGATCGCGACGGTGCGGGTCGACGACCGCCTGGTGGCGTTCGCCAACCTCTGGACGGCGAGGGCGGGTGGTGAGCTCTCGATCGACCTGATGCGCCATCGCGCCGAGGCGCCGAACGGCGTGATGCAGTACCTCTTCACCGAGCTGATGCTCTGGGGTAAGACCAACGGCTACCGCGCCTTCAATCTGGGCATGGCGCTGCTCTCCGGGCTGGAGGACCGGGAGTTTCGCGCCACGCTGGTCGCGGGATGGGTGCGATGCTCTTCCGGCACGGCGAGCACTTCTACAACTTCCAGGGCCTCCGCCAATTCGAGAAGTTCGATCCCGTCTGGCGCCCGCGGTACCTCGCTTCGCCCGCCGGCTTCGCCCTGCCGCGGATCCTCGCCAACGTGGCGACCCTGGTCTCCGGCAGCCTGAGCGGCCTGGTCCGTCGATGAGCGGAACGGCTCCCGGCGACGCCGCGCTGGTCGAGGCGCTCGCCGCTCTGGGCTATCGGGTCGAAGCCCACCTCGGCCGGGGCGGCAGCGCCGAGGTCTTCCGGGCCCGCGACAGGAAGCACGATCGCTCGGTCGCGGTCAAGGTGCTCCGGCGCGAGGTCGCCGACGCCATGGAGCTCGAGCGCTTCGCGCGGGAGCTGGCGCTGGCCTCGCAGCTCGCCCATCCGCACATCCTCCCGGTCTTCGACTCGGGCGTCGTGCTCGGCCTGCCATTCTACGTCACCCCGCTGATCGGCGAGCGGACCCTCCGCGACCGGCTCGAGACCGGGCCGCTGCCGGAGGCCGAGGCGGTCCGGATCGCCGGCGGAATCGCGGAGGCGCTCGAGTTCGCCCATCGGCACGGGGTCGTGCACCGCGACATCAAGCCCGAGAACGTGCTGCTCGCCGGGGGCGAGGCGATCGTGGCCGACTTCGGAATCGCCACGGCGATCGACGCCGTCGCCCGCCCGCTGTCGGGCGACCGCCGCCTCACTGCGCCGGGCCTGGTGCTCGGGACGCCCGACTACATGAGTCCCGAACAGGCCAGCGGCGACCCGGTCGACGCCCGCACCGACATCTACGCCCTGGGCTGCGTCCTCTTCGAGATGCTGCTGGGGCGGGTGCCGTTCGGCGGCGAGACCTACACCGAGATGCTCGCCGACCGGCTCCGCGTCTCCGCGAAGCGGGTGATCGGAGACCTCGATCGCTTCCCGGCCGCGCTGGGCGAGATCGTGGCCCGCTGCCTCGCGGCCGCGCCCGAAGCGCGCTACCAGAGCGCCGCCGAGCTGCTCGCGGCGCTCCGCGCGATTCCCGAGAGCGGCGGCGGCATCGGCCGCTGGATCGGACGCCGCCGGGTCTGGCTCGCCGCCGGGCTGGTCGTCGTGGCGCTGGCCCTGGTGCTGACTCGGACGCTCGGCGGCTCGCCGGACGAGCGCCGGCTCGTGGTCCTCCCCCTCACCGACGAGACCGCGGACTCGACTCTCGCCTCGATCGGCGCGCTCGCGGCCGACCGGATCGTCGCCGCGCTCGCCCCGATCCCCGGGATCGAGGTCGTGACCTCGGCGGTCGACGTGCCCTCCTTCCGCATCCTCCGTCACCACGCCGCCGCGCCGGCGGCCACGGGCGGCGACGGGCTCGAGCGCCTCCGCGCCGCCGCCGCCGAGGCCGACGCGGGCCTGATCGTCTCCGGCTCCTACTATCGAGTGCGCGACAGCCTGGAGCTGATCGTCGAGCTGACCCAGGTGAAGGACGGGCGCCTGCTCCGGGCCGTCGGTCCGGTGCACGGTCTCCCGGGGGCGATCGACTCCATGATCGGCGTGGTGGCGACGGCCGTGGTGAGCGCGGTCGACTCGCTCGCCCGCTCCCGTTAGGCGTCGATCGCGGCGCCGGCGCAGCCGCGAGGCGGTCACGGACCCAGCGACCGCCCCGCGACTCCTGCGGGCTCAGTGCTTGGCGGCGGTCATGATCCGCTTGCCCGTGAGCGCGTCCACCCCGACGTCGTGCGCCTGGCCGGCGAGGTCGACCCGGAACTGGTAGCGCAGCTCGGTGCCGTGCTCTTCGATCCGCGCGCTGAGGATCTTGCCGCCCATCATCCCTTCCAGGGCGGTCCGCTCGGCGGCTTCCGGCGTGATCTTCGCCCGCTTGAGCAGCCCCGGCTTGGCTTCCTGGACGGTCACCGCCGGCTTGGGGACCACAGGCGGTCTGACGGCGGGGGTCGTCGGTGCCGCGGCCGCAGGTGCCGGCTTCGACTGCTGCTTGTGGGGCTGCTGGGCCGCGAGCGGGGCGCTCATCGCGGTCACGATCAGAGCGAGCGAGGTGGTGCGGATGATGCGGGGCATGGGACGTCTCCGACTTCCAAGGGTTCGCCGCTTGGGCCTCTGCAGCGGCCGACGACCGATCGATCGCGGCGGGCCAATGCTGGCGAAGCCAACCTTACTGGCAGATAACGGTCGCGGGAGCGCGGTCAGGCACGCTCGGCCATCCTCGACCGCAGGCGCCTCGAGGTCAACGCGCCGGTCCACGGGCCGGGAGCCCCCAGGCCGCTCAGAAGAGACCCTCGCGGCGACCGGTGCTGGCCGCCCGTGCTCGGCGGCGCCGGCGCCGGACGAGCCACGCCGCAAGCGGGATGGACAGCAGCAGGCCCAACGCGGCGAGGCGCACGGCCGTCGGCACCCGATGGACGATCGCACCCGCAAGGATCCAGCTCGCCGCTCCCGGCCGCCAACGCTTGCGCGCGACGGTGGCCAGGATCCCATCCAGCTCATTCCGGTCCAGGAATCGACCGGCGCGGACCACACCGATGATCCGACTGAGGTTGGCAATGTCGGCGAGCGGGTCGCCGTCGAGCAGCACCAAGTCGGCATGCTTGCCGACTTCGATCGTGCCGAGCGAGTCCCCCGCGTCCAGGAAGCGCGCGGCGTTCCGTGTGGCGGCCTGCAGGGCGGCCCTCGGTGGAAGACCGGCTTCCACCAGCAGAGCAAGCTCCGCGTGCAGGCTGAAGCCGGGAATCGTGTAGGGATTGGGCAGATCGGTGCCGGCCAGGATCGGAACGCCGGCACGCCACATCCGGCCCACTGACGCGCGCTGGCGGGCCCACTCGGCGCGGCGGCCGGCGACCCGCGCCGCCGAGGTGTCGCCCGCGGCGATCCGCCGCACCACGCCCCAGAGAGCCGCGAGGGTGACGGGGACATAGCGTAAGCGGGGATCGCTGGCCAGCGCGGGATCGAGTGGATCCGCCGCGACTCGAAGCACCGAGAGAGTCGGCGTCTGCCACACCGAATCCCTCACGAGGATGGCGAGCACCGAGTCGACCGCGACGGAGTCGAGTGCGGCGAGGTCTCCTACGCCGCCGAGATGTTCGACACTCCGCTGCCCGGCGGCGGCGGCCTCCACGAGACTGATGTCCCTCGGGAGGTGGCCGGCGAACGGAATCCGCCGAGCGCGCGCTTGGTCCGCGAGCGCCGCGTAGACCTCCGGTGACAGCGACGAGCAGACTTGACGAAGTCGGCGCCGAGCT
The DNA here is from genome assembly GCA_041390205.1 of Gemmatimonadales bacterium. Classification (GTDB taxonomy): domain Bacteria; phylum Gemmatimonadota; class Gemmatimonadetes; order Gemmatimonadales; family GWC2-71-9; genus SHZU01. Next base: position 154,581 of record JAWKQJ010000004.1, read on the forward strand.
CCTGCACCCGATCGACGGCGCGACGTGCCTGGGCCGGAGTGGTCACGGCGATCGAGCCGGCCAGGCGGGGCTCGGTCCATCGACGATCGGCCCGGCCGTCACGATCCGCGGACCGAGCAGCCTGCCCGACTCGATCTCCCTTCGGGTGCCGAGGATGCTGGTGACGTCGCGGCCGAACATCTCCCGGACGCCCGTGACCCCGTTCGCGATCAGGAGCGGCATCGTGAAACCGCGATCGTACGAAGTGTGGACGTGCATGTCCCAGAGGCCCGGGATCAGGAACTTCCCGGTCCCGTCCACGGTCCGGGTCCGCGGGAGCGCGCCCCCTGAGCCCTCACGGTCGATCCGGCTGATCCTTCCGCCTTCGATCACGACGGTCGCCCCGACGATCGGCGGGCCGTCGGTGCCGTCGATCACCGTCACGTTGCGAATCACCAGCGCGCTCGGCCGCGCCGATGGCGGGGCCCCGCACGAAGCCGCCAGGACGGCGAGCGCCGCCAGAGCCCCGAAGCGTCTCGAGCGCATGGCGAATGATGCGGCCGGGGCACGCTGCCTGTCTTGTAGGAAACGCAACCCGAGTCCCAGCCGTAGGAGGGGGCCGTGAGCCTCTCCTGTCCACCGCCCGACGCCTCGACCGGTTTCGCTGCCCGCCGGGCCGTGCTGCCCCGCGGACTCGACTTCCTCGCGATCACGCTGTCCGGCCACGAGTTCCCCCGTCACGTGCATGAGGGATACACCATCGGCCTGGTGCTCGGTGGCGCCCTCGAGTACTGGTGCGCGGGGGAGACCCGTCGCTATCGCCCGGGTTCCACCTTCTTCCTGAACCCCGGCGAGGTGCATACGGGTCGAGCCTCACCGGGTCACGGGGCCGCGCGCTATCAAATCGTCTTTCCGCGGGCGGAGCTGGTCGAGGCGCTGATCGGTTTCCAGCCGCGGCTTCGCCGCTTTGGCGGCACAGACCGATCCCCGAGACGGCACTTTCGGGAGCTCGCGTCGCTCGCGGTCCAACCGGGGACGCCGGCGGCGCGAGCTTCCGCTCGACCTGATCCGGACGGCGGCGAAGCGCGCCTTGGCTACCTGCTGCGCGTCTTGCTGGCGGACGGGTCGGTGATGGACCGCGGTCTGGAAGGGCGCCGCGCTCACCTCGCGGACCAGGTCCGTCGTTTCCTGCTCGGCAATCTCCAGGGCCGACCCAGCCTCGACCAGCTCGCCGCCCATCTCGGACTCCACCCCGGCTATCTCCGAAGGGTCTTCACCGAAGAGACCGGTCTGTCTCCGCGGTCCTACCTGGTTCAGCTCCGGGTGATGCGGGCACGCCAGCTGCTCGGCCGCGGCGAGCCGATCGCCCGGGTGGTTCCGGCGGCCGGTTTCGCCGATCAAGCTCACCTGACCCACGAGTTCAAGCGCACGATGGGCTCCCCGCCAGGACGCTTCCAGGCCGAGCTCGGCTACCGCTGACCTGGTCGAGCTCCCCGGCCTTCGTGGGTGACGGATCGAGCTCGAGGCCCGATCGATCGGTTCGCAGAACGGCGGGTGACCCCGGTTGACAGCCCGACGACCGAAGGGTGATCGTGCACCCCACCGGTCGGGCCATGTTCGGCTCTCCTTCCGCCCCGGGATTTCGACCCGGCGCGGGACCGGCTTGGAGGTTGCGACGATCCTGGCGGCGACTCTCCTGCTCATCCTGAGCGCGAGCTGGCAACAACCCGATACGCTGACCCTCGAGGCCGCGCTGGCCGAGGCCCGCGCCGCGCGGCCCCGGATGCTCGTCGCCAGCGGTCTGGTGGCGGAAGCACGAGGCGTCGGCCGCGTGCTCGGACGGGTCCCCAACCCCTCCCTCCAAGTCGACGCCTACGACGCCGCGCCCAACTACAAGGTCTACCTCACCCAACCGCTGGACTGGGTCTTCCGCCGGGGCGCCGACCGCGCCGCCGGCCGCGCCCTCGTCGCCCGGGCGCTGGCCGACTCGACCCAGCTGCTCGCCGATCTGGGCCGGGAGGTCCGACTGGCCTTCGTCCACGCGATCGCGAGCGAGCGGCTGCTCCGCCTCGCCACCCAACAGCGGCTCCAGGCCGACTCGCTGCTTCGCTTCGCCGAGCGGCGACTCGAGACCGGCGACATCTCCGCGCTCGAGCGCGATCAGGTCCGCCAGGAGGCCGGCCGGAGCCGGCAGGCGGAGTCGGCGGCGATCGAGGCGCACGGGATCGCCACCCTCGAGCTCGGCCGCGCGCTGGGCCGGGCCGGCGGCGACGGGTTCGTCCTCCGCGGTGACTTGGAGCGCGACCTCGGCCGCCGCCTCGCCGTCGACTCCGGCGTCTCCCCACCCGGCGTGCGGATCGCCGAAGCCGACTCCGCCGCCGCCCTGGAGCGGCTCCGCTCGGCCAAGCTGGCGCAGCTCCCCCCGATCACCCTCCGGGGCGGGCAGGAGACAGGCGGCGAGGACTTCACCACCAAGTCGTTCGTCGGACTGGCCATCGGGCTGCCGCTCTTTTCGCGGGCCGCGAAGCCGTCGCCCGGGCTGCCGGAGCGGAGCTCGAGCGCGGGGCGCGGCGGGCGAGCCCGGCTCGCTTTCGACGCGGCCCTGGCCCAGGCCACGCTCCGACTGGAGCAGAGCGAGCGGCGCGCGCTGATCGCCCGCGACTCGCTCGTGCCCGACGCGGAGCGGATCCGCGCCGGGATGGTGCGACTCTACCAGCAGGGGCGGATCGGGATCCTCCCGGTCTTCGACGCGCTCGGAGCAGGCGCGAGATGCAACGCGGGCTGGTCGAGGCGCTGGTGGCCTTTCAGGAGGCCCGCGCCGATCTGCTCGCCCTGATCGGGAGGTGGGAATGAGCCGGATCCGGCTGCTCGGCCTGGCTTTGCTGGTGGCCTGCGGCGGCGGAAGCGCTCAGCACGGCGCGCCGGCCGCGACGGTGGAGCACCCGGTCACCGAGAGCCAGCTGACCACGCTCACGCTCTCGGCCGGGCGTTAGGCAGGCTCGGGGTGGAGACCGCCCCGTCGAGGCCGCCCAGGTCCAGGCCGACTCGACGGGTCGGCGGCCTGGTCATGGCCCCGCCCGGCCGCGCGCTCACCGTGGTCGCGCCGAGCGCCGGCACCGTGCTCGCGCCGGACAGCGGCGGCGTGCCGAGCGCCGGCCGGCGCGTGGGCAAGGGAGAGGCGCTGATGCGGCTCCTCGCCCTGCCGCCCGATCAGGCCGGGATTCGCCAGGCCGTCGAGGTGGCCGGGGCGCGACTCCGGCAGGCGGAAGCCGAGGCGGAGCGGGTCGGTGAGCTCTACCGCGACCGGCTGGTCTCGACCCGCGACCAGGAACAGGCCCAGGCCGACCTCGCCGCCGCCCGCGCGGCCGCGGCCGCCGCGCGAGCTCAGCAGGCCCAGATCGAGCGCGGCGACGTGACCGATCCCGCGGGCCTCGCGCCGCTCCGCCTGGTTGCCCCCGAGAGCGGCGTGGTGAGGCGCCGTCCACGTCGCCGCCGGGCAGGCGGTGGCGCAAGGCACCGCGCTGCTCGAGCTGGTGGCGGTGGATCGGCTCTGGGTCCGGGTGCCGCTCTACGCGGGCGACCGCCGTCAGGTGGCCCCCGGCGAAGCGGCGCTGGTCACCGCCCTGGGCGAGGGCGCGGGCACACCGGTGCGGGCCACCCCGGTCACCGGCCCGCCCGCCGCCGACCCGGGCTCCGCCTCCGTCGACCTCTTCTACGCGCTCGCCGCGGGCGGCTTCCGACCCGGCGAGCGGGTGACCGTGGCGCTGCCGCTCGCCGGGCGGGCGGACTCGACGCCCACGGTGCCGCTCTCGGCGATTGTCTACGACGCTCAGGGCGGCACCTGGGTCTACGAGCGGATCGACTCGCTCCAGCTTCGCGCGGCGCCGGGTGGACGTGGCCCGGATCGCCGACGGGCGCGCCGCCCTCGCGCGCGGCCCGCGCTCGGCACGCTGGTGGTCTCGGTCGGCGCCGCCGAGCTCTTCGGCACCGAGTTCGGCGCGGGGCACTGAGCCATGCTCCGCTGGATGGTCGCCTCTACGGCGCTGCGACTCCAGGTGGCGGTGGTGGTCAGTCGCCCTGGTGCTCGCGATCGCCGCCCGGGACCTTCGCTCCGCGCCGTTCGACGTCTTCCCCGAGTTCGCGCCACCCAAGGCCGAGGTTGAACCGAGGCCCAGACTCTCCTCGACCGAGGAGGTCGAGGCCCTGGTCACCCTGCCGGTCGAGCAGGCCCTCGCGGGAACGCCGTTCCTCGCCACGATCCGCTCGAAATCGGTGCTCGGCCTCTCGAGCGTGGTGCTGATCTTCAGGCAAGGCACCGACGTCCAGCGCGCCCCGCCAGTACGTGAGCGAGCGGCTCTCGGCATCGCCCGCTCGCGCCCACGGTGGCGCACACGCCGGTGCTGCTCGCCGCTCTCCTCGACCAGCCGGGTCCTCAAGATCGGACTCCTCTCGACCACCTCGATCAGACCGCGCTCACCACTCTCGCGCGCTGGACCATCCGCCCGCGGCTGATCGCCGTGCCGGGCGTGGCCAACGTCGCCATCTGGGGCCAGCGCGACCGCCAGCTCCAGGTCCTGGTCGATCCGGATCGCCTCGCCGCGAGCGGGCTCTCGCTGGATCAGATCGAAGGTGCCACCCGAAGCGCCGTGGCGATCGAAGGCGGCGGCTTCGTCGACCTCCCCAACCAGCGGCTCGCGGTGACCCAGCGCCCCTCGGTCCAACGGGCGGCGGACCTCGCGGCTGCGGTGGTCACGGCCAATCGCGGCGCGGTCATCACCCTGGGCGACGTGGCCGAGGTCGCCGAGGGCAACGCGCCGCCGATCGGCGACGCGGTCATCGACGACGGGCCCGGCCTGCTCCTGATCGTCGAGAAGCAACCTTGGGGCAATACCCTCGAGGTGACCCGCGGCGTCGAGCAGGCGCTCGCCGCCCTCGAGCCCGCGCTGGCCGGCGTCGAGGTCGACCCGACCATCTTCCGCCCCGCCACCTTCATCGAGATGGCGCTGGCCAACATCAACCGGGCCCTGCTGATCGGCGCGGTCCTGGTGATCGTGGTGCTGGTCGCGTTCCTCCGCGACTGGCGCACGGCGGCGATCAGCCTGGTCGCGATGCCGCTCTCGCTGCTGGCCGCCGCCGTCTTCATCCGCTACCAGGGCGGCCTGCTCGACACCATGGTGCTGGCCGGCCTGGTGATCGCGCTTGGCGAAGTGGTCGACGACGCCATCATCGACGTCGAGAACATCGTCCGTCGCCTCCGGCTCAACAGGGCGCTGCCCGAGCCGCGGCCGGCCTTCCACGTCGTGCTCGACGCCTCGCTCGAGGTCCGGAGCGCGGTGGTCTACGCCACCATGATCGTGGCGCTGGTCTTCATGCCGGTCTTCTTCCTCGGTGGCCTGGCCGGCGCCTTCTTCCGGCCGCTGGCGCTGGCCTACGTCACCGCGATCCTCGCCTCGCTCGCGGTGGCGCTGCTGCTCACCCCGGCCCTCGCGCTGCTGCTGCTCCCGGAGCGCTCGGCCGAGCGCGCCGAGCCGCCCGCGATCGGCCGGCTCAAGGCGTGGTATCGCGCCCGGCTGGCGCCCGCCGTCGACCGGCCCGCCCTGCCGGCCCGGGTCGCCGGCGGATCGATCCTGGCCGCGGCGATCGCGATGCTCTTCATCGGGCAGGAGTTCCTGCCGCACTTCAAGGAGTACGACTTCCTGATGCACTTCGTCGAGAAGCCGGGCACCTCGATCGAAGCGATGCGACGAGTCACCATCAGGGCGAGCCGCGACCTCCGCGCCATCGAAGGGGTGCGCAACTTCGGCGCCCACATCGGCCGGGCCGAGGTGGCCGACGAGGTCGTGGGCCCGAACTTCACCGAGCTCTGGATCAGCGTCGACCCCGGCGTCGACTACGACGGCACCGTCGCCCGGATCCAGTCGGTGGTCGACGCCTACCCGGGTCTCTACCGCGACGTGCTCACCTACCTCCGCGAGCGGATCAAGGAGGTGTTGACCGGGACCAGCGCCTCGCTGGTGGTCCGGATCTTCGGGCCCGACCTGACCGGTCTCCGCCGGGAAGCCCAGGCGGTGGCCGCGTCGCTCGGCCAGGTGGAGGGACTGAGCGATCTCAAGGTGCAGCCGCAGGTGCTGGTCCCGCAGGTCGAGATCGCGGTCCGCCCCGCGATGGCGGCCTCGTTCGGGTTGAGCGAAGGAGCGATCCGCCACCAGGTAGCCGTGATGGTCCGCGGCCTCAAGGTCGGCGAGGTCTACGACGCCAACCGGGTCACCGACGTCGTGCTCTGGGGCGTGCCCGGCGTGCGCTCCGATCCGCTCGCCCTGCGCCGGCTCCCGATCGAGCTGCCCCGGGGCGGACAGGCGGCCCTGGGCGACCTGGCGGAAGTGAGGGTGGTCCCGACGCCCAACGACGTCACCCGCGAGCACGCCTCACGCTATCTCGACGTCACCGCCAACGTGCGGGGTCGGAGCCTCTCGGCCGCCGCGCGCGACGTCGAGCGCGCCGTGGGCGCCCTCTCCTTCGAGCCGGGCTATCACCCCGAGCTGCTCGGCGAGTACGCGGCCCAGCGCGAAGCGCGCACCCGACTCGCCGCGCTCGCGGTCCTGGCGCTGGTGGGCGTCGCGCTGATCCTCTACGTGGACTTCGGCACCGCCCGGCTCACGGCGCTGGTCTTCGCGTCGCTGCCGTTCGCGCTGGTGGGAGGGGTCGTCGCCGTGCTGCTCACCGGCGCCACCCTCTCGCTCGGCTCGCTGGTGGGCTTCGTCACCGTCCTCGGGATCGCCTCCCGGAACGGCATCATGCTGGTGAGCCACTTCCGTCATCTGGAGCAGGAGGAAGGCATGCCCTTCGGCCGCGAGCTGGTGCTCCGCGGCGCCGAGGGCGGCTGGTGCCGATCCTGATGACCGCGCTGGTGACGGCCCTCGCGCTGGTGCCGCTGGTGGCAACCGGGGCTCGGCCCGGTCAGGAGATCGAGCACCCCATGGCGATCGTGATCCTGGGCGGCCTCGCGTCGTCCACCATCCTCAACCTTTGGGTCCTGCCCGCCCTCTATCTCAAGTACGGCCGCCGAGCCTGACCGGCTCGGCGCCCGAGACAGGGCGAACCGTCAGTAGACCAGCCGCCAGCTCAGCAGGTGGAACCCGAACGACAGCCAGATCGTCTCCAGCAACGCCGCCACGACGAGCAGCGCGCCGATGCTCGGAAGCAGGCCCAGGCCCTGGCGGCGAGCCAGCCAGAGGCCGCGGATCGCCACGGCCGTCGCCCCGAGCGATAGCAATCCGAGGACCTGCACCACGCGGATCCACGCCTCGCCACCCTCGCGGGTCGGCACGCCGGTGAAGAGGATCGCGGCCCACCCGACCAGGTAGGCGAGCCCGACCGCCGCCGCGACGCCGATCGGGCGCCACGACGCCGGCGACGCACGCTTCGCCCGGCGCCGGAGCGGGATGGCCACGACCCAGGCGATCGTCGCGACCGCGAGCACCAGCACCGCGGCGATCAGCAGCACGAGGTTTGGCAGCGCGGCCTTCGCGGCCGGGATCGGCTGGAGCACGAAGCTGAACAGGTGCTCGGGGATCCAGGCCTGCACTCGCCCGCCCTCGACGCGCATCAGAAGCCGCTCGGTTCCGCCCACCTCGCGCCACACGAACGGGCCGACCTCCCGCCAGGTCCGCTCCCGGCCGTGCTCGAAATCGAGCATCGCCGGGGTCGTGATCGTCCCGTCGGGATTCGCCCGGAGCACCAGCTTCATCGCCACCCGGGCCAGCAGCGTCTCCAGCTCGACGAAGTCGCCGGCGCCCCGCCGGGACATCTGGTATTCGCCCGCCACCATCCGGGCATGCTCGCGCGCCGTCGGGGCCGTCGGCTCCTCGGGCGGCGGCTCGACGGGAAAGTAGCGGTCCATGAACCGGCGGAAGATTCCCGTGCGGAGTTGGTGGCCGGCGCCGAGCAGCTCGCCTCGCCCGCTGCCGTTCACGACGAAGAAGAAGCCGACGCCTTCGTCCGGCAGCAGCTCGACATCGGCGTGAAAGCCCTCGATGTCGCCCGCGTGCGCGATGACCCGCCGGCCGTTTCGGTCGGTCCGGAAGAAGCCCAGCGTGATCGGATGCGCGCCGGGCACGGGCTCGATCACCGGTGCGTGCATCAGGGCCGTGGTGGCCGAGTCGAGCAGCTCGGTCCCGTCGAGCCGGCCGTGCCCGAGATGCGCGAGCATGAATCGGGCGATGTCGCCCGCGGTGGTTGCGAGGTGACCCGAGGGATCGCCCGACGGCTCCTCGTGGTCCAGCGCGTCCGCAGCAAGCGGCCGGTCGGTCGTCTCGCCGTAGCTCCGTGCCAGATCGGCCGCCATCGCGGGCGGCAGGGGCCGCCGGAAGGACGAGCGCGTCATCCCGAGCGGCCCCAGCACCCGCCGGTCGACGTAGTCGACGAAAGGCATCCCCGACACCTGCTCCACCAGGTGACCCGCCAGCATCGATCCATAGTTCGAGTAGGCCACCACCGCGCCGGGCGGGAAGATCCGCTCCGGCACCGGTGTCCCGCGCAGATGCTCGGCGAGCGCGCGCGGATGTCGATAGGTGCGAAAGGCCCGCTCCTCGAATCCGGCGGAGTGCGTCATCAGGTGCCGCAGCGTGATCGGGTGTCCGTAGCGGGCGGGAATCTCGAAGTCGAGATGGTCGTTCACGTCCCGATCGAGCTCGAGTCGTCCGGCCGCGACCTGCTGCATCACCGCCGTCCAGGTGAAGAGCTTCGACACCGAGCCGACCTGGATCACGGTGCGGGCGGGATCCATCGGAATCCCCGCGGCGACGTCGGCGAAGCCGTAGCCTCGGGCGAACAGTACGCCTCCGTCCTTCACCACCAGCACCAGCGCGCCGGGGAGATCGCCGTCCCGGAGTGCGGGTGGAACGAGGCTGTCGAGCCAGCGGCTCAAGTCCGCGCTGTCGAGGACGGAGCGGGCGGGAGGCGCCTGGGCCGCGGGCGGCGGGGTGGGCCCGAGCGCGAGCACGGCGAGCATCGCCGTGGCGAGAACGGTAACCATGGGCTTGGTTGACGCAGGGGGAGGTCCGGATGACTACCAGACGGCCGGGCGGGACCGCCGGTACCGTGGCCGCGTCGACGAGAAGCTACTCCTGGCCAATCTGCGAATCGGCGCGGGCCATGTCAAATCGACCCGCGGCCGAGCCGGCGAATCAGCCGCCGACCCGGCCGTAGGCGGGCTGATACATCGACCCGCGGACGAAGCCCTCGATGTCCGGCGGAGGCTCTCGCCCGCAAAGCTCCTCGGCCCGCGCCACCTCGATCACCGCCGTGGCGATCCGCGCCGACACCTCCCTGATCCGATCGAGCGCCGGATAGACCGTGCCCGCCGCGATCGAGTCGTCGCCCACCATCTCCGCCAGCGTCCACGCCGCGGCCAGGAACATCGAGTCGGTCACCTCGCGGCTCTGCGACAGGATCACGCCGAGACCGAGCCCCGGAAAGATGTAGGCGTTGTTGCCCTGCCCCGGCACGAATCGCTTCCCGTCCAGCTCCACCGGATCGAACGGGCTCCCGCTCGCGAACACCGCCCGCCCCTCGCTCCACCGATAGGCCGCCTCCGCCGAGCACTCGGCCTTGGAGGTCGGGTTCGAGAGCGCGAAGATCATCGGCCGCTGGTTGGCCCGCGCCATCCCGCGAATGATCCCCTCGTCGAACGCGCCGGGCTGGGCCGAGAGCCCCATCAGCGCCGTCGGCTGAAGCGCCTCGATCGCCTCGGCCAGCGTGGCGATCGGCGCGTGCTCGTGCGCGTAGGGCAGCTTGTGCCTGGCCAGGCCGGCGCGCGACTCGACCACCAGCCCCTTCGAGTCCACGAACCAGCAGCGCCCTCGCGCCTCCGCGTCGGAGAGCCCCTGCCCCCGCATCGCCGCCACGATCAGGTCGGCCACGCCGGTCGCGGCCGAGCCCGCGCCCAGGAAGAGGATCCGCTGCTCGGTGAGCGGCGCGCCGGTGATCCGGGCCGCGCCCAGGATCCCCGCCAGCGTCACGGCCGCGGTGCCCTGGATGTCGTCGTTGAAGCTGGTCACCCGGCGCCGGTAGCGCTCGAGCAGCGTGAACGCGTTCTCGGTGGCGAAGTCCTCCCACTGGATCAGCACGCTCGGATAGCGCGCCCGCACCGCCGTCACGAACTCCTCGACCAGCGCCACGTACTCATCCCCCCGCGCGCGCCGCCGCGGGAGACCGGTGTAGAGCGGATCCGCCAGCAGCTCCGCGTTCTCGGTCCCGACGTCGAGCAGTACCGGCAGGCACTCGTTGGGCGGCACCCCGGCGCAGGCCGTGTAGAGCGAGAGCTTCCCGATCGGGATCCCCATGCCGTGCGCGCCCAGGTCGCCAAGACCCAGGATCCGCTCGCCGTCGGTCACCACCACGATCGAGACCTTCTCCTCGGGCCAGTTCCCGATCAGCTCGGCCACCCGGCCCCGATCCTCGATGCTCACGTAGAGCCCGCGCGGCCGCCGGAAGATGTGCCCGAACCGCCGGCAGGCCTCGCCTACCGTCGGGGTGTACACGATCGGCATCATCCGAGTGATGTTCTCCACCAGCACCCGGTAGAAGAGCGTCTCGTTCCGATCCTGGAGCGCCGTCAGGAAGATGTAACGCTCGAGCGGAGTGGCCTCCGCCTCCAGGTTCCGGAGCACCCGCTCCATCTGCTCGGCCGCCAGCACCACCCGCGCTGGCAGGAGCCCGCGGAGGCCGAGCGCGTCACGCTCCTCCGCGGTGAAGGCGGTACCCTTGTTGACCCGGGGATCGTGCAGGACGTCGATGCCGCGGAGGCGGCGCCGCTCTGGCTGGCTCATGATGGATCCTAATATGGGCACCGGCGGGTCATCCCTGCCATTGCCGCCTTGGAGGCGCGCTCCGACGCGGTGCCGCCGGGGTGACACAATTCGGACGGGTGGACCGTAGATTGGGGCGTCCCGCCCCCAGCCAGCGAGGTGACGCCGATGGGAATCTTCGAGATGATCTTCTACCTGGCCAGGGCCGGCATCCTCGCCGACGTGGCGGTGAAGCTCATCCGCGGGCACCCCGCCAAGGAGAAGGAGCTGAAGCAGCTCCGCGAGCGAGTGGAGGAGATGGACGCCAAGCTCACCGCCACCATGAACGAGCTGGCCGACGCCCGCGAGATGCTCGACGACGAGACGGCCGTGCGCGCCGAGCTGGCCGAGCGGCTGGACTTCACCGAGCGGTTGCTGACCCGCGGCACGCCTCCGGCGACTGACGCCCAGGAGGAGCTCCGCTGATTCGCCTCGTCGGCTCCTGCCGGCGGATCATCCCTGCCATTGCTCGCTCAGCCGGGTCAACACGGCGCCGAGATCCGGCTTCGACTCGAGCACCGGCAGCAGCGGGTCCCGTCCCATCGCCTCCATCCGCGCGAGCGCAGTCTTGATCGTGAACGTGAAGCGGAGCTGCTCCAGCTCGCCGTCGACTTCCTCCCACACCAGCGGCATCGACACCGTGGCCCCCACCAGCGGCCTGACGCTGTAGGGCGAGACGATCAGCTGCCCGCGCCGGTTCTGGAGATAGTCGAGATAGACCTTGTCTCCCCGCTTGGCGATGTGCCGGATGATGGTCGAGATCGAGGGGTGCTCCCGAATCACCAGCCGCGCCAACAGCTCGCCCAGCGTGCGGCACTGCTCGTAGGTGAACTGCCGCCCCAGCGGGATCATCACGTGGAGCCCGGTCTTGCCGGTGGTCTTCACGTAGTTCGGGAGCTTCACCTCGTCGCAGATCCGGTGCAGCGTCCGGGCCACCGTCACCACGTCCGCGAAGGTCGCCTCCTTGGGATCCAGGTCGATCACGCACCAGTCCGGCTGCTCCAGCGACCCCACCCGGCTCATCCATATATGGAGGGGGATGGTGCCGAGGTTGGCGAGGTAGACCAGCGCGTCGGCGTCGTCGCAGACGAAGTACCGGATGTGCCGCTGGGTGTCCTCGCTCCAGATCGCCTCGGTCCGGATCCAGTCCGGCGCGAAGTCCGGCGCATCCTTCTGATAGAACGACTTGCCGTGGATCCCGTCCGGGAACCGCGTCATCACCACCGGCCGGTTCCTGAGGTACGGCAGCAGCCACGGCGCGATCGTGCGGTAGTACTCGACCAGGTCGCCCTTGGTGTAGCCGTGCTCCGGCCAGAACACCTTGCTCTGATTGCTGAGCGTGATCGTGCGCGGCTCCTTCGGGTCGGACGAAGGCGCCGGGTCCGCGTCGAAGGCCTCCGGCACCGGCACGCTGCTCGCGCCGTGGTCGAAGTTCTGCCGCTCGCAGTCCTCGGGCCGCTTGTCGTCACGGAGTCTCAGAAACGCCGGGTGCCTGAGCACCCCTTCATGCGTCCACTCCCGGAACCGCACCTCGCAGACGAACACCGGATCGACCCAGGTGGTCGTCTTGGTATCGGGAATCGCCTCGACCGGAAGCGGCTCCTGCCCGGGCAGCGCGGGCCCGACGCAGGGCGGCTCCGCGCGCGCGTGCGGCTCGAGCATCGCGCGATACTCCGCCAGCTGCCGGTCGTCGAATCCCGTCCCCACCCGCCCCGCGTAGACGAATTGCCCGCCCACCAGGTCGGCCAGCTGCAGCGCCCCGAACCCCTCGCGGGTCCCCTTCGCCTCCGTGTACCCCACGATCGCGAAGTCGCCGGTCCGCTCGGCCTTGAGCTTGAGCCACTGCGCCGAGCGGCCGCCCTTGTAGGGAGAATCGGCCTTCTTGGCGACGATCCCCTCGAGCCCGCGCTCGGTCACCTGCGCGAGAAACGCCTCGCCCAGCTCCTCGATGTGGTCGAGATACTTGATCGGCCCGAGCGCCGGCAGGATTCGTCTTAGGAGTCGTTTCCGCTCCATGAGCGGCAGCGGCCGCAGGTCGAAGTCCTCGAAGCCGAGCAGGTCGAACGCGAAGTAGGTCGCCGGCAGCTCCACCGCCGCTCGCTTCGCGTCGAGCGGCCGCTGGATCCTCCCCCGTCGTTGCAGCAACGAGAAGCTCGGCTCCCCCTTCTCGTCGAGCACCACCACTTCCCCGTCGAGCACCAGGTGCTCGGCCGCTTGCGCCGCCACCGCCCGCGACACCTCGGGATAGACCAGCGTGTAGTCGTTCCCGTTGCGGGTGATCAGCTTGGGCTCGCCATGGTGCGTCGAAGCCAGCATCCGATACCCGTCCAGCTTCAGCTCGAAGATCCACGCCGGATCGGTGAACGCGTCGTCGCGAGTCTCGGCGTTCATCACCTCGATCGACGTGATGTCCAGCTGCCCGCGCGGCAGGTCGAGCTGCTCCAGCTCCGCCCGGACCGCGTCCACCGGCGAGCGACGGGCCTTGAGATCGTCGACCGTGAGCCCCGAGAGCACCGACTCCTCGGGAAACTGGTCCCCGGGCGACTTGAGCCAGCCGTCGCGCTCCTTGATCAGGAGCCAGTCGCGCTCGCTCTTCTTGATCTTCACCAGCGTCCAGCGCCCGCGCAGCTTGTAGCCCTTCAGCTCGAAGAGCAGCTTCCCCTTCTCGAGCCCGGCTTTCGGGTCTTCGATCGGCACCCACTCCCCACGATCCCAGACGATCACCGCCCCGGCGCCGTAGTTGCCCTCGGGAATCAGCCCTTCGAAGTCGCCGTACTCGAGCGGGTGGTCCTCGACGTGGACGGCGAGGCGCTTGTCGGCCTGGTCGTACGAAGGGCCGCGGGGAACGGCCCAGGACTTGAGGACGCCGCCCATCTCGAGGCGGAGGTCGTAGTGGAGGTTCCGGGCGGCGTGCTTGTGAATGACGAAGAGCCCGCCGGCCTTGGGAGCGGGCGCGGTCTCGCCGCCGAACGGCTCCGGAGTCCGGTCCGTCGAGCGCTTGGCGCGGTAGGCGGCGAGGGCGTCGTCTGGGGGAAGTGGCTGGTCGACCACGCGGGCTCCGGGTGGATCGAGGAGGCTGCCCGGAGGCGGAAGCTACCGACCCACCAGGCCGCCGGGAACCCGAGGGTACGGGTTCCTGTCGGGTGCCCAAGACGGACGACCCGCGCACTTCCGAGGAGCTGCGCGGGAAGTTGCCTCACGGCGATCGGCGCGGGGCTCCATTCGCGAGCCACCGACAAGCCATCCTCAGGCAGACTTCACGCCGGCTTCAGCCCAACGTTGATAGAATGTGTTCGGAGAAAGTGAGTAATCATTCACATTGAGACGTCATGACGCAGCAGCGGGGAGCGGGACCACGAGCGTACAAGTCGCGACGAGAGCGCCGAGACGAAATCGTCGCGGCCACGATCGCGATCCTGACCGAACACGGCCTCCACGCCTGGAAGACCGCCGAGTTGGCTCGGCGCGTCGGGGTGTCCGAACCCGCGCTGTTCCGTCACTTCGAGAACAAGGACGCGATTCTCACCGCCGCCGCTCGACACGCCACGGGGCTGCTGCGGGCCCGGATTGACGCCGGGCGACCAGCCACCGCTTCGGAAGACCGGGTTCGAGGCCTGGTGCTCACGGTGCTCGAAGCGGTCGAGGAGACCGGCGGCGCACCCATCATCGTGCTGGCCGGTCAGCTGAGCGGCGTCTCCCCGGCCCTTCGGCGCGAGATCCAGGGAACCCTCGATGCGTTCCGCGCTCACCTCCTGGAGCTGTTCGAGGCTCGCCGGGCGGAGGGTCGACACCACGCCGCTCCCCCCAGCGTGCTCGCCGACCTGACGATCGCGGTCGTCCAGAGCTGTGCCATCCGCTGGATCATCTCCGGCCGGAAGTTCCCAATGCGACAACAGGCCGAAGCCATGCTCGAAGCGATCGATCGGGCCAGCCAACCCGGCGCTGCAAGCCGATCCGGCCGCGGCTGATCGGCTCCAACAAGGGAGGAATCATGCGACTCGCTGTAACGGTGCTCGTGCTCTGGACCCTGGCAAATGTCGTCTTCAGCGCCCGGCTCTTGAGCCCTCGCGCCCCGTCCGACTCGACCGCCGACGGACGGACACCCATCGCGCTCCCACTGGAAGCACGCGACGCGGTGCTCCTCGAAATGCGAACGATGCTCGCCTCGGTCCAGGGTGTGCTCGACGGCGCGGCCCGTTCGGATACTGCGGCCATTCGTGCGGCGGCCGCCGCCTCCGGCGTCGTCATGGCCGCGGACCCGGCGCTCGAAGAGATCCTGCCCCGGTCGTTCCTCCAGATGGGAATGGCGACGCACGCGGCGTTCGACACCCTGGCCATGAATGCGGCGTCGGGAGCGACGGCCGCCGTCGACCGCCTCGCGAGAATCACGGCGACCTGCGTGAGCTGTCACTCGACCTACCGGATCGAGGCGCGGTGACCATGCGACGAGGAACGCTTGCCTGCCACCGAACGATCCCGTGGGCCCTGGCTCTCGCGACTCTGGCCGGACCAGTGCTGGCTCAGGACCCCGGGCGGGTCACCCCGCTCGAGCTGTCGGAAGCCGTCCGCCGAGCGCTCGCGACGCACCCGAGCATCGGGGCGGCCGCGGCCGCGCTCGACCAGGCCAACGAGGCGCGAGGCGAAGCCACGGCGGCTCGATGGCCCGCCGTGCACCTCTCCGCCTCCGCGACCCAGTTCCAGGAGCCCATGCTGGTCACGCCGATCCACGGCTTCGTGCCTGGCGCGACGCCGCCGTTCGACGAGACCCTGATCCAGGCCGGCGCCACGGTCGGCTACACGCTCTTCGACGGCGGTGCCCGCGGCGCGCGAATCAACCAGGCGGCGGCGCAGGTGGAGGTCGCCAGCGCGGCCCTGGGCGCCGGCGAACAGGCCTTGATCGCCCGAGTGGTCACGACCTACGTCGGCGTGCTGGCACGACAGGAGATCCTCGCCGCGCACGACCGACGGCTCGCAGCGATCGACGCCGAGCGGTCGCGGGTGGGCCAGCTGCTGGCCGTAGGCCGGGCCGCCGAGGTCGATCGGCTCCGCGCCGACGCCGCGCTCGCCGAAGCGCAAGCCGCCCGCGTCCGCCTGGCCCAGGACCTCGACCTGACCGAACGCGCGCTCGGGCGACTGGTCGGCGCCCGCGACCTGCGAGCGGCCGCGCTCGTAGCGGTCGGGCCGACGAACACGGCGCCGTTGGATCGGGACGGACTGGTCGCCACGGCGATGACCGCGAGCCCGCTGGTCGAACAGGCCCGCCGGCGAGTCGCCGCCGCCGAGGCCGCCATCGCGGTGGCGCGCGGCGTCCGCTGGCCGGATCTCACCCTCGTCGGGAACTACGTCGACCGTGGCAGCGCCGCCGGCGACTTCCGCGGCGAATGGAACGTCGGGGTGCAGCTCGCCTATCCGCTCTTCACCGGTGGCGCCGTCGGACGTCGGGTCTCGCGCGCGCACGCGGCCCGGACTGGAGCGGAAGAGGCCTTGAGGCTGGCCGAGCTCGACGCGACCGGCGCGGTCGATCAGGCCCTCGGAGCCATCGCCGAGGCCCGGGCTCGCGCGTCGAGTCTCGAGCTGGCCGCCGCTGGGTTCGCCGAGGTCGCGAGGATCGAGCAACTCCGGCTCGCGACCGACGTCGGAACCCAGGCGGAGTACTTCCTTGCGGAGGCCGATCTGCTGGCGGCCCGCGCGGAGCTGGCCGGGGCACGGTACGGCGAGGTTCGGGCGCGGGCGGAGCTTGCCCGGGCTCTCGGACGCCTCTCGCCCGAGTGGTTGGACACGAATCTGGAGGCACGGCGATGATCGAACGAGGCAGAATCGTCGGTGGTATCCTGCTCCTCTCGCTGGCTGCCGGATGCCGGTCGCCCGACGACGGGTCGATCGTGGCGTCGGGAACGGTCGAAGCCACCGAAGCCCAGCTCGGCTTCCCGGCGGGCGGCAGACTCGTGGACGTCGCCGTACGCGAAGGCCAGGCCGTGACGGCCGGGACCGTCCTCGCGACGCTCGATCGCGCTGAGGTCGAAGCCAGACGCGAGCAGGCCGAGGCGCAGCTGAGCGCCGCGCGCGCGGCCCTGCGGGAGCTCGAGAGCGGCTTCCGGGTCGAAGAGATCGCCCAGGCCCGCGAGGCGCGCGCCGCCGCCGCGAGTCGACTCGCCGACGCGGAGCAGTCGTTCGCGCGGACGCGCACCCTGCGAGCCGGCGGCGCCGTCAGCCAAGAATCGCTGGATCGAGCCCAGGTCGCCCTCGACGTCGCCCGATCGCAGACGGCCCAGGCCGACGAGCAGCTTCGGATGATGGAATCGGGTCCCCGACCCGAGCGGATCCAGGCACAGCGGGCGCAGGTCCGCCAGGCCGAAGCCGCCGGCCGGGCGCTCGACGTGATCCTGGCCAACCTGACGCTGGCGGCCTCGTTCGACGGCGTGGTGACGACGCGGCACCGCGAGCCGGGCGAGATCGTCCCGCCGGGCGCCCCCGTGGTGACCGTGATGGCACCGAGCGACCGTTGGGTCCGCATCTACGTGCCGGAGAACCGTCTCGGCGGTCTCCGACTCGGCGCGTCGGCCGAGATCATCTCCGACACCTACCCGGACAAGCGCTACCCCGGCGCCGTCACCTTCATTGCCGGCGAGGCCGAGTTCACGCCCAAGACCGTGCAGACCACCGAAGAGCGCGTCAAGCTCGTGTATCAGGTGAAGGTCAGGATCACCGGCGACCCGGCGCTCGAGCTGAAGCCGGGCATGCCAGCCGACGTCCGGCTCGCGTTGACGGCGCCATGACCGACCACACGGTTGCGCTGCGGATCGAGGGTCTGACCCGTCGGTTCGGAGGGCTGACCGCCGTCCACGACCTGCGCTTCGAGGTGCGGCGCGGCGAGCTGTTCGGCCTGCTGGGTCCAGACGGCGCCGGCAAGACCACCACGCTGAGGATGCTCGCGGGCGTGCTCCGGCCCACGGCCGGCGACGCCATCGTGAACGGCGCGAGCGTCTCACGGAACCCGGAAGGCGTCAAGCACGAGATCGCCTACATGTCGCAGCGGTTCGGACTCTACACCGATCTCACGGTACTCGAGAACCTGCTGTTCTACGCCGATCTCTACCGCGTCCCCAAGCCCCAGCGGCCGGCCCGTCTCGACCGGCTCTTTCACTTCTCGGGTCTCGAACCCTTCCAGCACCGTTTGGCCGGCCAGCTCTCGGGCGGGATGAAGCAGAAGCTCGGCCTCTCCTGCGCGCTGATCCACCAGCCCAGCGTGCTGCTGCTCGACGAGCCCACCTTCGGCGTGGATCCGATCTCGCGCCGGGACCTCTGGCTGATCGTCCATGGGATGGTGGCCGAGGGCGTGACGGTGGTCGTGAGTACGGCCTACATGGACGAGGCAGAGCGCTTCGACCGACTCGCCATGCTGCACAACGGCCGCCAGGTCGCGCTCGACCGGCCGGCGGCGCTCCAGGGCGGTCTCGACGGGGAAATCCTGGCGGTGTCCGTCGATCGGATGCGCTCGGCCCGCGACCTGGCAGCCACCCTGCCGCTCGTGCGGCGCGCCACGGTATTCGGCCACCGGCTGCATCTGACGGTCGCCAACGCCGCCACGGACGGACCCGAGGTGCTCGCGGCCTTGGCCGCGGGTGGACACCCGGTGCACGAGAGCAAGGCCGTGACGCCGTCGATGGAGGACGTGTTCATCGACCGGATTGCGGGAGAGTCGCGATGAGCGCGGTCGAGGTCGAGGGGCTCACCAAGCGGTTTGGCGACTTCACCGCGGTGGATCGAGTGTCGCTCGACGTTCGGGTCGGAGAGATCTTCGGCTTCCTCGGTCCCAACGGCGCCGGCAAGACCACCACCATCAAGATGCTGACCGGCCTGATCCTGCCGACCGCGGGCCGGGGCACCGTGGCCGGCCACGACATCATGACGGAGACCGACGCGATCAAGTCGAAGATCGGCTACATGTCGCAGCTGTTCTCGCTCTACGGCGACCTCACCGTCGAGGAGAACATCGAATTCTCCAGCGGCCTCAACGGCGTGCCCCGGTCCAGGCGGGCGCTCCGCCGGGATTGGGTCCTGGAGATCTCGGGACTCGCCGCCCACCGCACCCGGCTGACGCGCGAGCTCCCGCTCGGCTGGAAACAGCGGCTCGCGCTCGGGTGCGCGGTGCTGCACGAGCCCCGGCTGCTCTTCCTCGACGAGCCGACCTCGGGAGTGGACCCGATCTCCCGCCGCGGCTTCTGGGACCTGATCGCGTCGCTCGCGGAGGACGGAACCACCGTGTTCGTGAGCACCCACTACCTGGAGGAGGCGGAGTACTGTCACCGCCTGGCCCTGATGAATCGGGGTCGACTGATCGCGCTCGACAGTCCGGCCGGGCTGCGGGCCGGCGACCACGAGCCGATGATCGAGCTCGCGGTCGACGACCCGTCGCGAGCCGCCGAGGCTCTGCAGGCGAGCGCTGTCGTGCTCGATGCCGGGATGTACGGCCGGCTGATCCACGCAGCGGTGCGGGGCATCGACGAGGCCCGGACCACCCTGCCCGGGTTCCTGGCCGAGCGCGGGGTCGCCGTGACGGGGATGCGGGAGATCGAGCCGTCGCTCGAGGACGTGTTCGTGTCGCTGGTTCGCGCCGAAGGAGGCGCGGCACAATGACAGGCACCCGGTTCAGCCTCGGCCGACTGCTCGCCGTGGCCCGAAAGGAGGTCGTCCAGCTCCGACGGGACACCCGAAGCCTGGTGCTCGCCTTCCTGCTGCCCGTGCTGCTCCTGATCCTCTTCGGCTACGCCATCACCTGGGACGTCACCGACATCGCGACCGTGGTCGTTGACCACGACCAGTCCGCGCGGAGCCGGGAGCTGGTCGACGCGTTCCGGTCGTCGCGCTACTTCACCGTCGGGCGGGCCCTGAGCCAGACGACGGAGATCGCGCCGCTGTTGGATCGCGGCTCGGCGCAGCTGGCGCTCGTGATTCCGCCGCGGTTCGGGGCCGACCTCGAGGCGGGCCGCCCGGCGCCGCTGCAGGCCGTGGTTGACGGCAGCGACGCGAACACCGCCGGCATCGTCCTCAACTATACCCAGGGCGTGGTCCGGACCTACGACGCGCGGGTGCGACTCGCGGGGCGGACGGCGACCCCGGTGGTCGCGGTGCGGAGCCGGGTCTGGTACAACGAGGAGCTCCGCAGTCGGAACATGATCGTGCCCGGGCTGGTGGCCGTGATCATGATGATCATCGCCGCCATGCTCACCTCGCTCACGATCGCCCGGGAATGGGAGCGCGGTACCATGGAACAGCTGGCTGCGACGCCGGTGACCCGGACCGAGGTGGTGCTGGGCAAGCTGCTGCCCTATCTCGCGATCGGACTGTTCGACGTGGCGATCACCAGCCTGCTCGGCGTCTGGTTGTTCCAGGTCCCGTTCCGCGGAGACCCCGCGCTGCTCACGATCCTCACCACGGCGTTCATCGTCGGGGCCCTTGGCCTCGGCATGTTCATCTCCGCCGCCGTCCGATCGCAGCTGCTCGCGACCCAGGTCGCGATGGTCCTGACCTTCCTGCCGGCCTTTCTGCTCTCCGGCTTCATGTATGCCGTCGACATCATGCCCCGGCCGCTGCAGGCGATCACCTACCTGGTGCCGGCCCGCTACTTCCTGGTGGTCACCCGGGGAATCTTCCTCAAGGGCGTGGGAATCGAGGTGCTGCGCACCCAGGGCCTGCTGATGATCGCCTTCGGCGCGATCGGCCTGTTCCTGGCGATCCGCGTGTTTCGGAAAGAGATCCGATGAGCCTCGCCTTCGGTGCCAGCCTCGAGCGAGTCCGCCAGTTGGTCGTGAAGGAGTTTCGCCAGCTGATGCGCGACCCGCGACTGGCCCGAATCGTCCTCATCGCGCCCGTGATCCAGCTGGTGGTCTTCGGGTACGCCGTCTCGACCGACCTCACCTCGATCCCGACCCTGGTGGTCGACCACGACCGGTCCGTGGCGTCGCGCGAGTTCGCCGATGCCCTCTCCGCCTCGGGCTATTTCCGGATCGTGGGCTGGTCCGATCGCCCCCGGGACCTCGTCCGGGCGCTCGATCGGGGCGAGGCCCTGGTCGGGCTTGAGATCCCGGTCGGATTCGCCGGGGATCTGGGACGCGGCCAGGGCGCTGTCGTGCAGGTGCTGGTCGACGGCACCAACTCCAACAGCGCCACCGTCGCGCTGGGGTACGCCGAGCGGATCGCGCTGGACTACGGCGCGAGCTTGGCGCCGGCCACCGCCCGGGGCGGCGTCGACCTCCGGGCCCGGGCCTGGTTCAATCCCGAGCTCAGCAGCCGCAACTACAACGTCCCCGCGGTCGTCGGCGCGATCATCCTGCTGGTCTGCCTGCTGCTCACCTCGCTCGCCGTGGTGCGGGAACGGGAGATCGGGACCCTCGAGCAGCTGATGGTCAGCCCGCTGACGGCCCGCGAGCTGATCGCCGGCAAGACCATCCCGTTCGCGATCATCGGGCTGATCGATCTCGCGGTCGTCACCGTGGTCGCGCTGGCGTGGTTCGGCGTGCCGTTCGAGGGCAATCTGCTCACGCTGGTCACCGCCAGCGTGCTCTATCTGATGTCGGGACTCGGTGTCGGGCTCCTCATCTCCACCATGTCGGCCACCCAGCAGGAAGCGTTCATGGCCAGCTTCCTGGTGTTCATGCCGGCCATCCTGCTCTCGGGCTTCATGTTTCCGATCAGCAGCATGCCGGAGGGTTTTCAATGGTTGACCGCGCTGAACCCGGTTCGCCATTACCTGGTGATCGTGCGCGGCGTTTTTCTCAAGGGTGCGGGCTTCTCAGCGATGGCGGCAGAGTTCGCGGCCCTGCTGGCTCTCGGCGTCGGACTGCTGTGGTTCGCAGCCGGCCGTTTCCGGAAGCGGGCCGCATGAGCGCGATCGTATGCGAGACGGATCCATACCCCGCAAGGTGAGGAGGCACACGATGGGAGCTGGGAAAAGGAATGTCGTAGCCGGCCTGATGGCGCTCGCGGGATTCATGGCGTTCGGGTTCGTGCTGATCTACCTGCGCGACTTCGCCCCCGGCAAGAGTGACTGGATCGCCTCCTATGCAACGGGGACGCACTTCGAGTCCCGGCTGGCGCACGCGCACGGCAACCTGTTCGCGGTGCTCAATCTCGTGTACGGGGTGCTGCTGGGCCGGCTCGATCTGCCCTACCACACAGCCCAGGGGATCTCCTGGCTCGCCTTCACCGGCTTGCTGATGCCAATCGGGATCCTGGGCGAGGTGGCGATCGGTGCTCCGCCGATCTTCGTCCTGGTCGGCGGTCTCGCCATGCTGGCCGGCACCGTCTGGCTCGGCGTGGCCGCGCTCCGGACCAAGCCGGTGCCCTCGCCGGACGCTCTCTCGTGACGGGGCGTACCGCCGGGCGCCTGGCGGCCGTGATTGGGGGCGGATTCGGGGTCATGTCGATCGTCACGGGCGTTCGAGTCCTCGCCGGGGTGGACGAGCGCGGCTACCCGGTGTTCGCGCCGCTCGTCTGGTTCAACGTGCTGATGGGGTTCGTCTACCTGCTGGCGGCCACGATCACCTGGCGGGACGCCGTGCGTGGTCGCGCCGCCGCCGTCGCGGTCGCGGCGGCGAATATCCTGGTCCTCGGACTCGTGGCTGGGGTCAGGCTCGCGGTCGGCGGGGTGGCGGCCGAAAGTGTCGCTGCCATGGTGTTCCGGACCGGGCTGTGGGTCGGGCTGGCCGCCACGCTCTGGTGGGCCACCCGCCAGCAGCCGGCCAGATGAGACTCCTGGACATCGCCGGGGCATGATTCCGCGATCGGGGAGCCCCCTACGCGGTTACCCTGACCCGACCGAACGATCGATCGCACGACCCGACCCCCCGAGGAACCCCCAGCCACCCTGAGCAGCACCCCGCACGGCGAGCACGCCCGTCGCGCCAGCCGAGCAACCTCCGCGCCCCGAGAAGCAGCCCCCGCGCACGCCGACACGTCGTCCCGCCCCGCCAAGCGGCTCGGCCGCCACCGCGAGCAGCCTCCCCGCCCGCCCTGAGGCTCCCCGCGCCCTGACGAGAAGGCGACCCCGCACGCCAAGCAGCCCCCACGCCGGGCCTGAGGCTCCCCTCGCCGGCCGAGAAGGACGCCCGACCGCTCGAGCAGCTCCCGCGCCGCGCGTGAGGCTCCCCGCGCCAGCCGTGCAATCGATCGTGCAGCCCGAGCAGCACGCGCGCCACGCGTGAGGCTCCCCGCGCACGGAAAAACTTCGTCGCGCCCGGCGTGGGGCCCTCCGCGCACGGCGAGCAACGCCCGCGCCGCGCCTGAGGCCCTCCGCGCCGGCCGGGAAGGACGCCTGACCGCCCGAG
>JAWKQJ010000005.1:0-172164 GCA_041390205.1 Gemmatimonadales bacterium
CTCGCCCGACAAGATGGCCGACCGCTGGAACGCCGCGCTCTGGATGATGAACGTGGACGGCAGCAGGAAGCGGCACCTGGTCGACGCCTGGTCGGCCGCGTGGTCGCCGGACGGAACCCGGATCGCCTACGTGAAGTCGGTCGAGGGCCAGGGCGCCGAGATCTTCGTCCGGTGGATGGACGACGAGGGAGCGACCACCCAGGTCACCCGACTCGATCGGGGCCCCGGCGCGTTGGCCTGGTCTCCCGACGGCCAGTCGATCGCGTTCACGATGCGGGTGCCGAGCCAGGCATCCCTGGCGGCCAAGCTGCCGGCCAGACCGGCGGGAGCCAAGTGGGCCGCCGAGGCGAAGGTGGTCGAGCGGCTCGACTATCGCCGGGACTACGGCGGGTACACCGACGACGGGCGGACCCAGATCTTCGTGGTGCCGTCGAGCGGTGGGACCGCGCGCCAGCTCACCGACGGCGACTTCGACCACTCCGGCCCGACCTGGAGCCAGGACGGGCGCTCGCTCCTCTTCAGCGGCAACCGGACCCCTGACGCCGAGTATCAGTGGCGCGAGTCGGAAATCTACGCCGTCGACCTGGCGAGCGGCGCGATCCGTCAGCTGACCCGACGCCATGGTCCCGACTACGGCCCGGTGGTCTCGCCGGACGGCAAGTGGATCGCCTACCTCGGCTACGACTGGACCGACGACACCTACATCACCGCCAAGCTCTACGTGATGGCGCCGGACGGCTCCGGCAGCCGGGAGATCAGCGGCTCCCTCGACCGCTCGCCGGGTAACCTGATCTGGGCCGCCGACGGGAGCGGCGTCTACTTCAGCGCCGACCACGAGGGCCGGAGCGATCTCTATTTCGCGCCGCTCGGCGGCCAACCCCGGCAGCTCACTCGCGGCGACCATCACCTCACCGTGATGACCCTGGTGGGCCGCACCGGCGTCGGGCTGCGACACACGCCGACTGATCCGGGCAACGTCGTGAGCGTCGACGTCGGCAGCGGGCGGATCACGCCGCTCACCGACCTCAACGGCGACGTGCTCGCCGGCAAGGCCCTCGGCACCACGGAGGAGATCACCTACCGCTCGGTCGACGACTTCCAGATCCAGGGCTGGATCATCAAGCCGCCCAACTTCGACCGCTCGAAGAAGTACCCGCTGATGCTCGCGATCCACGGTGGCCCGCACGGGATGTACTCCGTGGCGACCTCGTACATGTGGTTCGAATGGCAGTACTACGCCAACCAGGGCTACGTGATCCTCTACACCAATCCGCGGGGAAGCTCCGGCTACGGCAGCGCCTTCGGCAACGCGATCAAGAACGCCTATCCCGGCAAGGACTACGACGACCTGATGGCCGGCGTCGACACCGTCATCGGACGGGGCTACGTCGACACCGAGAACATGTTCGTCTACGGCTGCAGCGGCGGGGGCGTGCTGACGGCGTGGGTGGTGGGACACACCGACCGGTTCCGGGCGGCGTCCTCCGAGTGCCCGGTCACCAATTGGTTTTCCTTCGTCGGCACCACGGACGGCGCCGGCTGGTACCGCAACTTCGCCAAGCTGCCCTGGGAGGACCCGTCGGAGCACCTCCGCCGATCACCGCTGATGTACGTCGGGAACGTGAAGACGCCGACCATGGTGATGACCGGCGAGAACGACCTTCGAACGCCGATCTCTCAGACCGAGGAGTACTACGCGGCGCTCAAGATGCAGAAGGTGCCGACGGCGATGATCCGCCTGCAGGACGAGTGGCACGCCTACTTCTACCGTCCCTCGAACTTCATGCGCGCGCTCTCGTTCCGAGAGCAGTGGTTCGAGCGGTATCGCCGCGGAGAGCGACCCATTCCCTGAGCCCCGGATCGGAGAGCGGCCTCGGGAATCGGTCGGACGGGCGCCGGTCGCTCCCCAAGGCCGGCGCCGCCGAAAAAGCCGACGGGAGGGGACCAGCCCCTCCCGTGGCGATCGAGCTAGGACCCCGAGTGGAGCGTCAGGCCGAAGCCGCGACCGGGATCTCCCGCGGGCGAGCCTTCTCGGCCTTGGGGATCTCGATGGTCAGGACTCCGTGCTCCACTCGGGCTTTGATGCGGTCCGGGTCGACGGTGCTCGGCAGCGTGAACGAACGCTCGAACACCCCGTAGCTTCGCTCGTAGCGGTGGTACCGCTCGTTCTTCTCGTCGGTGGTCTGCCGCTTCTCCCCACGGA
This sequence comes from Gemmatimonadales bacterium, assembly GCA_041390205.1. Taxonomy (GTDB): domain Bacteria; phylum Gemmatimonadota; class Gemmatimonadetes; order Gemmatimonadales; family GWC2-71-9; genus SHZU01. The sequence continues at coordinate 2,204 of JAWKQJ010000005.1, forward strand.
TGGTGAGCAGGTTGTTCTCCAGGTTGAGCTTGACGTCCTCGGCGCGGACGCCGGGCAGCTCCAGCGTCACCTTGAGGCTGTCCTTGTCCTCGGCGATGTCGCAGGGCGGCAGCCAGGACGAGGTCATCGCGCCGGTGCCTTCCTGGCCCCAAGGGGCAATGGTCTCGTCGAGCAGCCGGCCCATCCGGCGCCAGGTGTTGAGCACGTCGTCCGCGGGTCGGCGAGTCCTGATGGCTAGCATGGCGATCCTCCAGCAGTTTCCACGTGGGTCTTTGGTTGGTCCTGTGCCGAGTCGCTCGGCAACCGCCCAGTAGAAAGGCATCGGGAATGCCAACAGAATCTGGCCACTTTGGCGCATCGGCGGGTCGCAAGTGTGTCAGGTTGACAGCAGGCGACCGCTCGGTTGACCGACCGGCTACGGCCCGCCGCCGCCGCCGGGTCGCGTGGTTGCTGGCGGCCCTGACGATGGCCTCGCTCGGGACGACTCAGGCGCAGGGTCGGCCCGAGCGCTACGCCGATTGGGCTCGCCCCGTCTTCCCGACCGATGAGCTGGCCGCCCGCCGCGATCGGCTGGCGGCCCTGCTCCGGGCGGAGGGAGGCGGGGTAGCGCTCTTCCCCAGCGCGAGCGGCGCCACTGACGGCGGGACCTTCAGGCAGACCAACGACTTCCTCTACTTCACCGGACTCGAGTGGCCCCAGTCGGTGCTCTGGGTCGACGCGGACGCCGGCCGCTCGGTGCTGTTCGGCCCGCCGGCGGACCCACGGTTCGAGAACCCCGGCCGGCCCAACGACTTCCCGGGCCGCCCCCTGCTCACCGACCCCGGGTCCTGGGTCTCATCCGGGATCGACAGCGTCGCTCCCATTACGGAGCTGGCTCGAGCGGTGGAGCGGCTGGCCGGGCGGCGGGCCGTCTGGATCAATCGGGACGGCCCCCGAAGGCCCGAACGACCTGCGCTTGCGCCGGGCGGCTCCTGGAGCGCCGAGCTCGAGCTCGAGCTGGTGCTCGCCGGCCGCCACCCGAGTCTCGACCTCGAGGACTCGGGACCCGCGATCGCGCGCCTCAGGATGGTCAAATCCCCGCGGGAGGTCGCCCTGATCCGGCGGGCCGTGAGCGCGGCGGCCGTGTCGATGCTCGAGGCGGCGCGGGCGGTCGGCGTCGGAGTCACCGAGCGGGCGATCCAGGGCGAGTTCGAGGCCGCCTGCCGGCGGAGGGGCGCGCAGCGCTTCGGCTTCACCCCGATCGTCAAGTCGGGGCCGAACGCGCTCTGGCCCTGGCGAATCCTGGCGGCGCACTACGATCGGCGGGATCGCGCGATGGCCGCCGGCGAGGTGGTGATCCTCGACGTGGGCTGCGAGGTGGACTACTACACCAGCGACGTCGGTCGGACCTTCCCGGTCGACGGCCGATTCGGACCCGGCCATCGGCGCGCGCTCGAGCTGGTGACCGCCGTCTCCGACGCGATCATCCGCGCCGTGCGGCCCGGCATCCGGCTGTCGGACCTCACCCGAGTCGCCGAGTCGGCGATTCCGGCCGACCAGCGGCGCTACATGCAGACCCCGTCGTTCTTCGGCCACCACATCGGGATGGACTCGGGCGACCCGTCGCTCCTCGACGCGCCGCTCGAGCCCGGGATGGTCTTCACCGTGGAGCCCTGGTATTACGATCACGACCACGGCCTCGCCGTCTTCATCGAGGACGACGTGCTGGTGACCGCGACCGGCGTGGAGGTATTGAGCGCGTCCCTGCCAAGGAGCCTGGAGGCGTTGGAGCGCCTGGTCGGGCGGCGTTAGGCGCGCTCCACCGCTCCGCCGCCCGCGATCCAGGCGGCGAACCCCCCGCTCAGATTGGCCACCTGCCGGCGGCCTCGCGCCTTGAGCAGGCTGGCCGCGACGGCCGAACGGCTCCCGGTCTGACAGACCAGCACGAAGTCATCGCCGGGCGAGAGCTCGTCGAGCCGATCCGGCAGCTCGGAGAGCGGCAGGAGGATCGAGCCGGGGATGTGGCCGGTCTCCCACTCCGAGCGATTCCGCACGTCGACCACCCGCCGCCCATCGGCCCCCGCGAGGCTCCGGGCCTCGAGCTGCGCGATCGTGCCCAGGGTCACGCCCTTGCCCTCGAAGGCGGAGAGCAGCTCCGGCCCGACCACCGCCCTGACCCGATCGAGGCCGATCGAGACCGAGCCCGCCACCAGGGCCTCGACGTTCGCCGCGCTCGGCTCGCCGAGCAGGAAGATCAGGTCCCGGTCGTATGGCAGCAGCGAGCCGGCGTAGGTCGTGAAGCTCCTGCCGAACGGCACGTTCATCGCGCCCGGCGCGTGCCCCGCCGCGAACGTCGCGGTGGGCCTGGTGTCGACCAGCAGCGCACCGCCCGTGACGAGGGCCTCGATCTCGTGCACGGTGGCGAGCTTCGGCGCGGGCAGGCTGTGGAGGATCGGCGGGCCCTCGCGATTCATCACCTTCATCAGCCCGAAGTAGCGGGGCGGCTCGGGCTGCCCCAGGATCACCTGGCGAACGAATTCCGTCTCGTCCTCGATCCCGAGAGCCCAGTTGAACCGTCGCTCGTAGCCGACCGTCGATTGCGGCATCGCGCTCAGCCCTTTGCCGCAGGCGGAGCCGGCGCCGTGGCCGGGCCAGAGCTGCAGATGGTCCGGCAGCGAGCGGAACCAGCGCAGGCTCTGGAAGAGGGTGCGGGCGCCGGCCTCCGCGGTGTCCGCGATCTTCGCGGCCTTCTCGAGCAGGTCCGGACGCCCGACGTCGCCGACGAAGACGAAGTCCCCGCTCAGGAGCCCCATCGGCTCGCTCGCGACCGCGCCATCGGTGACCAGGAAGCTCATGTGCTCGGGGGTGTGCCCGGGCGTGTGGACCGCCTCGAGCGAGACGTTGCCGATCGCGATCCGGTGGCGGTCGGCCATGGTGACGACGCCCGGGTCGGTGCGGAAGCGATACTGCCACTCCTCCGGACCAGAGCCGCTCACGTAGGCCGTGGCCCCGGTGGCGGCGGCGAGCTCGCGCAGGCCGGAGAGGAAGTCGGCGTGGATGTGGGTCTCGGTCACCGCGGTGATCGTGAGCCCCTCCGCCGCCGCGGCGTCGAGATAGGGGGCGATCACCCGGGCGGGGTCCACCACGATCGCTTCGCCGGTGGCGGCGCAGCCGATCAGGTAGCTCGCCTGCGCCAGCCACTCGTCGTAGAATCGCTTGAAGAACATGCCCCGCTCCTACCGAGGTTTCAGAAAGACCAGGACCCCCATCACCAGCAGCAGCACCGCGAAGGTCTTCCGGAGCGCCCCGGCGGAAACCCGCTCCGCGAACGCGCTGCCCAGGAGCACGCCGACGATCGCGAGCCCGGTGAAGATCCCGGTCTCGAGCCACGCGATCCGGATCGCGCCCAGGTAGCTCACCAGGCCCGCGATGCAGCTCATGATGATCAGCACCAGGGAGGTGCCGACCCCCTGCTTCATTCCCACGCCGGCGATCAGGACCAGCGCCGGAACATAGAGGAATCCGCCCCCGATCCCCACCAACCCGGTGATCCCGCCCACGACCAGACCGAGCGCCGCCATCAGCGCGAGCGGCCGGCGCCGGCGCGGGTCTACGGTCGGCTGGTCCGCCTCCTTCCCGCCCCCCCAGATCGCCGGCCCGACGTACATCGAGACGGCCGCCGCGAGCATCAGGCCGGCGAAGATCATCAGCTGCAGCCGGCTCGAGATCGCGAGGCCGATCCGGCCTCCGAGAAAAGCGCCGAGCACCGCGGCCGGTCCGAAGCCCAATGCGGCGTCCCAGCGGATGTTGCCGCGACGGTGGTGGCTCACGGCGCCGAAGAGGCTCGTGGTGCCGACCACGGCGAGACTCATCGGCACCGCCTCCTTCACGGGAAACGCCAGGACGTAGACCAGCACCGGCACCGTGAGGATCGACCCTCCGCCGCCCAGGAGCCCGAGCGACAGGCCGATCAGGACGGCGAGGGCGTAGCCGAGAGCGCTCACTCCCGCTCCGCCGCCGAGGCGATCCGCTCGAGCAGGTCGGCCAGGGTCCTCAGGTCGAAGGGCTTCTGGAGGTAGGGTCGGGTCGTGGTGGCGAGGAAGTCCGCCACCGACTGGGAGGCGGTGTCGCCGGTGATGATCACCACCCGCTCGGCCAGACGCGGATGCGCCGCGGCGAGCTGCCGATAGAGCTCGATGCCCGAAAGCCCAGGCATCCTGAGGTCGGTCACCACGGCGTCGAACTCCGCCGCCCGACCGCCGACCTCGAGCCGCAGCATCGCCTCGTGGCCGTCGGCGGCTTCGTCCACCTGCCAACCCCGGCGCTCCAGGGCCCGGCGAATCGCCGAGCGAATCGCGCCCTCGTCGTCGACGACCAGCACCCGACGGCCTGGTGCCGCTTCCTCCGACGCTGGTCGCGCGGGCCCCGGGGCCGCGGTTCGATCGACCGAGCGACGGTCGACGTAGGGCAGACGGAGCACGAAGCGGGCGCCCGGACGCCCGTCGGGGCGGGGCCCGGCCTCGAGCGCGCCGTCGTGCTGCTGCGCGATCCCGTGCGAGACGGAGAGCCCGAGCCCGGTGCCCCGGCCCTGCTCCTTGGTCGTGAAGAACGGCTCGAAGAGCCGAGGCAGCACGTCCGCCGGAATCCCGGGGCCGGTGTCCTGGACCACGAACTCCAAACGAGCGTCGCGCGGGCCGACCAGGAGCGACACGGTGCCGCCTCGCGGCGTCGCCTGGAACGCGTTGGTGAGCAGGTTGGTGAGCACCTGCTCGATCCCCACCGTGTCGATCTCGATCGGCGGCAGGTCCTCGGCCATCTCGACCTCGAGGGTGAGCCCCGCGAGCGTGGCCTCCCGCTCGAACACCCGGACCACCCGTCGCACCACGTCGGCGGGCTCCACCCTGCGGCGCTCGTCCCGCCGACTGCGCGAGAAGATCAGAAGATCGCCCACGATCACCCGGCAGCGCTGAGCCTGCTGGACGATCACGGTCAGGGCCTCGAGGTCTTCCTCGGAGCGGGCCGTCGCCTGGAGGTCCTGCGCGAACGCCATGATCGCGGTCAGCGGGTTGTTGAGCTCGTGCGCCACGCCGGACACCATCCGGCCCACGGCCTCGAGCCGCGCCGTCTGGGCGACCTGTTGCTGGAGCCGATCCCGCTCCTCGCGCTCACGGTGCTGCTCGGTCAGATCGCGGGCGACGATCACGAAGCCGCCGCCCACCTCCGCGGAAGTGACGGCCAGCTCGAGCGGGAACGGAGCGCCGTCGGAGCGGAGGCCGACGACTTCGTGCCGGAGCGCGACCGGAGGATACGCCTCCGACCGCCGGGTCTCCGCGGTGAGCCGTTCCCAGAACGCGGTCCGCTCCTCCGGCTGGAGGAAGCGATCGAAACGCTCGCCCTCGACGAGCCCAGGCCCGAAGATCTGGCTCGCGGCCCGGTTGACCGCGGCGATCCGCCGGTCGGCGTCGAGCGTGAGGATCCCGTCGTGCGCCACCCGGAGGATCTCGGCCAACCGGTGCTCCGAGCGTTCCAGCGCCTCGAGCTGCTGCCGGCGGCTCTGATCGCCGGCGCGGTGGGTGTCCTCCACGATCGCCATCGCCATCGCGAAGGCCAGGAGCGACGTGGCGAAGGCGTCGAAGTACGAGTTGTAGCGCGCCAGGAACCCGAAGCCGCCGGCGCCCTCCGCGACCGGATCCCAGAACGCGGGGAGGTAGAGCAGCCAGAGCGTCGCGAGGACCAGCAGTGCGATCACCAGGAGCACCCGCGCGGTCGCGTCGGTCGCCTCGCGTCGGCGGACCAGCGCGGCCGAGGCCACGAACGCGGGCACGGCCGCGACCGTCTGGATCAGCACGACCTGGTTGAGATTGTCGTTCCAGCCGGTCAGGCCAAGCAGCAGGGCGACCAGTGCGACCAGCCCGACGACCCGCTGCGAGACCGGCCCCCGCCCGTAGCTGATCGCGCCGAGGGTGACGAAGGCGAGGAAGAAGAGCTTCCCGATCTGATAGACGAAGTGGAGCGTGAGCCGGGCGGGCGTAGGGCCGCCCGATCGGAAGCTCCCGTCGAAGAACCACGGAAACAGGTCGTGGCGGATCGCCACGGCGGTCAGCGCCACGACCAGGGCCCACCAGCCGATCGCCCACAGGCTCCGATACTGCTGCCCGGGGCGGCGGGCCGCCATCGTGGCCATCAGGACGGCGATCAGCACGGTGACCGCCAGCTGGACGAGGAGGCCAGCGAACGCTACGAGGTCCTGCTGGCCGCCCTCCATCCGCTCAAGCCCGGCGGTAGATCTCGGAGCCGGTGTCGCGGAACTCGGCCGCCTTGGAGGCCATCCCTCGCGCGATCTCCCGGAGGTCCTGAGTGATCTTCATCGAGCAGAACTTGGGCCCGCACATCGAGCAGAAGTGAGCCAGCTTCGCTCCCTCCGCCGGGAGCGTCTCGTCGTGCATCGCCCGGGCCGTCACCGGATCGAGCGAGAGGTCGAACTGGGCCTCCCAGCGGAACTCGAACCGGGCCTTGGAGAGCGCGCGTCGTCCCGCGCCCGCGCTCTCGGATGACCCTTGCCAGGGTCCGCGGCGTGCGCCGCGATCTGTAGGCGATCACGCCGGCCTTTCACGTCCTCCCGGTCGGGCAGACCGAAGGTGCTCCTTCGGGGTCACGTAGCAGAGCAGCGCCGTGCCGAACCAGCCGATCATCGCGGCCCCGATCGCGCTGGTGATGTGGTCGTACCCGGGCGCGACGTCGGTGGTGAGCGGCCCGAGCGGTGAACGGTGCCTTCGCGCACCACTCGAGCTGCTTGTCCATGTTCTCCTTGATGAGGTGCATGGGCATCGTGCCCCGCCCCCGTTCATCACCTGGACGTCGCTCCCAGGCGATCTTGGTCAGCTCGCCCTGGTCTCCAGCTCGGCGAACTGCGCCGCGTCGTTCGCGTCGGCGATCGAGCCGGGTCTGAGCCCGTCGCCCAGCGAGAACGAGACGTCGTACGCCGCCATGATCTCGCAGATCTCGCGGAAGTGGGTGTAGAGGAAGTTCTCCTTGTGGTGCGCGAGGCACCACTTGGCGAGGATCGATCCGCCCCGGGAGACGATCCCGGTCACCCGCTCCGCCGTCAGCGGGATGAAGCGGAGCAGCACACCGGCGTGGACGGTGAAGTAGTCGACCCCCTGCTCCGCCTGCTCGATCAGGGTGTCGCGATAGACCTCCCAGGTGAGATCCTCCGCCACGCCGTCCACCTTCTCCAGCGCCTGATAGATCGGCACCGTGCCGATCGGCACCGGCGAGTTGCGGACGATCCACTGTCGGGTCTCGTGGATCTGCCGCCCGGTGGAGAGATCCATCACGGTGTCGGCGCCCCAGAGGGTGGCCCAACGGAGCTTTTCCACCTCCTCCTCGATCGACGACGCCACGATCGAGTTGCCGATGTTGGCGTTGATCTTCACGTGGAACTTGCGGCCGATGATCATCGGCTCGAGCTCGGGGTGGTTGATGTTGGCCGGGATGATCGCCCGGCCGCGCGCCACCTCGCTCCGCACCAGCTCCGCCGGCATGCCCTCCCTCTGGGCCACGTACTCCATCTCGGGCGTGACCTCGCCGCGGCGGGCATAGTGGAGCTGGGTGACCGCGCTCCGTCCCTTGAGCACCCGCCGGCGGAGCCCGCTCGGCATTGGAAGGCCGAGCGTCTGGTCCCGGTCGGCGATCTCGACCACGTCGCGCTCGAGGATCCAGGGCAGGCGCACCGCCGGGATGCCCTCCCGGACGTCGAAGCCTTCGGGTCCGCTGGTATCGTAGACTCGGAGCGGGGCTTCGCCCCCGCTCAGCGAGATCTCGCGCGCCGGCACCCGGATGCCGGCCGAGCCGTCGACGTAGACCTTGCGGGAACGGGGAAAGACGCCCCGGTAGGGGACGGTGTCGCGCGCGGCGTCCGCGCGGGCGGGAGTCGAAGTCTGGGTCATGATTCCTCCGCAAACGGCAAACCGGAGGAGGTACGGCCGCCTCCCTCCGCCGGTCTGAACCGGATCAGGTTCCAAGGGACTCTCTCAATCCGGTTCCTGGCGACCGGATACCCCTGGCGGCTGGTCAATGCTACCCGCGGTCGCTCACCGGCGGCAACCTCCGGACTGGAGGCCGGGCCTCAGACCGGCTGGCCGTCGAGCGCGGCCAGCGCCACCGCGATCCGAGCGGCCACCGCCGCGTTCCGACGGAGCAGCGCCAGGTTGGCGGCTCGAGCCCGCCCGCCGGTCGCCTCCGCGATCCTGGCCAGCAGGAACGGAGTGGAATCCGCGCCGACCACGCCGCGCCGGGCGGCCGCCGCGAGGGCCTCTTCGATCGCGCGCTCGACCAGAGCGTTAGGCAGCGCCTCGTCCGCCGGACAGGGCACCGCGATCAGCGGCCCGCCCATCCCGCCGAGCGCCCGGCCGGCCCGGACGATCCGCGCCGCCGCCTCGGGGGTGTCCGCCCGGGCGCGGAGCGGGAGCCCGCTCGAGGCGGAATAGAAGGCCGGCAGCTCGTCGGTCCCGTAGCCGATCACCGGCACCCCGGCGGTCTCCAGCCACTCGAGGGTGGCCGGGAGGTCGAGCAGCGCCTTGGCGCCCGAGGAGACCACGGCCACCGGCGTCCGCGCCAGCTCCGGCAGGTCGGCCGACACGTCCCAGGAAGCGCCGCGGTGGACGCCGCCGATCCCGCCCGTGGCCATCACCCCGATGCCCGCTCGGTGGGCGATCTGCATCGTCGCGGAGACCGTGGTCGCCCCGTCGAGCCCCTCGGCGAGCGCCACCGGCAGGTCCCGGCGGCTCAGCTTCGCGACCCGACCATCCCGGGCCAGACGCTCCAGCTCCGGATCGGAGAGCCCGACCCGGAGGGTCCCGCCCAGCACCGCGATCGTGGCCGGGGTGGCGCCCGCCTCCCGGACGATCCGCTCCAGATCCCGGGCCAGCTCGAGGTTCTCGGGCCAGGGCAGCCCGTGGGCGATGACCGTCGACTCCAGGGCGACGAGCGGCGTCCGGTTGGCGAGCGCGCGGGCGGGCAGCTCGGCGACCTCGAGGATCGGATCTGACACGGAATGGACCTCGGGGCTTGGCGGTGGCCGCGCTATGCTCGCGACCGGGCGGAACCGTCTATATACTATCCCGACCGCCGCCCTCGCGCGGTCGGCCGCGGAATCGGCCGCCGCGATCCGTCGCCCTCTTTCAGGAATCGACCCGATGCGAACCGTCGCCGCCCTCGCGCTGCTCGTCACGCTCGGACCTCCGCTCGCGGCGCAGTCCGCGCGCTTCGCCCCACCCGTCGACTTCGGCGCCGCGCTCGCGGTGCGAGATCGGACCGTGCTGATCGGTCGGGGCGGCGGCGCGCTGGGCTCGATCTACCCGAGCACCGGCGGGGTGCACCTGGTGGAGCGGCGAGGCTCGGATTGGACGGTCGTCGGTCAGTTCTCGGCGCGCGACGTGGCCGTCGGCGACGCCTTCGGCTCGGCGATCGCCGCGAGCGAGACCGGCGTGCTGGTCGGCGCCCCGGGTCGACGCGAGGGCCGCGGCGCCGGCTATCTCTTCGAGGAATCCGGTGGCGCCTGGCGGGAAGCCGCCGTGCTCGACCCCGGCGCGGAGCCCGGCGCGCGCGCCGGTACCACGGCGGCGTTGGGTGGCGATCTCGCGGTGCTGGGCGCCCCGGCCGACCGCGGACCGGGCTCCGTCTACGTCTTCCGCCGGACCGGCGCCGGCTACGTGCTGCTCACCCGGCTCACCAGCGGGCGCACCAGCGCGGACGGGTTCGGCCGGGCGTTGCACCTCACCGCGCGGCACCTGTTCGTCGGCGCACCCTCCGACTCGGGCGGCCGCGGCGCCGTCTACGTCTACGCGCGCCAGAGCGGAGCGCTCTCGCTCCTGACGACGATCCGGCGCGACGGCGCCGCCCCCGGGGATCGGTTCGGCGACGCGGTGGTCGGGCTGGAGAACGGGGTGTTCGCGGGAGCCCCCGGGGCGAATCAGGGGCGCGGCCTGGTGGCGTTGTTCGGCCTCCGTCCGGGCGACCGCTTCGCGCTCGAGGGCGAGATCGCCGCGGCCGGCGCGAGCCTGGGTGACAGGTTCGGCTCGACGCTGACCATCGGCGGCGAGCTGCTGATCGGTGCCCCCGGCGCCGACCAGGGCCGAGGTGCCCTGTACGCCGCGAAGGTGGGCGACCCTCGCGAGGCGGCCACCACGCGGATCGAGGCCAAGCCCACCAGCGTCGGCGATCGCTTCGGCGGGCAGCTCGCGGCCAGCAGCTCGATCGCCGCGGCGGCGGCCCCCGCCGCCGACGCCCGGACGGGCGCCGTGGCGATCTTCGAGCGCGGAGCGGACAGCTGGCGCCAGGCGGGCTACCTGCACGAACCGCCGCCGATGGCGCTCCAGGCGATGACCGGCGAGATGGCCCGCTGTACCGACGGCAAGGTCGGCGAGTTCGACTGCTCCGACGTGGACCTCGTGGCCTTCCTGCCGCTCGAGGCCATCGGTGGCAAGCCCGGGATCATCGCCAACGACATCTGGGGCTGGACCGATCCCGAAACCAAGCGCGAGTACGCGCTGGTCGGCCGCTCCGACGGGACGGCTTTCGTCGACGTGACCGACGCGGGCCATCCGCGCTACGTGGGCGAGCTGCCCCTCCACGACGGCGCCCACGTCAACCTCTGGCGGGACATCAAGGTCTACAAGGACCACGCCTTCATCGTGGCCGACGGCGCCGGCCCGCACGGGATGCAGGTGTTCGACCTGACCCAGCTCCGGCGCGCCACCGGCGGCGCGCCGGTGCGCTTCCGCGAGACGGCCCACTACGACAAGATCGCCAGCGCCCACAACATCGTGATCAACGAGGCCACCGGCTTCGCCTTCAGCGTGGGCTCGAGCGGAGGCGGGGAGACCTGCGGCGGCGGGCTCCACATGATCGACATCCGGAACCCGACCGCGCCGAGCTTCGCGGGCTGCTTCGCCCACCCGAACACCGGTCGCTCCGGCACCGGCTACTCGCACGACGCGCAGTGCGTGGTCTACCACGGCCCCGACCAGAGCTACCGGGACCGCGAGATCTGCATGGGCGCCAACGAGACCGCGCTCAGCATCAGCGACGTCACCGACAAGACCAAGCCGATCGCGATAGCGAGCGCGGCGTATCCCAACGTGGCCTACGCCCATCAGGGCTGGCTGAGCGACGACCATCGCTTCTTCTACATGGGCGACGAGGCCGACGAGGTCGCCGGCAAGGGAACGGCCACCCGGACGCTGGTCTGGGACGTGAGCGATCTCGACGATCCGGTGCTGGTGAACGAGTATCGGGCGGAGACCCACGCGATCGACCACAACCAGTACGTCCGCGGCAACTATCTCTACCAGTCGAACCTGCTAGCCGGTCTCCGGATCCTCGACGTGAGCGATCCCACCAAGCCGCGCGAGGTCGGGTTCTTCGACACCGTCCCCTGGAACGGCGACCAGACCGGCTTCGGCGGCAGCTGGAGCAACTACCCGTACTTCGCGAGCGGGGTGGTCGCGGTCTCCAGTTGGAACGAGGGACTCTTCCTGCTCAAGCGCCGGGAGCGCCCGGTTCCGTGACCCCGCGCCCGCCGGGCGCGGCCGCGCGGCTGTCCCGCTGGTGGGCGGCGCTGGCGCCGCTCCCCGGCGGGCGCTGGCTCTTCAGCAAGCTGTTCGGCTTCCTGGTGCCCTACAGCGGCAGCATCGGCGCGAGGATCGAAGTGCTCGAGCCAGGCTACTGCCGGGCGGTGCTCCGCGAGCGTCGCGCGATCCGCCAACACCTCGGCTCGGTCCACGCCGTCGCGCTCGTCAACCTGGGCGAGATGACCAGCGGGCTCGCGATGACGCTCGCCGTGCCCCACGGGATTCGCGGAATCGTGACCCACCTCGAAGCCGACTACCAGAAGAAGGCCCGCGGGCTGCTCACCGCGGAGGCCCGGGTGACGGTGCCCGAGATCGCCGCCGAGCCGGTGGACCATCGGGTGGAGACGACGATCCGGGACGCCGGCGGCGAGACCGTTTGTCGGGTCGCGTCGATCTGGCGGCTCGCGCCCGAGGCGCCACGAGCCCGATGACGCTGCTCGACACCCCGCTCACCCGGCACGCCGGCATCGAGCTCCCGATCATCGGCGGCGCGATGTACCCGTGCAGCAACCCCGAGCTCGTCGCGGCGGTCTCCGAGGCCGGCGGGATCGGGATCGTGCAGCCGATCTCCCTCACCTACGTTCATCGTCGCGAGTATCGCGCCGGCCTCCGCTACATCCGGCAGCTCACCTCGAAGCCGATCGGATTCAACGCCCTGATCGAGGCCTCGAGCCGGGTCTACCACGAGCGGATGGTCCGCTGGGTCGACGTGGCTCTGGAGGAGGGGGTGCGCTTCTTCGTGACCTCCCTCGGCAACCCCCGCTGGGTGGTCGAGGCCGCGAGCAAGGTGGGCGGCGTGGTCTACCACGGCGTGACCGAACGGAAGTGGGGGGAGAAGGGCCGGGACGCCGGCGTCCAGGGTTTGATCGCGGTCAACGAGCGGGCGGGCGGCCATGCCGGCTCGCGGGCACCGGAGGCGCTGCTCGAGGAGCTCGAGCCACTGGGATTGCCGGTGGTCTGCGCGGGCGGCGTCGGCGACGCCCCCGACTTCGTCGCCGCGCTCCGCATGGGCTACGCGGGCGTGCAGATGGGCACCCGACTCATCGCCACCACCGAGTGCACGGCGAGCGAGGCCTACAAGCGGGCGATCGTCGAGGCCGACGCGGACGACATCGTGCTGACGGAGCGGGTGAGCGGCGTGCCGCTCGCGGTGATCAACACGCCCTACGTCCAACGGCTCGGCACCAAGGCCGGCCCGCTGGCGCGCTGGATGCTCAGGGGACGCCGGACCAAGCGCTGGATGCGGACGATCTACGCCCTCCGCTCGCTCCGCCAGCTGAAGCGCTCGCTCCGCTCGGCCGAAACCGCCGCCGACTACTGGCAGGCGGGCCGGAGCGCGGGCGGGGTCACCCGGGTGGAATCGGTGGCCGAGATCCTCGCCCGTTTCGAGGCGGCGGCCCGGGAAGTCCGGAACTGACCGGCTCCTGGATCCTGACCCCGCTCAGAGGTCCCGACGGCGGAACCAGTAGAGGCCGGCCGCGAACGGGATGGCGGCCGAGACGAGCAGCAGCGCCACCGCGAGGGCGAGACCGAAGCCGCCGCCGAACGCCCGCTCGAACACCGCGCCCGTATAGCCCATCAGCGCGGCGACGTCGAAGGTGAGGAGCAGGGTCACGCGAGCGAGATCGACCGGGTTGAGCGCGGTGAGGATCAGCGTCGGCAGCTCCAGCGGATAGTCCCGGAACGCGGTGATGACGAGCAGGATCACGCCGTCGTAGAGCGCCGTGCAGGCGAGCCAGACGAGCAGGGCGGCGCCGAGGCCCTTGGCCCGATCCTCGATCGTCACCGCCACGAGCAGGGCCAGCCCGGTGAAGACCAGCGTGAGGAGCACGCCCACGGCCAGCAGGGTCGAGAGCTGCCGCACGATGCCGGGCTCCTGCATCGCCGCCACGGCGAGCGGCGCGCCCACGCCCAGCAGAAAGGCCGCGGAGAGCGGCAAGGCCAGCCCCCCGAAGAGCGCCAGATACAGACCGCCCCGGCCGATCGGCTGGGTCAACAGGAGCTCGATGAACTCGCGAGCGTGGTAGACGTAGAGCGTGCCGAACACCACGCTCACCAGCGGCACCAGCGCCAGCACCACGTTGACCAGGCTGAGCAGCGCCCGCTCGCCCCCGCCGCCAAAGCGGATCAGCAGCGCGGCCGCCAGGAACAGCATCACGGCGTACGCCGCGATCCAACGGCTCCGGAGCACGTTGCGGACTTGCGAGGCGAGCACGGGCGCGCCGCTCACGATTCCCTCATCATCCGCGCGACCGCCCGCTCCAAGCGGTCCTCGCCGGTGCGCTCCACCAACGAGGCGATCGATCCCTGGAACCGGATCGAGCCCTCCACCAGGAAGACCACCAGGTCGGCCAGCTCCTGGATCTCGCTCATGATGTGCGAGGTGAGGATCACCGTCTGCCCCTCGCCCGGCGCCGCCTTGATCCGGTCCTTGAGCACGGCGCTCGCCACCGGGTCGAGACCGGCGGTCGGCTCGTCCAGAATCAGGAGCTTGGGTCGGAAGAGAAACGCCACGGCCGCGTTGAGCTTCTGGCGGGTGCCGCCGGACATCGCCGCCACCGGCGTGGGGAGCGACGCCCTGAGCTCCAGCTGATCGATCAACCGCTCGTCGCGCTCCGCCGCCTCGCCCCGAACCCCCCGAAGCAGCGCCAGCACCTCCGTGCCGGTCAGCTGCTCCGGAAAGCGAGCCGCCTGGGGCATGTAGCCGATCCCGCGGCGATAGCTCGGGTCGAGACCGACGGTCTCTCCCCCGACCCGAATCACCCCGTCCCGCCGCCGGACCAGACCGAGGATCGACTTGATCAGCGTCGTCTTGCCGGCGGCATTCGGGCCGACGATGGCCGTGATCCGTCCTTCGGCGATGTCGAGATCGACGCCCCGCAGCACCTCGAGCCGACCGTAGCGTTTCCGCAGGGCTCGGAGGCTCACCGCCGCCCGGCTCGGCACACCGACCGTGGAATCAGCCGTCATCGACGGGGCGGCTCCATCAGCGGGGCGCGATCGGTCAGCGCGTCGGGGGTCAGGATCGGCAGCAGGCGCTCGGCCTGGTCGAGCAGCGACACGAAGATGCTCCTGAGCAGGATCAACGCGGGCTCGTTGCGCTCCACCACGAGCGAGAAGAGGCGTACCGGCCGGAAGGGTACGTCCCCCCGCCCGTCCCCGTCGAGGTCGTAACCGCGATACTGGTCCCAGAAGTTGCCACCGAACCGGCTGGTCGCGGAGCGGCTGTTGGTCGCCACGTCGAAGGCGTTCCCGACGAAGCTGTTCTCCTCGAAGGCGTTGTGGTCTGAGTTGGCCAGCACTCGGACCGCCCACCCGTTGCCGGAGAAGCGGTTGCCCCTGACCTCCTGGCGGTTGGAGCCCTCCAGGTAGAGACCCACCGTGTTGCCGGTGAACTCGTTGTCCACGATCCGGCTGTCGTTGATGTCCTTGAGCAGGAGGCCGTAGGCGGCTTGCCCGACGTTCGAGACGAAGAGGTTGCCCTCCATCGTCACCCGCTTCGAGTACATCACGGCGACCCCGACACCGTTCCGCTCGAAGCGATTGCCACGGTACTCGGTGCTGTCCGAGAACATGAAGTGCATCCCGTAGCGCCGATTGTCGTGGCTCCGGTTGCCGGCGAGCCGGCTCGCGCGGACGAACTCGAGATAGAGGCCGTCGCGGTGCCCGGTCACCTCGTTGTCCGTCACCGTCACCCGCTCCGACGACCAGAAGTGGATCGCGTTGCCGCTCTCCCGGTTGGACCTTCCGGGGCCCCGCACCAGGTTGTCGCGGACCTCCACGTCGCGGACGTCGCCGCCGTGGATCCCGAAGTAGGCGTCTTCGATCCGGTTGCCGATCACCCGGATTCGCGCCGCCGACTCGAGCTTGATCGCGGCCCGATCCTCGACGCCGCTCGGCAGCACGTGTCGGATCACCAGACCGCGCACCGAGACGTCGCTCGCCTTGATGGTGAGGATGGTGTGCTCGCCGGCGCCCTCGATCGTCGGGTCGCCCACGCCCTCGATGGTGACGGGGCGCTCCAGCACCAGGGGGCCCTCGCGATAGTGGCCGGCTCGAATCTCGATCGTGTCGCCCGGGGCCGCGGCGGCGATCGCCTCGGCGACCGTCCGATACGGACCGGCCGGCGAGACGATCAACCGAGCCAGCGCCAGCGCGGCCAGGAGCATGCGATCAGCTCCCTGACCCGGCCCGTTCGAGCACCTGCGCCCAGGTGCGTCTGGCGGCCCCGAGCGCCTCGGCCAGACTGTCGGCCGAGGGGCCGGGACGCGCCGCGAGAAGCTGGAAGCTCATCGGGGTGCGGAGCCGGTCGGTCTCGAGGAAGACCGCGCTGTCGGCAGGGAGCAGCGCCCCCGGCTCGAGGAAGTCCACCACCCAGAGCGAATGCGCCCGGGCCGCCTGCTCCGGATCCTCCCGGACGAAGGTCGCCAGACAGCCGGCGTCGTCGAAGACGAGCACCCGCCCGTGGCGGGTCACCAGCTCGCCGCCGAACCGGGCGTCGGAGACGATCATGTGGCAGTGAGCGCAGGCGTCTCGATCGAGCGCCAGCTCGCGGGGGCCCGGCTCGCCGCACCCGGCGACGAGCAGCGCCGCGAGGGCGAGCCCCATGACGGCGCGCATGCGGGCCCCCTCAGGCCGCGGCCGGCGCTTGGCGCGCGCGGCGCCACTCGGCCACCGAGAGCCCGACGGCCACCAGCAGGACGCCGATCGCGATCCAACCGGCGGTCGCCGGCAGCGACGTCGCCTGGAAGTTGAGCAGCTGCTTGGTGCCGATCAGCGGGGGCTGGTAGCTCATCCCGGGGATCTTGATGGCCGCGTCGGGCTTGAGATTGTGCCCGTAGTCGTAACCCCAGCGCCAGAAGTCGGCCAGGCCGACCACCGCCCCCGCAAAGAAGATCGTGGTCCAGGCGTAGAGCCCGCGGCGGCGCCCCCAGGCCGCGACCACGAGCCCCAGAAGCACCAGACCGACGATCACTCCCGGCATCAGCGAGAGCTCGGGAATCGACTCGGGGACGATCTCCTTCATTCCGATGTAGTGGTTGAGACCGTTGATGCTGTTGAGGTCGTTCGGCTTCTGGCCGGTGATCTGATTCGACCAGATGTACATCCCGAGCCCCTCGGGATACTGCGGCGCCTTGAGCGCGATGTGCCAGAGCGGGGCCACGAAGCTGGTGAGCAGGAGTGCGGTGGCGATCGCGAACAGCAATCGACTCCCTTTGGACATCATCGTTCCGCGCTCCCCCGTTTCCGAGACGGCGCCCGCGACGGCCGGATCGACCGCCGCGGGCCACGACGGGACCGACATCATTGTCCCGTGTTGAAGGTGATCGGCGTGTTCGAGCCGCGCGGCGAGACCCGCACGTACCCCTGCATCTCCTGGTGCAGCGCCGAGCAGAAGTCGGTGCAGTAGAAGGGATAGACGCCGGCCCGCTCGGGCACCCAGGTGAGTGTCAGCGTCTGGCCGGGCATGATCAGCAGCTCGGAGTTGCGGGCCCCGATCATGGCGAAGCCGTGCGGCACGTCCCAGTCCTGCTCCAGGTTGGTCACGTGGAAGAGCACCGAGTCGCCGACCTGGATGCCCTCGATCACGTCGGGCATGAAGTGGCTCCGGATCGCCGTCATCTTGACGTGCACGGTGCGCCCGTTCCGGACCACGGCCACCTCTTTCTCCGACCGCGCCACCTGCGGGTGACGGCTCTCGGAGAGCGCGAAGGTCTGGACCTGCTTGTCCCGGATCAGCCGGGCCTCGATGGCCTGCGCGTAGTGCGGCTCCCCGACGGTGGGAAAGTCGAGCAGCAGGGTCATCTTGTCACCGGTGATGTCGTAGAGCTGCGCCGACTGGGTCAGCTCCGGACCGGTCGGGAGATAGCGATCCTTGGTGATCTTGTTGAGCGCGATCACGTACTTGCCGTAGGGCTTCCGGGTATCGCCGCCGGGAACGGTCAGGTGGCCGATCGAATAGTAGGTCGGCACCCGGTCCGTCACCACGCAGTCCTTCACGTTCCACTTGATGATCTCGGACGAGATGAACACCGAGGTGTAGGCGAAGCCGTTCGCGTCGAACTCCGTGTGCAGGGGACCGAGGCCGGGATTCTGCACCTCGCAGGCCATCACCGACTCGTAGCGGATCACCGGGATCCCGTTCACCTCGCGCTCGAAGTCCCGCGCCTCGATCGCCGCGAGCATCTTGCTGAACGAATGCACCGGCAGCACCGTGGCGAGCTTGCCGCCGCCGACGATGAACTCGCCTGTCGGATCGACGTCCACCCCGTGCGGCGACTTGGGCGTCGGGAGGAAGTACAAGAGACCCGGGCAGTCCGCCGGCTCGAGCACCGCGGCGCCGGTCATCGTCTCCGACCGCGCGAAGCCGTCCTCGCCCATCCGGTTCACCACGTAGCGCGACGGCCAGGTATTGGCCTTGCCGTCGGCCACGCACTGCTCCGCCGTCCGCCAGTTCACCGCGGCGATGAAGTCCTTGTCGTTCTGCGAGGCGTTCCGCTCGAGCAGGGTCTTCGCCTCCTCGGTGTTGTAGGAGCTGAAGAAGCTCCAGCCGTGGGACGGGCCCTTGCCCGAGTAGGAGAGGTCGTAGTCGTAGCCCGGCACGTGGATCTGGAAGGCCAGCGACATGTGCCCCGTCGCCGAGTCGACCCGGATGAAGCTCAGCATCCCGCCGAAGGTGGAGCTCTCGATCGGGACGTCGGCCTGCGGCGTCGGCACCGAGAAGCGGGTCGCGCTCACCACGTACTCGGTGTTCTCGGTCAGGAACGGCGACGCGTGCCCGCCGGCCGAGTTCGGGATCTCGATGATCTCGTCGGTGTGGAAGGTGGTCAGGTCGAGCCGCGCGATCCGCGGGGTGTTGTTCCCGTTGATGAAGAGCCAGCGGCCGTCCTGCTCGCCGTTGATGGTCGACAACTGGGGATGGTGGGAGTCGTCCCAGGGCAGGAAACCCCAGCTCGTGTTGAGCATCGCCTTGGTCTCCTCGCTGTACCCGTAGCCCTTCTCCGGGTACTGCGAGAACACCGGAATCTGCGCCAGCAGCCGCCCCGAAGGCAGGCCGTAGACGCCCACGTTGCCGCTGAACCCGCCCGACGTGAAGAAATAGAGCTCGTCGTACGAGCCGGGCGCGACGTACACCCGCCCCGCCGCGTCCGTCGCGCCGCCGACCGGACCGCCGGTCGCGCAGCCCGCCAGGCCGGCGGCCAGCACGACCAGGCCGGCCGCCGCCGCTCGAAGCGCACTGCCTCGGATACCCATGCGAACGTCCTCCAGAGAGATGGTCATTGGGTCTTCACGGTTCCGGTCGCCTGGGTCCGGAGATACTCGACGATCGCGCGAGCCTCCTCCTCCGTGGCGCCCTGATTGGCCATGAACGTCATGTGCTCGGCCAAGAGCTGCTTCCCGACCGGATGGCGCTCGACCATCTCCATCGGGTTGAGGATCATGTTCATGATGAAGGTCGGCGACCGGCGGGTGCTCACCTCGCCGAGCGCCGGACCGACGTACTTCTCGGCCATCTTGTGGCAGGCCGAGCACTTGGTCTCGAAGACCGCCTTGCCCTGGTCCGCCAGCCCCTGATTCAGGGGACCGAGCACCACCGCGGTGGTGACCGGGCCGATGCCGTGCTCCAGCTGGAAGGGCGTGAGGTCGCTTCCGGCCGCCGCCGGGGGCGGAGGCGGCTGCTCGCCACTGGATCCGGAGCCACAGCCGCTCACGGCCCAGGCCAACGCGACAGCCATCGCCAGTCCACGCATTTCGCTTCCTCCGCTTTGCCGTGTTCAGATCGTTTCCCAGGGTTCGGGAACCAGTCTAGCGCGCCGGCCATGGGGGCCGGATGAACGAACCGTGAAACCGATTTCACAAAAATCGGACATGAACATGGGAATATCCGCTATTAGATTCGCCTCCCATGGCCGTCCTCTCCCAGACCGCGGAATACGCCCTGCGCGCCGTCCTCCACCTCGCGGCACGCGGCGACCGGACCCCGGTCAGCGTCGACCAGCTCGCCGGGGCGCTCGACATGCCCAGGAACTACCTCTCCAAGACCCTGTCGACCCTGGTCCATCAGGGGATCCTCAGCTCGGTCCGCGGCAAGCGCGGAGGCTTCGCGCTCGCGGTCCGCCCGGAGCGCCTGGTCCTCGACGACGTCGTCGGCCTCTTCGACCAGGTCGCCCGGCCGCACTGTCTGCTCGGCAACGGCGCCTGCAGCGACCGATCGCCCTGCGTGGCCCACGAGGCCTGGCGGGGCGTGGCCGACTCGATGCGGGAATTCTTCCGGAAGACCACGGTGGCCGATATTCTTGAGCGTGATGAACGCTCCCACCGACCGCGTCGGCGGACCCCGGCTTCGACCTGAGCGCCGGCGAGGCGGGCTGGCCCTCGGCCTCCTCCTCGTGGCGGCGCCGCTCGCCGCCCAGGACCGCGACCTGGCCGTCGAGTTCACCGGACCCGCCGGCAGCTCCAAGCCGTTCCTGACCGCGGGGCCCGGCGGCGACCTGCTCTTGAGCTGGCTCGAGCCGGCCGGAGACGGGGCCTGGGCCCTCAAGGTCGTCACCCGGCACGGGGGCCAGTGGCTCGAGCCGCGGACCGTCCTCCAGCACGACCGCTTCTTCGTGAACTGGGCCGACTTCCCTTCGGTGGTCGAGACCAGCAACGGCGCCTGGCTCGCCCACTGGCTCGAGAAGACCGAGGCCAAGCCGTACGCCTATCACGTGATGGTGTCGAGCTCCGGCGATCGCGGCGCCAGCTGGTCGCCACCGAAGACCGCGCACGCCGACCGGTCGCCCACGGAGCACGGCTTCGTCGCCATGGTGCCCGGCCCCACCGGCTCGGTCTCGCTCGCCTGGCTCGACGGCGGACAGATGACGGAAGAGGGCGGCGCCATGGCGCTCCGCTCCGCGACCTGGCTGCCCAACGGCACCCTCAGTCAGGAGACCGTGGTCGACGCCCGGACCTGCGAGTGCTGTCAGGTCTCGATGGCGCGTGCCGCCAACGGCCTGGTGGTCGCCTATCGCGACCGCTCCGACGACGAGATCCGCGACATCGCGGTCGCGCGGGAGCTCGGCGGGCGGTGGACCCGCCCGGTGATCGTCCACCGCGACGGCTTCGCCACCCGCGCCTGCCCGGTGAACGGCCCGGCGATCGACGCGTCGGGCCACGAGGTGGTGGTGGCCTGGTTCACCGCGGCCAACGGCGAGCTCCGGGTCAAGGCGGCCTTCTCGCAGGACGGCGGGGCGTCGTTCGGCCGGCCCCTGCAGATCGATCTCGGCAACACCGTCGGCCGGGTGCAGACCCGGATGATCGGACCGGGCGCCGCCGTCGTGGTCTGGCTCGAGGCCACCGCGGACGGCGCCGAATGGAAGGCGCGCCGCGTGACCGCCACGGGCTCGATCGGCCGGCCCACCACGCTGGGCCGGACCAGCCGGAGCCGCGACGCGGGCTTCCCCCGCAGCGTGGTGCAGGGCGGTCAGCTCTACACCGCCTGGTCGGAGCCCGGCCAGGGCGGCCGAGTCCTGCTGACCCGCCTGCCCGTCCAGAGCCTCGACCGTTAGGCGACCAGCGGGGGCCGGCCCGGGCTCCGTCTCTCGATGCCGCACCCTGCACCCGAGCCGAAGCCGACCGATGGCCCGCCGCTCGCCCCGCCCGACGGCTGGGAGCGCTACGCCGCGATCGACGAGAGCCCGGTTCCCCTGCTCCGCTATCGGGACTGCTTCAGCCCCGAGCTCCGCAACTTCCGCGATCTCCTCGTGGCCCTGCCGCCCGGCTACGCCCGCACCACGCGGCGCTACCCGGTCGTCTACGTCCAGGACGGGCAGAACCTCTTCGACCCGGAAACCTCGTACGCGGGCGACTGGGGCCTCCGAGCCACGCTGGCCCGCCTCGCCACGGACGGCGTCGAGGCGATCGTGGTCGGAGTACCCAACGCCGGTCGCTACCGGCTCTACGAGTACGGCCCCTTCCGGGACCCCCGCCTCGGCGGCGGCGGCGGAGACCGCTACCTCGACTTCCTGATCGGCACCGTCAAGCCGCGGATCGAGCACGCCTTCCGGGCCCGCCGCGAGCCGGCCGCGACGGCGATCGCCGGCTCCTCGATGGGCGGGCTGATCAGCCTCTACGGGTTCTATCGGTCGCCGGAGGTGTTCGGCGCCGCGGGCGCGCTGAGCCCCTCGCTCTGGTTCGCGGAGGCGAAGGTGCTGCCCTGGGTGGAGCGATGGGCGGCCGCCGGGCTCGCGCGCGCCCGGCGGCTCTATCTCGACATCGGCCTCGAGGAGGGCGAGCGGGCAGTGGCGGACGTTCGCGCTTTGCGGGATATTCTCAGCGCCAGCGGCCTGACCCCCGCTCGGGACTATCGCTATGTCGAGGACGAGGGCGCGGCCCACGACGAGGCCGCCTGGGGCCGGCGGATCGCGAGGGCCCTCCCATACCTGATCGGCGCCGATCCGCGCCGGGAAGTCGAGGACACGGAGACATGAGCACGTCCGTGAAGCGCATCGGTCTCATCGTCGGGCGCGAATGGAGCTGGCCGCCCGCCTTCATCGAAGAGGTCCAGCGGCGCGACGAGGGCGTCGTGGCCGAGTTCGTGAAGCTCGGGGGCCCGCGGATGGACGACCCGAGCGCCTACTCGGTGATCATCGACCGGATCTCCCACGAGGTGCCGTTCTATCGCGCCTATCTGAAGCACGCGGTGCTCCAGGGCGTGACCGTCGTGAACAATCCCTTCATGTGGTCCGCCGACGACAAGTTCTTCGGCGCCACCCTGGCCACCTCGCTCGGGCTCGCGAGCCCCAAGACGGTGCTCCTGCCCAACAAGGAGTACATCCCGGGAATCGTCCACACCGAGAGCCTCCGCAACCTGGCCTTCCCGCTCGACTGGCAGTCGATCGTCGAATACGTGGGGCTCCCCTGCATCCTCAAGGACGCGCACGGCGGGGGCTGGCGCGACGTCTACGTCTGCCACACCCTCGAGGAGCTGCTCCACCACTACGACCAGTCCGGCCTGCTCACGATGATCGTGCAGGAGTTCATCGAGTGGGACGAGTTCGTCCGCTGCCTCGCGATCGGTCAGGAGATCGTCTACCCGATCAAGTACGATCCGAAGGCCCGGAAGTACTACGAGAACCTCGACTTCATGGCGCCCGCGCTGCGCCAGCGGGTGATCGACGACTCGCTCACCCTGGTCCGCGCCCTCGGCTACGACATGAACTCGATGGAGTGGGCGATCCGGGACGGGGTGCCCTACGCGATCGACTTCATGAATCCCGCGCCCGACATGGACATCTACTCCCTGACGCCGACCCATTTCGAGTGGGTGGTGAAGGCGATGGCCGACATGGCGATCGGGCTCGCGAAAGCCCCGAAGGCCCGCGGCAAGCCCGGGTGGGAGCGCTTCCTCAAGGGACGGACCCGGCCCAAGGCGCGCCCGTGAACGGAGCCACCCAGGCGTGGCACGACCTCCTCGGTCCCGACCGGGCGGCGGAGTCGGCCGAGTGGCTCCTGGAGCAGCTCGCCACCCGCGGTCTGATGTTCGGCGAGCGCCCGCTCTGCACCGTGCTCCGGCCCCGCTTCCTCTCCCGCTCGGAGTTCGACTGGCTCCGGGTCCGCTGCCGGCTGGTGCTGGGCGCGTTGGTCAAGGCCTACAAGGCGGCGCCGCTCCGGCCGGAGGTGATGGCCGCTTTCCGGCTCGCGCCCTGGGAGCGGGAGCTGGCGCTCGAGCATCCCGATCTCGAGCCGTCGCCGGTCTCCCGACTCGACGCCTTCTACACTCCGAAGAGCGGCGAGCTCTGGTTCACCGAATACAACGCCGAGACCCCGGCCGGCGCCGGCTACAACGACGCCCTGACCGAGCTCTTCCTCGCGCTGCCGGTGATGCGCGAGTTCCGCAACCGCTTCCTGGTCGCGCCCCTGCCGGTCAAGCACCAGGTGCTCCACTCCCTGCTCCGCGCCTATCGGGCCGGGGGCGGGAAGAGTCCCCGACCCACCATCGGCATCCTCGATTGGCGCGAGGTGCCGACCCAGAGCGAGTTCCGGATCTTCGCGGAGTACTTCCGCTCGCTGGGATTCCCCTGCGTCGTCGCCGACCCGCGCGACAGCGAGTACCGGGACGGGGTCTTCTACGCCGGCGGCCAGCGCATCGACCTGATCTACAAGCGGGTCCTGATCAACGAGCTGGTCGCCGAGGGCGGTCTCGACCACCCGATGATACGGGCGGTGCGCGAGCGCGCCGTCTCGATGGTCAACTCCTTCGGCTGCAAGCTGCTCCACAAGAAGTCGGCGTTCGCCGTGCTCTCCGACGAGCAGCACGCCGAGCTCTTCACCCCCGAGGAGCTGGAGGCGATCCGCGCGCACGTGCCCTGGACCCGGGTGGTGGAGGAGCGGCACACCACCTTCGGCGGCGGACCGGTGGACCTCCTGCCCTTCGCCGCCGCCAATCGCGAGCGGCTGGTGCTCAAGCCCAACGACGACTACGGCGGCGCCGGCGTGATCCTGGGCTGGACCGTGGACGACGCCACCTGGACCGCGGAGCTGACCCGGGCGCTCGAGCGGCCGTCGATCGTCCAGGAGCGGATCCAGCTGCCCTCCGAGCCCTTCCCGAGCCTGGTCGAGGGCCGGGTGGTGTTCGCGGAGCGGATCGTGGACACGGCGCCGTTCGGTTTCGACGGCCGCTTCATCGACGCCTGCCTGACGCGGGTCTCGACCAACCAGCTGGTGAACGTGACCGCCGGTGGCGGCTCCACCATCCCGACCCTGCTCGTCGACCCCCGGTGAGGCGCTGATGAAAGGTCCCAGCCTGACGCTCGGCATCGAGGAGGAGTACCAGATCGTCGACCCGGAGACCGGCGCGCTCCGCTCCTACATCACCGAGATCCTCAAGGAGGACTCGGTGGTGCTCGGCGAGATCAAGCCGGAGCTCCATCAGTCGATGGTCGAGGTCGGCACCAAGGTCTGCCACACGCCCGCCGAGGCCCGCTCCGAGCTGGTGCGGCTCCGGGGCATGGTGATGGACCTCGCCGCCAAGAAGGGCCTCGCGGTGGTCGCCGCGGCGAGCCATCCCTTCTCCAACTGGCTGGAGCAGGAGATCACGCCGCTCGAGCGCTACATCGGCGTGCGCGAGGACCTCCAGGAGCTGGCCCAGCGGCTCCTGGTCTTCGGTACCCACGTCCACATCGGGATCGAGGATCGCGACTTCCTGATCGACGCGATGAACGCGGCCCGCTACATGATGCCCCACGTCCTCGCGCTCTCGACCAGCTCGCCCTTCTGGCTCGGCCGGAAGACCGGACTCAAGAGCTATCGGAGCATCATCTTCCGGAGCTTCCCGCGGACCGGGATCCCCGACGAGCTCGGATCGTGGAGCGAGTTCGAGTCGCTGGTGAACATGCTGGTCACGACCGGGAGCATCCCGAACGCGTCGAAGATCTGGTGGGACCTCCGGCCCAGCTGGTCGTATCCCACGCTCGAGTTCCGGATCTGCGACGTCTGCACCAAGGTCGACGAGGCGGTCTGTATCGGCGCCCTCTTCCAGGCCATCATCGCCAAGCTCTGGAAGCTCCGCCGCGACAACCTCGACTGGCGCCACTATTCGGCCAAGCTGATCGAGGAGAACAAGTGGCGGGCCTGCCGCTACGGGCTGAGCGGCCGCCTGATCGACTTCGGCAAGCGGGCCGAAGCGCCCGCCCGCGACCTGGTGCGCGAGCTGATCGAGTGGTTCGTGGCCGACGTGATCGACGACCTGGGCAGCCGGAAAGAAGTCGAGTACGCCTTCACCATAATGGAGCAGGGCACCAGCGCCGACCGGCAGCTGGCCACCTACGAGCGGACCGGGGACTTCCGGGAGGTGGTCCGGCAGCTGATCGCCGAGACCAAGGAGGGCGTCCGGTGAGCCCGGGAACCCCGACCCGGGGCACGGCGTTTGCCTTTCGAGAGCCCGGCCGGCAGTGCTGACGGGAACCCCAACTCGTTATCTTACAACCAGATGAAATACCGTCCGACGATCGGGATCCCCACCCAGACCCTGCATGCAATCGACGGGATTCCCGAGGGGTTGCCGCCCTCCTGGGTGATGAACAAGCGTTACTACGAAGCCGCCATCGACGCGGGCGCCGTCCCGTGGATGGTGCCGCTCATCGCCACCCACCCGAACACCCTCAGGCTGATCTACGAGCGGCTCGACGGACTGCTGCTTGCCGGGGGCGTCGACATGGCGCCGGAGACCTTCGGCGAAGACCCCATCCCGGCGCTCGGCAACATCGATCCCGATCGGGACGCGGTCGAGCTGGCCCTGGCCCGCTGGGCGATCGAGGACGGCAAGCCGGTGTTCGGACTCTGCCGCGGGCTCCAGGTGATCAACGTCGCCACCGGGGGCACCCTGCATCAGGACGTCGCGACCCAGCTGCCCGACGCGATCAAGCACGACTACTTCCCGACCGCCGGCTACGAGCGCGACTACATCGCGCACGACGTCGAGCTCGAGCTCGGCACCCGGCTCTCGTCGGTGATGCGCGGCCGGCACGTCGGGGTGAACAGCATGCACCATCAGGGCATCAAGGAAGTCGGCCTGGGCCTGGCCGCCACCGCCTACGCTCCGGACGGCCTGATCGAAGCCGTCGAGCATCCCGACCACGAGTTCCTCGTCGCCGTCCAGTGGCACCCGGAGATGCTGGAAATGAGTCAGCCGGAGACCCGGCGGCTCTTCCACGAGTTCGTCGAGGCGGCCTCCCGCTTCTCAGGGCGATAGCCGGCCCGATCGACGCGAAGCGCGCCCGCTCCGGGCGCCTGGTCGCTGGCACCCTCCTTGCCCGATGGGCCTTTCGTCACTTGGCGCCAGGCCTCGCGAACGTGAAACAAGCTGCTCCCGCATTTCCACCTCGGGCTTCGAGGGCCCGACTCATGGCGCAAACCTGGGCATTGCGGTTCGCCCTGGTGTTCGCTCTCGTCGGTGCAACGACGCCGGCGCTCGCGCAAGAACCTGCAGCGCGACGGGCGCTGAGCGAGGCCGTGATCGAGTATTCCGCCAACGAAAGCGGTGGACGGATTCGACTCACGGCGGTTTCGAGCGATTCGATGGCCGTCGAGGGGATTCGGCTCGAGCTGCTGGAGGCCGCGGCGGCGATTCGTCGCGGCGATCTCCGTCTGGTCCGGGTGATCAACCCCGCCACCCCGGGACTGATGCGGCTGGCCGAGCGCCGCCAGCTGATCCGCTGCACCTACCGCCAGCTGCCCCGGGGGGGCGAGCTGGTGTTGTTGAGCGACGACGGCGACACTGTGGGAGCGATTCACCAGGTCCTCTCCCACGACCCGCCCGCGCTCGACTTCTGAAGGCCTAACGACCCTCCGCGCGATAGCGGGCCAGGAGCTCGCGCACCCGGTCCACCGGCAGCGCCTCGATCGTGCCCCGGCGGCCGGTCGTGGTGGTCGCCTTGAGCATCGAGTTGTAGATCGCCTCCTCGGTGGCCTCGACCGCCGCCTCGAACAGCGCCGACATCTGATCGTTGCCGAGCTCGACCCGCGCCCGACTCGAGTCGCGCGCGACGCCGGGGCCGGGCCGGCGCACGGCCGGGTGGGTCGCGAAGGCGATCACGTAGTCGCCGGAGCCGTTGGTCATCGGCGAGCCGGTGCGGGCCAGCCCCAGGAGCGCGCGGGTCGCCACCCGGCGCAGGTTCCGCTCGGTGATCGGCGCGTCGGTGGCCACCACCATCATGATCGAGCCGTCGCCGTCGTCCCCGCGGGTGTCCCGCTGGAAGGCGTACTGGCCGAGCGCCTTGCCGATCGGCACGCCGAGCATCTGGAAGACACCGCCGAAGTTGCTCTGGACGAGCACGCCTAACGTCCACCCGCCGATTCCGGCGGGGAGCGTCCGGGAGGAGCTCCCGATCCCGCCCTTCCAGCCGAACGCGATCGTCCCGGTGCCGGCGCCCACCGCGCCCTCGGCGACGGGCCCCGGCGCCGCCGACTCCAGCGCGGCGACCACCTGGTCCGGAGTGATCGGCCGGTTGCGGATGTCGTTCAGGAAGCCGTCGTTGGTCTCGCCCACCACGGGATTGATCGAAAAGACGTTCTCCATGCCCGGTCGCGCCAGCATCCAGCCGGTCATCGCGTCGGCCGCCTTCCAGACGCAGAGCGTGCAGGTGAGCAGGATCGGAGTCTCCAGCTCGCCGAGCTCGCGCACCTGGGTCACGCCGAGCAGCTTGCCGAAGCCGTTGCCCACCACGATCGCGGCGGGCACCCGGTCGAAGTAGGGATTGCCGCCATGCGGGAGGATGGCCGTGACCCCGGTGCGCACCGAGTCGCCGGCGACGATCGTGGTGTGGCCCACCCGCACCCCGGCCACGTCGGTGATCGCGTTGTTGGGCCCCGGCGCGAACACCCCGGGGGCGACGCCGAGATCGCGCGCCCGCGGCCGATCCTGCGCCTGAGCGGGGGCAGCCGGCGGACCGGCGGCAAGGATGGCGAACAGGAGGGCCAGCAGGCGTATCGGGCGACGAGCGCTCATCGGGATCCCCCGGGAAATCGTGGTCGGCGAGCCACAGCGCGAGCGCAACCCCGGCACCCCGGCCACCCCGGTAACGCTCCCGGCGCCGGCCCGCCATTCCTTTGTGGAGAAACGACTTACCGGCCAGGCTCCGATCGGCATGTGACCCAGATCACGACCGGCACACCGCTTGCCCCTTCAGGTGAACGAGCCCTCGGGAGACCGAACGGCTCGACATCTCCGGTTCTAACGCCTGTTCCCCCCAGGCAAGGACCGATACCCCCCGAGAAGCGTCGGATCCCCCCCGGTCCGGCGCTTTTCACTGCTCCCTACGGGATCAGCGCGATCTTGCCCTTGGCGCCCGGCGACATCACGGCGTCGTGCGCCTTCGCGGCGTCGGCGAGCGGCAGCTCGCGCCCGACCGCGGGCGTGAGCGCCTCGCACTCGAGACCCGCCACGATGTCGGTGTAGATCGCGTTGAGCTCGTCGGCGTCGGTGTTCCAGTGCGCGAAGCCGAGAATGGTCGAGTCCTTGGTCATCGTCTGGCGGGGATCGATCTCGATCTTGCCCCGGCTCCCGACGATCACCACCCGGCCGCGCTGGGCGACCAGACCGAGATCGCTGTCGAGGTTCACGTTGGCGAGCATCTCGATGATCAGGTTGGGCCCCTTGCCCTGGGTGGCGTCGCGGACCTGATCGAGATAGAGCGCGGCGCGATGGCTCACCGCGAAGTGGGCGCCGTTGGCCCGCACCAGCGAGAGACCCTCCTCGGTGCCCGCCGTGCCGATCACGCTCAACCCGCGCCAGCGCGCCAGCTGGAGCGCGGCAATGCCCACCCCACCGCTCGCGCCGTGCACGAAGACGATCTCGCCCGCGCGGCCCCGGCCCCGGCCGAAGAGCGCCCGGTGCGCGGTGGCGTAGGGAATCCCGATCGCCGCGCCCTGCGCGAAGCTCACCCGGCCCGGAAGCGGATAGACCGCGTCGGCGTTGCAGACGGCGAGCTCGGCGTAGGCGCCGCTCGACTTGCTCTCCGCCGTGCCGAAGAAGAACACCCGCTGGCCGACCTTCCACTTCTCGACTCCGGACCCGAGCGCCGAGATGGTCCCGGCGCCGTCGGACCCCGGCACGTAGGGCAGCGTCGGGAGCTTGGCGTAGCGGCCGCTCCGGATGTAGGCGTCGACCGGGTTCACCCCCGCGGCGTGGACCCGAACCTGGACCTGCCCGGGGCCCGGCTCCGGCGCGGGGATCTCCTCGACCTTGAGGACCGAGGGATCGCCGAACTCGCGGACTCGGACGGCCCGCATCTCAGCGCGCCGCCTTCGCCGAGCGGAGGTAGGCGTCGGCGTTCTTGAGCCAGTCCTCCCGAATCGGCGAGAAGAGATCGACCACCCGGGTCTCCTTCACCGCGGTCGCCTGGTGGGGCAGGTTCGACGGGATCCGGAGCACCGAGCCGGCCGGCACCAGGTGCCGCTCGCCGGCCACGATCAGCTCGAGCTCGCCCGAGCGCACCCAGGTGAGCTGCTCGCTCTCGTGCTGGTGGGTCGGCACCACACAGCCCTCGAGCAGGTGCAGCTCGGCGATGGTGGCGCGCTCCCCGGTCACGAAGGTCCGGGTGACCATCTCGTTGAGCGGCTCCCTCGGCACCTCGTCCCAGCGCACCAGGCGGGCCGGCAGCTCGCCCGCGCTCGCGGGGGCGGGGGCCGCCGCCTCGGTCGTGGGCGCGTTCTTGAAGTAGCTGTCGGAGCCGTCGAGCCAGTCGTAGCGGATCGGGCTGAAGGTGTCCATCTCGTAGGTGTCCTCGAGCGCCACCGCTTCGTGGGGCACGTTCGAGGGGATCACCAGGATGTCGCCGGGCCGGGCCACCACCCGGCTGCCGTTGTCGAAGCGGAACTCGAGGCTCCCGGAGAAGGTCCAGCTCAGCTGCTCGGCCTCGTGGAAGTGGCGCGGGACGACCGCGCCCTTCTCGAGCCAGATGTGGGCGACCATCACCTTGTCGCCGGTGACGATCTTGCGCTCGATCTGCCCGGTGACGGGCTCCCGGGCGAGCTCATCCCACCGGAAGAGGCGGGTCGTGGTTCGGTCCATGGTGACGATCTCGTGGCGGAGGCTCGTGGGGGCGGAGTTGCCAGCTACCGGTAGGGATACCACGAGGATGGCCGTTTAGCAACGCGACCGAGGAGCCGCCTCGACGGCTCGGCGCCATGGGCGTAACATTCGAGTCGACCGCCACTTCCACGCCGAAAGAGGGGCAATGCTGAGTCTCACCCTGCCTGACTTCGTCGCCGCCCGCGCTCGGATCGCCGGACACATCCACCACACTCCGCTCCTCGGCTCGACCCAGCTGTCCGAAGCCACCGGCTATCAGGTGCGGCTCAAGGCGGAGATGTTCCAGAAGGTCGGGGCGTACAAGATCCGGGGGCCGCTCAACAAGTTCACCTTCCTCTCCGAGGCCGAGAAGCACCGCGGCGTGGTCTGCTCCTCGGCGGGCAACCACGCGCAGGGCGTGGCGCTCGCGGCCCGGATCCACGGCCTCAAGGCGATCGTCTGCATGGCGGAGAACGCCACCCCGGCCAAGATCGCGGCCACCGAGGCCTACGGCGCCGAAGTGGTGCTCTCGGGCAAGATCTGGGACGAGGCCAACGAGGTCGCCAAGGAGCTGGTCCGCACCAAGGGGATGACCTACATCCACCCCTTCGACGACCCCCAGCTGATCGCCGGCCAGGGCACCCTCGGCCTCGAGATCGTCACCGACTGGCCGGACCTCGACGCCGTCGTGGTGCCGATCGGCGGCGGCGGGCTGATCTCCGGCGTGTCGATGGCGATCAAGAGCCACAACCCCAAGATCAAGGTGATCGGGGTCGAGTCGTCCGACGGCCCCGCGATGAAGGCCTCGGTCGACGCCGGCAAGCTCGTCACCATCGACTGTCGGACCATCATCGACGGCCTCCGGGTCAAGACCGTCGGCGAGAACACCTTCTCGGTGGTGCAGCGCTACGTCGACGAGATCGTCACCCTGCCCGACCGGCAGATCTTCGACGCGATGCTCTGGGTGATGGAGCGCTGCAAGCTGGTGGTGGAGGGCGCGGCCGCGGCACCCGTGGCCGCGCTCCTGAACGGCCTGGTGAAGCTGCCCGAGGGGTCCCGGGTAGCCTGTGTCCTGAGCGGTGGCAACTTGAACCTCGATCAGCTTCGGAGTCTCTCGTGGAACTGAAGTCCCTTCGTCTCGCCCTCGCGCTCGCCGGCGGCCTCGCCGCCACCGCCGCCGCCCAGACGCCGGCTTACGACGTGGTGATCCACGGCGGCACCATCGTGGACGGCAGCGGCGCGCCCTGGTATCGCGGCGACCTCGCCATCGCCAACGGCAAGGTCGCGGCGATCGGCCGGATCCCGGCCAGCGCCGGGCGGCGCGCGATCGACGCGACCGGCTTCGTGGTCGCGCCCGGCTTCATCGACATGATGGGCCAGACCGGTCGCCCCTTCCTCGACGATCCCTCGACCGCCTTCAACCTGCTCTCCCAGGGCATCACCACGCTCAACGCGGGCGAAGGCGGCAGCGACGCGCCGCTCGAGGGCGAGGCGGCCGAGCGCGCCGGCTGGCAGACCATGCGGCAGTTCTTCGCCAAGCTGGAGTCGGCCGGGATCCCCATGAACGTGGCCCAGACCGTGGGCCACACCCAGGTGCGCCGGATCGTGATTGGCGACACCGATCGCCAGGCCACGCCCGCCGAGCTGGACCGGATGCGCGCGATGGTGCGCGAAGCGATGGAGGCCGGCGCGATCGGTCTCTCCACCTCGCTGATCTACCCGCCGGCGATCTACGCCTCGGAGTCGGAGATCACCGAGCTGGCCAAGATCGCCGGCGAGTACGGCGGCCGGTACTTCACCCACATGCGGAACGAGGGTGACCGGCTGCTCGAGGCGATCGACGAGGCGCTCCGGATCGGCAAGGCCGCGGGCACCCCGGTCCACATCTATCACCTGAAGGCGGCCGGGCAGGCCAACTGGGGCAAGATGGACGAAGCCCTCGCCCGGGTGAAAGCGGCGCGCTACGAGGGGCTGCAGGTCGGCGTCGACGTCTATCCCTACGTCAACAACGGGCTCGGGATCCGGGCCCTGATCCATCCGCGGCACGCGGCCGAGGGCCAGGAGGCGCTGCTCGCCAAGCTGGCCAGCGACTCGATCCGGAAGGTGATGCGCTCGGAGATGGAGTCCTTGGGCGGCTGGGAGAACTGGTTCGCCCACGCCGGACACGACTGGGACCGGATCGTCGCCGCGCGCCTGGAAGGCGCCTACCAGTCGCACAACGGCCAGTCGATCGGCGCGATCGCGCGGGCGGTGGGCAAGGACCCGTGGGACGTCTTCTTCGAGATCGCGCCGACCGGCGCCGCCGCCATGCCGCAGAGCATGTCGGACGTCAACAAGATGAAGGCGATGCGGGAGCCCTTCACCTCGTTCGACACCGACGCCGGCCCGGCCGCCTTCGGCTGGGCGGTGCACCCGCGGGGCTACGGCGCCTTTCCGCGACTGCTCGGGCGCTACGTCCGCGAGCTGGGCGCGATCTCTCTCGAAGGGGCGATCCAACGGGCCTCGGCGGTGGCGGCCAACGAGATCATGGCCTACGACCGCGGGCGGCTCTCGCCCGGGCTGGCGGCGGACGTCGTGGTCTTCGACCCGGTCCGGGTCGCCGACCGGGCCACCTTCGCGGAGCCGTCGCTCCCCGCCGTCGGGATCCACTACGTCCTGGTGAACGGCGTGGTGGTGCTCGAGAACGGCAAGTACACCGGCCAGCGTCCGGGCAAGGTGCTCCGGGGCCCGGGCTATCGACGTTAGGTGGATCGGAGGACGCGATGAGCACGAGACGCGAATGGCTCGAACGCACGGCGCTCGCGGCGCTGGCCCTGAGCCTGCCCAGGACGGCCCTCGCGCTGCCCCGACCGACCGGCAAGCCGGCGCGCCGCTACCTGGACCTCGCGCTCCGGGCCGCGGAGTGGATCGAGACCAGCCGCCAGGCCACCGAGCATGGCGTGGTCTGGCCCGCCGATCCGAAGAAGCCGGAGTCGGTCGACTACGCCCTCTACAACGGAATGCCGGGCGTGGTGCTCTTCATGACCGAGCTGGCGCGGGTGACCGGCGACGCCCGGTGGCGCGACGCCGCCGAGCGGGGCGCCGCCCATCTCTGGGCCGTGAGTCGAAGTCCCGCGCAGGAGCTCGACACCGGGCTCTACACCGGGATCGCCGGGCTCGCCCTCACCTTCATGACGCTGTCCGACCTGACCGGGAAGGACGAGGACGCCCGCCGAGCCCGGGAGACCGTCGCCCTGCTGGCCAAGCGCGCCAAGCGCGCGTCCGGCGCCGCCGACTGGAACGGCACCTACGACATCATCTTCGGCAACGCGGGGGTGGGTCTCCTCCTGCTCGAGGCGCACCGCCGCTGGAAGGACCCCGCGCACCTCGAGCTCGCCGCGGAGGCCGGACGGGCGCTGGTGGCCGCCGGCGAGCCCAAGGCGGGCGGCACCATGTGGTTCCCGGGGCGCGAGTCGCGGCGCAACTACCCGAACTTCTCGCACGGCACCTCCGGCATCGGCTACTTCCTCGCGACCCTGCACCAGCGCACCGGCGACCAGGCCTTCCTCGACGCCGCGCTGGCCGGGGCGCGCTACCTCGACGCGATCGCCGATCGCGACGGTGACCGGACCCTGATCTTCCACCACGAGCCCGGCGGCGAGCAGCTCTACTACTTGAGCTGGTGCCACGGCCCCGTCGGCACCGCCCGGCTCTTCACCCGGCTCGGTCGGATCACCGGCGAGCAACGCTGGAGCGAGTGGGTCGACGGGCTCACCCGCGGGCTCTTCGCCAGCGGAGTGCCCGAGCGCCGGACACCCGGCTTCTGGGAGAACATCAGTCAGTGCTGCGGCAACGTCGGCATCGGCGAGTACATGCTCGACCTCGCGAGCTTCGCGCCGACCGCCGAGAGCCGGCGGATGGTGGATCGGGTGGTGGCCGACACCATGAAGCGGAGCAGCACCGACGCGCACGACGGGCTCCGCTGGGTGCAGGCCGAGAACCGGACCGAGCCCGAGAACCTGGTGGCGCAGACCGGCTACATGCAGGGCGCCGCCGGAGTCGGGTCGTTCTTCCTCCGGCTCGACGCCCACGAGCGGGGCGGCGGCGCCACCCGCGCGCTCCGCTTCCCCGACAATCCCTTCGGCGAGCCCGCCTGACGCTTCAGCGCGGGGGCAGCTCCGCGAGCAGGAAGCGGAAGACGTTCCCGCCCATGACGAGCCGCACCTCCTCCGGGGAAAAACCCCGGCGGAGGAGCGCGTCCGTCAGCAGGGCCAGACGGGAGGTGTCGAACCCCGTCGTGGTGGCGCCGTCGAAGTCCGAGCCGAGCGCCACGTGCTCGACCCCGGCCAGCCTGACGGTGTGGGCGATCGCGGCCGCGATCGTGTCGGGCGCGAGCCCGCACACCGCCGCCTCCCAGTAGCCGATCCCGATCAGCCCGCCCGCCGCCGCGATCCGCCGGACCAGGTCGTCGGGGAGGTTCCGCGGCCCGGGACAGGTCCCCTGCACCCCCGTGTGCGACACCACCACCGGCCGCGGATTGGCCGCCAGGACCTCGTCGATCAATCGTGGCGACGCGTGCGCGAGATCCACGATCATCCGGCGCTCGGCCATCCACTCGATCGCCTCGCGGCCGAACCGAGTCAGCCCGCCCTTGGTCACTCCCGCCGAGGAGCCGCCCACCTCGTTGTCGAAAAAGTGGGTCAGGCCGACCATCCGGTAGCCGGCGTCGTAGAGCCGCTCGAGCCCCGCGATGGTGCCTTCGGTGGCGTGCGCCCCCTCGATCGAGAGCAGCCCGCCCACCAGCGCGGAGTTCGAGGCGCGGCGCGAGAGCAGCGAGGTCAGGTCGGCCGTCGAGCGGATCGGCACCAGCCCACCCTCCGACTCGGCCACGGCCCGGTCGAACTTCTCCGCCAGGTAGAGCGCCCGCTCGACCCTGCTGCTCCAGGTGCGCCGCGGCCACCGGGACGCGATCCCCAGAATCCGGATCATGTCGGTGGTGCTGTCGTTCCGCTCGTAGTTGAGGCCTCGCGGGGTCTTGGTCACCGCCGAGAAGACCTGGAGCGCGACCCGGCCTTCGACCAATCGGGGCAGGTCCACGTGCCCGCGGCTCGATCGCTCGGTCAGGTCGCGCGGCCAGAGCAGCTGATCGGCGTGGAGGTCGGCCACCGCAAGGGTCCGATGGAGTCGCGCGGCGGCCGAGTCGAGCGGCGGAAGGGGAATGACCCTGACCTGATTGGAGCGCCCGTCGAAGATCGGAACCACGACGGTGATGACCAGCAGGGCGGCCAACAGGGCCAGGGCGAAGAGCAGGACGAGAAGGCGCCGGAGCCATCGCATGGCACAATCGTAAGCCCCGCTCTTCCGATCGCCAGCCCGCGAGCCGCCGGCGACCGCGCTCCACCTACTTCTTCGGCGGCGTCTGCCAGAGGACGTGGCTGATCATCCAGCGGCCGTCGTACTTCGCGAGCAGCAGGTAGTCGATTCCCCAGAAGGCCGTGAGCTTGGCGCTCGCGGTCTGGTCGTTGACGTCGTAGACGTCGATCCCCTTGGGCGCGTCCGCCGGGGCGAACCGCTTCCGCTCCTTCACGTTCCGGATGTAGGCGAGGGCGTCGTCCCAGCTCATTCGCTCGCCCTTGTAGCCGCCGCCGTCGCGGGCCGGGAAGAAGCCGTACTTGAAGAACTCGGGCCGGACCCCGCGCAGGAACTTGGTGCTGTCGCCCTCGTAGAAGCCCTCCACGTAGTCGAGCACCGCCCGCCGCACGCCGTCCCGATCCGCCTGCCCCTGCGCCGCGGCCGGGGACCACCCCGCCGCGCCGATCAGCGCCACCGCCATGAGCCACCGCGACATCCCGAAGCCTCCGATGGGAGAAGCTCCCAAGCTAGCGGGGTCCGCACCCGGCGAATGTTTGGAGCGGCGGGCGGTCCCGAATCCGCGACGAGCGGTCCGGCCGGAACTAAAGCCAGCGGGTCGCGTAGTGCAGTCCTCATTCCGACCGAGACCCTGGAGGAGACGTGAGACGCCTGGCAATCCTGCTGCCCGCCGCGACCCTGCTCGGCGCCTGCGGCGGGACGGAAGAGCTGTTCCGCGATCACGTCGTGACTCCCTACGCCTTCGTCTCGGCCGCCGGCGACACCGTCCAGGCGGAGCGGGGCCAGCTCGCCGTGCCCGAGCGGCGCGACGACGCCGACTCCCGATGGATCACGCTCACCTACGTGCGCTTCCCGGCCACGACGCCGACGCCCGGCGCCCCGATCGTCTATCTCGCGGGCGGACCGGGAGGGAGCGGGATCCAGACCGCGCGAGGCCGGCGCTTCCCGCTGTTCATGGCGCTCCGCTCGGTGTCCGACGTGATCGCGCTCGACCAGCGGGGCACCGGCGAGTCGAACCAGATCCCCGAGTGCACCGAGCGGCGACCGATCCCCGACGACCAGCCGGCCAGCAAGGCCGCCGCCGTCGAGGCGATCCGCGAGCTCTCCAGGATCTGCTATGGCCAGTGGCGCGAGGCGGGCGTGGACCTCGCCGGCTACACCACGACCGAGAACGCCCGCGACCTCGACGCCGTCCGGGCCGCGCTCGGCGCGGAGAAGGTCAACCTCTGGGGCATCAGCTACGGCACCCACCTCGCGCTCGCGGCCCTCAAGGTGATGGAGCCACGGATCGACCGCCTGGTGCTCGCCTCGGTCGAGGGGCTCGATCAGACCGTCAAGCTGCCGGCGCGCACCGACCGGTACTTCGAGCGGATCCAGCAGGCCATCGATCGCGACCCGGCGTCGAAGGCGCTCTATCCCGACGCCGTCGGTCTGATCCGGCGGGTGTTCGCGCGGCTCGATTCCGCGCCGGTGCGGGTCACCATCCCCGGGGAGGGCGGCTCCACCAGCTTTCTGATGGGTGGCGACGAGGTCCGGCTCTTCACCGCGGGCGTGATCAGCGATCCCGACAACCTCGCCACCCTGCTCCGCCTCTTCCGCTCCGCCTTGGACGGCGACTGGACCCAGCTTGGCGGGTTCGAGCATCGCTTCATGCGGAGACCGATCCAGATCTCCGGCATGCCCGAGCTGATCGACGCCTCGAGCGGCATCGACGCCGCGCGCCGCGCGCTGGTCGAGGAGCAGGCCAGGACCTCGTTGCTCGGCGACGTGCTCAACTTCCCGATTCCGCACGCGCTGCCCGATCTGGCCGTGGTCGACTTGGGAGACGACTTCCGCTCGCCGCCGGTCTCGGGGCGCCCGACGCTGGTGCTCTCCGGAACCCTCGACGGCCGCACCTACCCCGAGGCGCAGCGCGAGGCCGTCGCCAAGCTCGGCGACGTCACCTTCGTGACCGTGGCGGGCGCGGGCCACAACCTGTTCATGGTGAGCCCCGCCGTCGGCGCGCTGATCCAGCGCTTCCTCGCGGGCGAAGCAGTGAGCGACACCACGATCGAGGTCGAGGTGACCGGCTTCCGCTCCTGAGCCTTCAGCCCGATTCGGCGCGGGCCGCTTCGAGTCGCGCGTCGAGCTCGGCGCGGTGCCGCCGGCTCAGCTTGATCCGGGTGCCGTCCTCCAGCACCACCGACCAGTCGCGACTGGAGCGCTGCTCGAGCCCCGCCACCGCCCTGGCGCGGACCAGCGCGGAGCGATGGACTCGCACGAAGCCTTCGGGCGGGAGCCGACGCTCCAGCGCGCCGATGGTCTCGCGCAGGAGGTGGGTCCGGTCGGCCAGGTGGAGCCGGACGTAGTCGCCGCGGGCCTCGACCCAGCGAATCTCGGCCGGATCGACGAACGCCACCCGGCCACGCTCCCGAACCAGCAATCGCGCCGGGGCGGGCGCCCCGGCGGCCAGCCGGCGCTCCGCCACCCGCTGGCGCGCTCGGGCCAGCATCACGCCAAAGCGCTCGTCGTCGATCGGCTTGAGGAGATAGTCGAGCGCCGCGGCGTCGAAGGCGCGGAGCGCGTGCTGGTCGAAGGCGGTGACGAAGACCACGGGCGGCATCGCGCCGCCCACCCGCTCGATCACCTCGAAGCCGTCCATGCCCGGCATCTGAACGTCGAGGAACACCAGATCCGGCCCGAGCTCGGCGATCGCGCGAACCGCCTCCCGGCCGCTCTCGCACTCGCCCACCACCTCCACCTCCCCCGCGCGCTCCAGCCGGACCCGCACCCCGCGCCGGGCGAGCGGCTCGTCGTCCACGATCAGCACGGTGAGCGGCGCGCTCACGCCGTTCCACCGAAGGGAAGCGCGATCTCGACTCTGGTGCCGCCCGGGTCCGACTCGACCGTGAAGCGGTGCGCCTTGCCGTAGATCCGCGCCAGACGCTCCCGCAGGTTGGCGAGCCCGATCCGCTCTCCGTTCGACTCGGGCGCCGGGCCGCCGTTCGCCGCGCCGCGGCCGCGATCGGAGATCACGAGCACCAGCTCCCCGCCCGTTCTCGTCGCGACGATCTCCACGGCGCCGCCCCGCTCCCGCGGCGCGATCCCGTGGCGGACGGCGTTCTCCACGATCGGCTGGAGCAGCAGCGAGGGCACCGGCACACCGAGCGTCTCCTCCGCCACCTCGACCCGCACCCCGAGCCGGTCGCCGAAGCGGACCCGCTCGATCGCCAGGTAGCGCTCGGCGAAATCGATCTCCTCGGCCAGCGTGACCGTGTCGGCGTCGGGCGCGGCGAGCACCAGTCGGAGGAAGTCGCTCAGCCGGGAGAGCATCTTCGACGCCTCGTCGCTCCGGCCCTCGACCACCAGGGTCGAGATCGCGTTGAGGCTGTTGAAGAGGAAGTGCGGCTGGAGCTGGAAGCGGAGCGCGTCGAGCCGCGCCTGGCTCGCGAGCGTCTCGGCCCTCAAGGCCCGCTCCCGCTCCGCCGCGAGCGCCTCGTCCCGCTTGATCACGAAGTAGAGCACGCTCCAGGCGAGCAGGGTGAAGGCGTTGTAGACCGAGCCGACGAAGACGTCGAACGGGCCGCGGATCTCCCGGGTCCGGCCCAGCATCGCCTGCGCGACCGGGACGTCGATCAGGTTGTCGGCGGCGGTCCAGACCAGCGCCATCATGTAGGAGGCCGCCACCGCCACCAGCACCAGCCGGGTCACCGACGCCTCCTCGCGGAGGAGCCGGCGGTAGACCCCGCGGAGCGCCAGCGAGCAGCCGAGCCCCAGGAGGGCCAGCAGGGTCTTGGAGACCATCATGTAGCCCAGGGGGAAGATCCCCAGGCGGGAGATGGCCATCGCCACCGCGTAGCTCCCCCAGCCGAGCAGCTGGAGGGTCCAGAAGCGGTCGAGGCCCCGCCGGGAGGGCGCGGCTCGCTCGAGGTCGGCGGAGGTGGCGGTCATCGGAGCGCGGTGAGCGTTAGGGTCGGAGACGCCGTCCGGTCCTCCTCAAGATCCCCGGCGGGGCCGGGCCCCGCAATCCGGACGGCTGGCCCAAACAGGCCGGGTGAGATAGGTTAGCCGCCCGACCCTGAGCCCCAAGAGCCCCGTCATGCCGGATATCGGATACTTCCATCCGCAGCTGGTCCATTTCTCGATCGTCCTCGCGATCGTCGGCGTCGCCTTCCGGGTGATCTCCCTGACCGGACGCCTCAAGTGGACCCACCCGGCGGCCGCCACGCTCCTGATCGCCTGCGGCGTGATCACCTTCTTCACCGAGCGCTCCGGGCACGACGCGCACGGCCCCGCCGAGCGGGTGCCCGGCGCGCTCGAGGCGGTGCAGACCCACGAGCACTGGGGCGAGCGCACCCGCAACATGTTCCTGGTGATCGCGGCGCTCGAGCTGGTCGGGCTCGCCATGGGCACCCGGAAGGGTGCGGTCGCCGTCCGCGGGGTCGCGGCGCTGGCCGGCCTGGCGGGCGTCTACATGATGTACGAGACCGCCGAGCACGGCGGCGAGCTGGTCTACGAGTATGCCGGCGGCATCGGCACCCGGAGCGGCGACTCGGCCGACGTCCGCCGGCTCCTGGTGGCCGGGCTGTATCACCAGGCGCAGGCCGAGCGCGCGGCCGGTCGGAGCGAAGGCGCCGCGCGGCTGATCGAAGAGATGGCCCGCCAGATGCCCGGCGACTTCGGCGTCCGCTACCTGCTGATCGAGTCGCAGCTCAAGGACCGCCACGACGCGGCCGGCGCGCTCGAGGCGGCCCGCACGCTCGCCCCGGCGGCCGACGACGCCCGGGGCCGGATGCGCAAGGGTCTGCTGCTCTCCGACGTCTATCAGGCGCTCGGGTTCAGCGACTCCGCGCGGGCCGTGCTCCAGGGGCTGTTGACCGAGTTCCCCGAGAGCCGCGGCCTCCAGCGCGCCCTCGACGCGATCAAGTAGCGGCGGGGGCCGCGAACGGGTCGACGTCCGCCGTCGGCCCGTAAGTGGACGGGAGCGGCACGTCGAGCGTCCGGAGATAGGTCGTCAGCTGCCCGCGGTGATGGTAGAAGTGGTTGAGCAGGAACTCCCGGAAGAGGACCATCCGGGGCACCGTCATCAGCTCCTGGCCGTCCCGCTCCAGCTTCCAGGGAGTCGACAGGGCCGCGTCGCTCATCCGGGCGAGCGCGGCCTTCGCGTTGGCATGGCCCTCGTCGAGGGTCCGCGCGGCCTCGGCCCGCGAGCCCGCCTCCGCCTGGTTCCGCTCTGTCGGGAACTGCGACACGTCCTGCGCCACGAAAGCGCTCACGATCGAGGGGATCTGGCCGAGATGCAGAGCCAGCTGCCCCAGACTGTACGCCTTGGGATGCGGGCGCCAGCCGAGCCGGTCTTCCGGCAGGCGCTCGAGCAGGGTGTGGGTCTGCTTGACGGCGTGGTCCAGCTCCATCGCGAGGGCTTCGACGATCATGGGACACCTGTCCGTTCCAGAGGTGACGCCGGTGGCGGGCCGGCAGATTGACTTGTGAAACGCAAGCCAATCTACGGTCTCGCTTGTTTTTCGCAAGTCACCCGCCGATCTTAGGCCCCCATGCCGAGCCCCGAGACCGCCTGGCGGAGCCGCTGCCCCATCAACGTGTCGCTCGAGATCTTCGGCGACCGCTGGTCGCTCCTGGTGGTGCGCGATCTGCTCTTCGGGGGG
This sequence comes from Gemmatimonadales bacterium, assembly GCA_041390205.1. Lineage (GTDB taxonomy): Bacteria > Gemmatimonadota > Gemmatimonadetes > Gemmatimonadales > GWC2-71-9 > SHZU01. Next base: position 43,360 of record JAWKQJ010000005.1, read on the forward strand.
CCCCGCTCCTTCAGCCAGCTGCTCGGCGCCCAGGAGGGCATCGCCACCAACGTCCTGACCGACCGGCTCCAGCGGCTCGAGGCCCACGGCATCGTGGAGCGGCGCCCCGATCCGGAGGACGGGCGGCGGCGGCGCTACCTGCTCACGCCGAAGGGGCTCGACCTGGCGCCGATCCTGATCGAGATGGTGAGCTGGGGCGGTCGCCACGAGGACACCGCGGCGCCGCCCGCCATCCTGCGCGAGATCAAGCGGGATCGCGAGGCCTATCTGGCGGCGCTCAGGGAGCGCCGGAAGGCCGACCGCGAGGGCAAGTGAGCCGGGTCGCTCAGATCGAGCGGCCGCGGTCCTTCCAGTAGGGCGCGCGCAGCTCGCGCTTCAAGGTCTTGCCCGCCACGTTGCGCGGGAAGTCGTCCATCACCACCACGCGCTTGACCCTCTGGTAGCGGGCGCCGACCCGCTCGTTGATCCACGCGGCCAGCTGGTCGGCGTCGACCGGCTCCTTGACGAGCACCGCGATCACCGGCACCTCGCCCCAGCGGTCGTCGGGGACCCCGAAGGCCGCCGCCTCGCGCACCGCCGGATGTCCGATCGCGACCTCCTCGATGTCGCGCGGATAGACGTTGATCCCGCCGGAGACGATCATGTCCTTCTTGCGATCGACCAGGTAGAGGAAGCCCTCCTCGTCCAGATAGCCGAGATCGCCGGTGAAGACCCAGCCGTCGCGGATCGCCTGGGCGGTGAGATCGGGCCGGTTGTAGTAGCCCGGGGTGACGTGACCCGAGCGGCCCACGATCTCGCCCACTTCGCCGGGCGGGAGATCGCGTCCTTCCGCGTCGACGATCCGGATGTCGGTGTACGCCATCGCGCCGCCCACCGAGCCCGGCTTCCGCGCCACGTCGTCGCGGTCGAGCACCGTGGCGAAGCCCTCGGTCAGGCCGTAGAGCTCGTAGAGCCGCCGCGGCAGCCGCGCGATCAGCGCCTGCTTGTGCTCGAGCAACAGGGGCGCGCCCAGCGAGAGCACGCACTCCAGCGAGCCGAGCGCTTCGGCGGTGGCGCCAGGGTGGGCGAGCAACGCCGCGATCTGGGCCGGCACCAGCATCACGTGGGTGACCCGCTCCTGCGCCACCGTCTCGACCAGCGCGGCCGCGTCGAACTTCGGATGGAGATGGAAGGTCGCCCCCTGATAGGCGGCCGCGATCATCGGGATGAAGGCGCCGTTGAAGACCAGCGAGCCGGTCTGGAGCACCACGCTGTCGGGCCGCACCGCGAAGGCGGCCGACATCATCGGCCCGTAGTCCGCCCGGATCCTGTGGGTGTGGACGATGCCCTTGGGCAGACCCGTGGTGCCGCTCGAGTAGATGATGTTGTAGATGTCGCCGGGCTCGAGCCCGGGATCGGCGGGCGCGGCGTCCGAGGCGGCGGCCATCAGCGCGCGCAGGCTCCGCCAACCGTCGCCTTCGCCGTCCGTCCGGAGCCGGATCAGCGACTCGCCCTCGGGCAGCTCGGCCCGAACGGCGTCGACCGCCTTGCCGGTCGCATCAGAGGCGATCACCGCCCGGGCGCCCGAGTCGCGGAGCAAGGTCGCCAGGCCGGGGCCCTGGAGCAGCGGGCTCATCGGCACCGAGACGATGCCCGTCTTGGCCGCCGCCCAGTAGAACAGGTAGAGCTCGGCCGAGTTGGGCAGCACCGTCGCGACCCGGTCTCCCTTGGCGAGGCCCTGCGCGAGGAGCGCTTGGGCGAGCCGGTTGGCGTCCCGGTCGAGCTCGCGGAACGACCAGCGCCGGCCCTCGAAGCTGAAGGCCGGGTGCTCCGGCCGCTGCCGCGCCGCGCGGGCGAGAAGCGAGGCGAGCATCAGCCGCTCTCCCGAACCCGGCGGAACCGCCGATCGCAGCGATGGGTCATGTCATCCTCCTGGAGAATCACTCGCAATGACGCGGCGGCCGGCCCGCGATCGATCCGACCCGGGACGCGAACGGTCGCGGCCGACCGACGAACGATCGCGGCCATCTCGCGAACGACGGCGGCCGACTCACGAACCATCGCGGCCGACTCGCGAGCGGCGGCGGTTGGAGCGCGCTATCCACATGTCCGTGGTCCGGCCGACAGGCTGCTCGGCCTGGCCAGCGCGGTTTCGACGCTCGTCGCGGCGGCGGACCCGCGCACGCCGTCGCCCCGGCGGCAGGCAGCAGGATCCGGCCAGCGCGCGGTGCCGTTCGCCGGGCCTGCGGCACCCGTCGCTCCGGGGGCGGTCGCATCCGAAGCGCCCGCAACGAGATACGGGTGACCGATCGGAGCACTCGATCCACGTTCACCCGAGACGCGCGGGCGATCCGTGAGCGCCGGTCCGCCGCGGAGGCCGGCCGAGCCGCCGGATCGAGCGCCCGGGCGGCCGACGGCCAATTCCATCCCGCGATCGGCCGAGTCAGGTCTTCACGCCTGAACGACAGCCGAGCGGAGCGCCCGATCCGATCAGGCACGAAGCGGGGTCGGTGGCCACCCGGCGCCGGCCAACGCACGGTGCCCCGCCTCGCGAGGGCTGGAGCCCCGTTCCAACGGCCTCGAGGCCGGCACGGAGTCCCAAACGAGCTTCAACGGGCCGGCCGGAGCCGAGTGCAGCTCGAGATGCACCGCGTCCGACCCGCGAACGATCGCGGCCGGGCGGCGAGCAATCGCGTCCGTGTGGACAACGGCGGCGCTCAGGGCGTCGCCGGCGCCACGTACTTGGCCCACCAGTCGAGATAGCGGTTGACGATGTCCACCCGCTGGCTCGGGAAGCCGGGTCCGTGGAACATCCCCGGATAGACCACCAGCTCGGTGTCGATGCCGAGCGACTTGAGCGCCTGGTACATCTGCTCGCCGCCGGTGATCGGGACGTTGAAGTCGCGCTCGCCGCCCATGAAGAGCGTCGGGGTGGTGATCCGGTCGGCGTTGAAGAACGGATGCGACACCTTGTTCCACACCTCCGGGTTCTTCCACGGCGCGCCCAGCTCGGTCTCGTACTGGTAGACGTACTGGTCGGTGCCGTACATGGTGTGGAAGAGCGCGCTGCCCGCGCCGCTCACCCCGGCCTTGAAGCGGCGGTCGGTGGCGATCGTGGCGTCGGTGAGGATCCCGCCGTAGCTCCAGCCTCCGAGCACCAGCCGATCGGGATCGGCGTAGCCCGCGGCCACCGCCGCGTCGACCGCGCCCAGCAGGTCGACCACTTCCTTGTTGCCCCAGTCGGCGTAGATCGCCTTGCTGAAGGCTTCGCCCCGCCCCGAGCTGCCGCGGTAGTTCACCGCGAGCACCACGTAGCCGCGCGCGGCGAACACCTGGCGCATCAGGTCGAAGTCGTGCTGCTCCTGCGCGAAGGGGCCGCCGTGGATGTGGAGCGCCATCGGATAGCGGCGACCCCGCTGATAGCCCGGCGGGAGATAGACCAGACTGCCGACCGCGGTGCCGTCCTTGCTCTTCGAGTCGAGCCGCTCGACCTGCCCGATGGCCAGCCCGCTCACCAGCTCGTCGTTCACCCGCGAGAGCCGCCTCAGGCTGCCGTTCTCGAACGCGGTGACCTCGAACGGCTGGGCGTCGTTCCCATGCAGCGTCACCAGCTTGCCCGTTGCGTTGCCCGAGAGGCTCGCGAAGGCCTCGAGCCCTTTGGTGAGCCGCTCGATCCTGCCCGACGCGACGTCCACCCGCGCCAGCTGGACGATCCGGTCGTCCTCGAGTCGGAACCAGATGCTCCGCCCGTCGGGCGACCAGACCGGGTCGCGCACCGGCCGGTCGAGCGACTCGGTGAGCACCCGCGACTCGCCACCCGACACGGGCACGACGGCGATCCGCTCGTGGATGTAGGCGTAGTAGCGCGGGTCGCCGCCCCGGTAGTAGGCGATCGAGCGCCCGTCGGGGCTCCAGACGGGTTGATCGTCGTCGCCCTCGAAGGTGGTGAGCTGGCGGGGTGTGGCGCCCGGCTTCGCGTCGATCAGGTAAATGTCGCGATTGAGGTTCCGGTCGCTCCCGGGCGCGCGCTTGCTGGCGAAGGCGATCCGCTGCCCGTCGGGCGACCAGGCCGGCGCCGCGTCGTCGTAGTCGCCGGTGGTGAGCTGCTCGAGCTTCTTCGACTCGAGGTCGAAGAGATAGAGGTGGGTCCGCCGCCGGTCGAGGTAGCCGACGTAGTCGCGCTTGAAGTCCCAGCGGTCGATCACCAGCGGCTTGGGCGCCTTGCGCTCTCCGCTCTTGGCCGGGGTCGAGTCGGGATCGGGATCCTTGATCACGAAGACCAGCCGCCTCCCGTCCGGCGACCACTCGTAGTCGTCGATCCCTTCCTTGACCTCGGTCACCTTGCGACCCTCGCCGCCCAGCCGGTCCATCAGCCAGAGCTGGGCGCCCTTCTCCGAGTCGCCGCGGGAGGAGAGGAAGGCGAGGTAGCGGTCGTCCGGGCTCCACTTGGGATTCGACTCGCTCTCCGGGCCCGAGGTGAGCTCGACCGTGCGGGCGCCGTCCCAGCTCACCATGTAGAGGTCGGTGTTCCGCTTGTCCTTGGCCGAGTCGGCCGAGGTGACGGTGTAGACCACCCAGGCTCCGTCGGGCGAGATCGACGGAGAGCCGACGTCGCGGAAGCGGTAGTAGTCTCCCGGCACCAGCGGGCGCTTCGCGGGCGCCTGCGCCGAGAGCGGGAGAGCCAGCAGGCCGGCGAAGAGGACCGGGAACGATCGGGTGCGCATCGCTTGTCGTCTCGGGCGAATGGGTCGAACCGCTCTAACGAAGGCCAGCCATGCCCTTCACCGACGCGATCAACTTGGCCGAGTCGTACCCCACTCCCTCTCGGAAGACCAGGGTGACGTTCCGGATCTCGGCCGGGCGGGCCACCGGATCGCCGCGAATCACCACCAGGTCGGCGAGCTTGCCCTTGGTGACGGTGCCGTAGCGGTCGGCCGCGTCGAGGATCTTGGCGCCGTTGGCCGAAAGGATCTGGATCGCCTCGACCGGGGTGAAGCCGCCTTCGAGGAAGAGCTCGTAGTTGCGCTGGTCGCCGAAGCCGGCGAGCACGCCGCCCACGCCGGTCGGGTCGACGCCGGCGCCGAGCAGCCCGCCGGCGCGCACGAACGCCAGCTCGTAGGCCAGCATCTTGGCGAACGCCTTGTCGCTCACCCGGAACGGGGCGGCTTCGGGCTTCTCGAGCATCGAGCGCGCGGCGAGATAGGCTTCCTTGGCGGGCGGGTAGAGCGCGTCCATGGTGCGTTGCTCGAGCGGCGGCCGGCCCGCCATCAGGCCCTCGGCGATCGCGACCGTCGAGGTCATCGCCACCCCGTGGGAGACCATGTCGCGGAAGGTGGCCTTGACCGCGTCGCTCTCGAGGTCGAGGCCCTCGAAGACCGACATCTTCACGCCGGGACACTGGTCGGGCTTCTTGTCCGGATCGTACTCCTGGTTGGCGTAGAGCCCGTGCTCGACCGCGTCCATCCCCGCGGCCACCGCCTCGCGGAAGCCGATCGAGCAGAGGTGCCCGGTCACCTGGACGCCGTGCTTGTGGGCCTCCTCCACCACCGCCTTGAGCTCGGCCCTGGTGATCCGGTCGTAGACCTTGAGCCAGCTGGCGCCCTCCGCCGACCAGTAGGCGGCGACCCTGCGCGCGGCTTCGGGCGTGGTGACCTCGTGCATCATCCCGTGGTTGCCGCCGGGCCCGGTGATGTAGGGCCCGGTGACGTACATCCGCGGCCCGACCACCAGCCCGCTGTCGATCGAGCGCTTGAGGATCATGTCCTGATACGGCGCGGTGCTGCCGGTGGTGCGGATGGTGGTGACGCCGGCCGCCAGATAGAGTCGCGGCGCGCTCACCGGCTGGTGCACGTAGGGCCACGACGCCCCGCCGTAGAAGGTGTGATCGTGGAGCCCCACCATCCCCGGGATCACGGTGTGCCCGGCGAGATCGAGCACCCGCGCGCCCGCGGGCACGTTGGCCGAGCGGCTCGGCCCGACCCAGGCGATCGAGCCGTCACGGATCACCACGGTCTGGTCGTCGGCGGGCGCCGCGCCCGTGCCGTCGATCAGCTTGACGTGGGTGAGGGCGACCACCGGCGCGTCGACCGCGACGAAGGCGCGCTCGCCCGGCTGGAGTCGGGAGGTGGTCTGCGCGGCAAGGAGCGTCGGGAAGAGCACGCTGAGCGCCGCCAGTCGTCGAGCCATCATGAGAGCCTCCGGAGAATCAGACCTTGTTCGTCTTGAGCAAGGACAACGGGTAGAAGGTATCACGCCAGCGAATCCCGCCCTGGGCGAGGTTGAGCGTGGCGGTGCGGAGCACGATGAAGGCGAAGAGCAGCACCACCAGCGGATAGAGGAGCGCCCGCGACGCCGCGACGCCCACCTCGCGCGCCACCAGACCGAAGCCGAGCACCGAGGCGAGCACCGTGGCCAGGCCGACGGCGCGGGTCGGCCCCGACCCGAACGCGATCGCGACGAAGGGGACGAAGTTCAGGAACAGCTGCGAGCCGGCCCCGGCGATCGCCAGACCGAGGTTGTAGTCGAGGCCCGCGAAGGCGTTCTTCTCGAGCCCGCGGACCAGCTCGCCCAGCGAGTGATACCACTCCACCCGCACGGCGCCCAGGCCCTGCACCAGCTCCTGGCCCGCGCCCGACTGCTTCAAGATCTTGCCGAGCTTGAGGTCGTCGTCGGGGCGCAGCGCGATCCGCTCGTGGGTGCCGGCGCGGACGTAGGCCTCCCGGCGGACCAGGTTGAAGGCGCCGACGCCGATGAACTGGCGCGCCTTGGGATCGGGCGCCTTCCAGGGCTGGGTGAAGAGCAGGAACGAGGCGCTGAAGAAGACGGCGAAGCCCTGGAGCAGCGGCCCGGGCAGCTCGAGCGTCGGGGTGATGGTGATGTGGTCGCGGCCCGCGGAGAGCGCCCGGCCCATCGCGCGGCGGAGCACGTCGGGCGCGAGCACCACGTCGGCGTCGACGAAGAGGAGCCAGTCGCCCTTCGCGCGAGTCGAGCCGACCCAGAGCGCGTGGTTCTTGCCGAGCCAGCGCTCGGGCAGCTGGTCCACCCGCACCGGCACGATCCGCGGCTCCGACTCGGCCATCCGGGCCAGGATCTCGGGGGTGGCGTCGGTGGAGCGGTCGTCGACCACCACGATCTCGAGCGCCGGATAGTCGAGCGCGAGCAGGGAGCGGAGGCCGGCCTCGATCCCGCGGGCCTCGTTGCGCGCGGCCACCACGATCGACACGCTCGGCGCCGCGGCGTCCGACACGGGCTCGATCTCGGCCACCTGCGGCAGCCGACGCGCGCCGACCAGCAGGCCGACGAACGAGAGCGCCACCGCGGCCAGGACCAGGACGGCAAGCCAGAAGAGCATCGGGATCAGAGAGTGAGGCCGGACCCGAGGGTAGCCGGGCTCAGCGCGGCTGTCCAGCGTAGACGGTGCCGGCCTTCATCACGAACCGGACCCGGGTGAGCGCCTCGAAGTCGCCGCCCACCGGGTCGCCGTCGACCGCGATCAGGTCGGCGAACGCGCCGGCCTTGATCACGCCGAGCCGGCCCTCGTAGCCGAGCAGCTTGGCGTCGTTGAGGGTCGCGGCGCGGAGCACGTCGACCGCGCTCATCCCGGCCGCGTGATAGGCGAGCAGGTTGCCGCGCGCCGACTGGCCCTGGGGCTGGTCGAGGTCGAGATAGTTGTCCGATCCCGCCGCGATGGTGACGCCGGCCTGGATCGCCCGGAGCATCCGGTCGCGTCCGCCGGCCAGGTACCGGGAGACGGCCGCGTCTGGGGGCGCCTGGCCGGACTGGAGCGTGATGTAGCGGATGATGCCCAGGCTGTCGACGTCGGTCGGCACCATCGCGACCCCGTTGGCCGCCATCAGCGCCAGAGTGGAGTCGGCCACCTGATAGGCGTGCTCGATCGAGTTGACGCCCGCCTTGGCGGCACGCCAGACCGCGGCGTCGTTGGTGGCGTGGGCCGCGACCCGGACGCCGTGCAGCTTGGCCGAGGCGACGATCGCCTCGATCTCCTCGAGCGTCAGGTTGCCGGGGTTCGGGGTGTTGTTGCTGAAGATCTTGATCACCCGCGCGCCGAAGGTGACGTTCTCGCGAACGGCTTCCGCGGCGTCGGCCGGGCTCTTGATGATCCGGTACTCGTCGGCGGCGAGATGCTCGTAGCCGGGCTTGAGCCCGGGAAACTGCCCGCCCACCGGGCTCAAGCCCGGACCCGATGGAATCAGCCGCGGGCCGTCGACGCTGCCGTCGTCGATCGCCGTGCCGAGGGCCACGTCGCCGAAGAGACCCGAGTTGCCGAGATCGCGCACCGTGGTGATCCCGGCGGCGAGGAAGGTGCGGGCCCGCGCCGCGCCGTGGAGGGCCCGGAGCGGCAGGCCTTCGGTCACCAGGGAGCGGACGCCCTCCATGGTGAGGCTGCCCTTCGGGCTCTCCAGGTAGAGCAGATGGGTGTGCGCGTCGATCAGCCCGGGCAGCACCGAGTAGCGGCTCAGATCGTAGACCCGCGCGCCGGCCGGCCGCTTGACCGAGGCGGCGACCTCGACGATCCGGCCGTTCTGGATCAGGATCTCCTGGTTGGGCACCATCCGGCCGGCTTCGCTGTCGAAGATCCGCCCGGCGCGAATCACGGCCGGCGTGGTGTCCCGCGCGGTCTGGGCGCCGGCCGGCGCCGCCAGCGCCAGCGCGGCCGCCGTCACGATCAGCCTTCGCATTTCGATCCGTCCTTTCACTCGTAGTCCCGCTCGGTGGCCAAGGTCGCGCTGGCCCTTATAATTCCTGCGCCTCGCTCCGGAGCCCCTGATGACGGTTCGCATCGCTCTCGCTCAAATGGCCTCGAGTCCCGATCGGGCCGACAATCTCGCCCGCGCCCTCGGCGCGATGGATCGCGCGGCGGAGGCGGGCGCGCAGCTGATCGTCTTCCCCGAGGTGGCCCTCGACCGGTTCTTCCCCCAGCACGAGCGCTTCGAGCGCTCGGCCGAGCTGGCTTCGACCATCCCCGGTCCGGTGGCCGATCGCTTCGCGGCCAAGGCCAAGCAGCACGGCCTGGTCACGGTGATGAACCTCTACGAGACCGACGGGGAGGGCCGCTTCTACGACTCCTCGCCCGTCTACGACGCCGACGGCACCCTGCTCGGCGTCACCCGGATGATCCACATCACCGACTACGCCTGCTTCCACGAGAAGACCTACTACCACCCCGGCGACCGAGGCGCTCCGGTCTACCAGACCAAGGTCGGGCGGATCGGCGTGGCCATCTGTTACGACCGCCACTATCCCGAGTACACCCGGGCCCTGGGCATCCAGGGCGCCGAGCTGGTGGCGATCCCGCGAGCCGGCGCCGTCGGCGGAATGGCCCGAGGGTCTCTTCGAGGCGGAGGTCCGCACGGCGGCGTTCCAGAACGGCTACTTCGCCGCGCTCTGCAATCGGGTGGGACAGGAGGAGCGGCTCGCCTTCGGCGGCGAGTCCTTCGTCGTCGACCCCGAAGGCCAGGTGGTGGCTCGGGCCAACGCCACCACCGACGAGCTGCTGCTCGCCGACCTCGACTTCAGCACCTGCCAAGCCTCCACCGCCCGCCGCCTCTTCTGGCGCGACCGCCGGCCGGAGCTCTATCACGACTGGCTCGGCCCGGCGGACTGAGTGACCCGCCGCCGCCGCGGGAGTGGCCCGAGGCGCGGCCCGACCCGAGCGGACTCCCGCCTGACGCGATCCTGACGCTCAGCGAAAGATCTTCCCCGGGTTGAGCAGACCTTCCGGATCGAGCGCCTGCTTCACCGCGCGCATCACCGGAATGGCGTCGCCATGCTCCTTCTCGAGCGAGGCGATCTTGCCCACGCCGATCCCGTGCTCGCCGGTGCAGGTGCCGCCCATCGCGAGGGCGCGGTTCACCAGCCGGTCGTTGAGCCGGCGGGCCTCGTCCACCTCGGCCGAATCGTCGGGATCGTAGAGATAGAGACAGTGGAAGTTGCCGTCGCCGATGTGACCGACGATCGGGCCGAGCAGCGTCGAGGCGTCGATGTCGGCGCGACTCTCCCGGATGCACTCCGCCAGCCGCGAGATCGGGACGCAGACGTCGGTGGCCCAACCCTTCTTGCCCGGCGCGAGCGTCAGGGTGGCGTAGGCGGCCTCGTGCCGGGCGCGCCAGAGCCGGTTGCGCTCCTCGAGCGACGAGGCCCACTGGAAGCCGCGCCCGCCGCGATCGTCGGCCAGCTCCTTCACCAGCTCGGCCTGCTCCTCCACGGCGCGCTCGGTCGGCCCGTGGAACTCGAAGAAGACCATCGGCGCGGGCTCCAACCCGAGATTGTTCGCCCGGTTCAGGCCCTCGACGGCGACCTCGTCCACCAGCTCGCAGCGGGCCACCGGAATCCCGAGCTGGATCGCGGCGATGACCGTGTCGACCGCGCCCTCGAGCGTCTCGAACGAGGCGACCGCGGAGGTGACCGCGTCCGGGAGCGCCTGCAGCCGGAGGGTGGCCTCGGTCACGATGCCGAGCGTGCCTTCCGATCCGATCATCAGGCGGGTCAGGTCGTAGCCCGCCGAGGACTTCCTTGCCCGGCCGCCGGTCCGGATCACCCGGCCGTCGGCGAGCACCACGGTCAGACCGAGCACGTTCTCGCGGATGGTGCCGTAGCGCACCGCGGTGGTGCCCGACGCGCCGGTCGCGATCATCCCGCCGACCGTCGCGTCGGCGCCCGGATCGAGAAAGAAGGTGAGGCCCGTGGTCTTCAAGTGATCGTTGAGCTGCTGCCGGGTGACACCCGCCTCCACGGTCACGTCGAGGTCCTCGGCGCTCAAGCGGAGGATCCGGTTGAGACCCGTCAGGTCGATCGAGACGCCGCCCTGGACGGCCGAGACGTGTCCCTCGAGCGAGGTGCCCGCGCCGAAGGGAATCATCGGCACCCGGTGCTTGGTGCAGAGCGCGGCGATCCGGCTCACTTCGTCGGTGCTGGCGGGGAACGCCACCACGTCCGGCGGCGCCGCGCCGAAGTGGAGCTCGCCCCGGCTGTGATGGTCGCGCACGGCCTCGGTGGTCGACACCCGCTCGCCGAGGAGATCGGTCAACTCGGCCACCAGGGGGCCGATGCTCGATTGGAGCGTCGTCATCTCGTCCTCACCGGCCGACCACCACCGAGACCTCGACGTTGGACGGATAGCGACCCGACCGGAAGACCCGCTGGATCGCGGTCACGTAGTCGGAGTCCTTGGCCTTGAAGATGTTCGGCACGTAGCGCTGGGGATTGCGGTCGATCAGGGGAAACCAGGTGCTCTGCACCTGCACCATGATCCGATGCCCGCGCTTGAAGGTGTAGTCCGCCGCGTGGAGATCGATCTGGTAGGCGTTCACCTGGTTCGACACCACGGGGCTCGGCTCCTCCGAAGCTCTTCCGGAAGCGGGCCGGAAGACGTCGTTGGCGACCATCAGCTGATAGCCGCCCCATCTTGGGATGGGCTCGTAGACGTCGGGATAGACGTCGATCAACTGACGATCAGTCGAGTCGGTGCCGGAGGTGGAGGGCGAAGAGATTCGCGAGCACCTTGCCCGAGATGGTCACGTCCTCGGTCAGCATCTCCGTGGAGTAGCTCAGGACGTCGGGGCGGAGATGCGAGTGCCGCTGATCGTCTGGCCAGATCGGCCAGGTCGAGCCATTGGCGGCTCCGTAGAGCGGGAAGAGTGGCCGGGCCCGGTAGGGAACGGGACGATTGGGGTCGGAGGTGTAGCTGTCGTAGGCCTGCTGGGCGGCGCCGGTCGGCGCGGTCCAACCGAGCTTGCCGTCCGATCCGAAGTAGAGACGGCGCTTCTCGACCCCGGCCTTGGGCGGCCAGGCGTCGTGCCGCTGCCAGTCGTTGGTGCCGGGCCGGAAGGTCAGCGCCTCCGGCAGATCGAGCTTGCCCTTGTCCTTGAGCCAGTAGGCGAACCAGGGGGCCTCGACCTGCTCCCGATACCACGGCGAGGTCGACTTCTCGAATTGGATCGGCCCCAGGCTCTTGCCCTCGCCGCGGGACCAGCCGCCGTGGTTCCACGGGCCGACCACCAGATAGTTGAGGTTCTGGCGGTCGTTCTTCTCCATCGCCTCGTAGATGGTGAGCGGGCCGTAGAAGTCCTCCTGGTCCCACCAACCCGCCACCGTGAGGGTCGGCACCGTGACCGGCTTGTCGGCGAAGACGGGGCTCACTTTCCGGCGCTGCCAGAAGTCGTCGAAGTTGGGGTGGTTGACGAAGTCGTTCCAGGTCGGGCGGGCGCCGTGGAAGTACTTCTCGTCGGCGTTGCCGAGCCCGCCCAGGCCGAGGAACCACTCGTAGGTATCGGTCTTGTCGAACTTGAAGGGCTCGCTCACCCGCCCCGCCTCGAGGGAGGCCACGTACTCGAAGCCGTAGCTCAGGCGAAAGGCGCCGTTGTGGTGGAAGTCGTCGCCCAGGTACATGTCGTCGGGCGAGGCCTGCGGCGAGGTGGCCTTGAGCGCCGGGTGCGGATTCACCAGGGCCATCATGGTGAGCCAGCCGCCGTACGAGATCCCGAGCATCCCGACCCGGCCGTTGTGGTTGGCCACGTTGGCGAGCAGCCAGTCGATCGTGTCGTTGGTGTCGGTGTTCTCGTCGACCTTCTCGCCCCGGGCCGGATCCATCGGCGGGCGGATCATCACGAAGGTCCCTTCGGATCCGTACTTCCCGCGGATGTCCTGGAAGACGAAGATGTAGCCCTCGTTCACCAGGGCCCGGTACGCTCCGCCGAGATAGCCCCGCTCGGCGCTGGCGATGTTGTAGGGCGTCCGGGTGAGGATGATCGGGAGCGGGCCGGACTGGTTGCGCGGGGTGTAGATGGCGGTGTTGAGCTTCACGCCGTCCCGCATGGTGAGCATCTCGGTCCGCTTCTCGAAGCCTTCCTGTCCGAGCAGGCCGGTCGAGAGCGAGAGGGCGAGACCGAGCGCCAGGGTGGCGACCCGGATTGGATGCAAAACTGTGTCCAGCTTCATGGAGGCTGACCCCGGCGGGTTGGTCGACGAGTCCCGAATCTCCCCGCCGTCCGGGGGTTTCGCAAGCGGGGTTTTCCCGCGGCGCCATTCCCCGGTCGCGGGGTCGGGCCGCTCTCGATGGGACCTGCTCCAGCCGGCCGAATCGGCCGGCCTAGAACTCCTCTCGCCCGAAGCGCCAGAGCGCGATGGCGACGCAGACCACCGCGAGCACGGCGCTGGCCAGCGTCGGGATCCAGACCTGGATCGGCACCGGCCTCCAGAGCGCGACCGCGGGGGCCAGGTCGACCAGGGGCCAGGGCGTGAGCGCCACCAGCCACTGCGGGAGCTGTCCGGGCAGAATCCGGCCGGCGATCCAGAAGCCGAGGGCCGCGCCCGCCACCCCGGCGCGGTGCTGGAAGAAGGTCCCGAGCGTGAGGGTCAGAGCGATGAAGAAGAACTGGTGGATCGCGAGGATCCCGACGGCCTCGTAGAAGTGATCGAGGGAGGGGATCTGGCCCCACTGGAGCTTGATCTGGACCAACCAGACGAGCGAGGGGATCACCAGGGAGAGCATCAGGAACGAGAAGGTGATCCCGACCAGCTTGGCGAGCACGAACGCGTTCCGGGTGAGCGGCTTGGTGAGCACCCAGGCGGCCGTGCCGCTCCGGCGCTCGCCGACGATGGCGCCCTGGGTCACCAGCACCGCGCCGATCAGGGCGAAGAAGCCTCCGAGCTGGAAGAAGAGCTGGACGGACTCGTTGACCCCGTTGGCCGGCGTGCGCGAGCGGTCGTCGGCCCAGACCATGAAGCAGAAGAAGCCCACGATCAGGGGCCACATCACCAGGTGGATGAGCCAGCGCCTGGTTCGCCACCAGGAGCCGAGCTCCTTGTCGAGCGCGTTGCCGAAGCCGGCCCGCCACCCGGAGGCCACCGCCGGTACGAGGCTCATGCGGCCGCTCCCTCGAGCAGGTTCATGAAGACGTCCTCGAGCTGATAGCGGCGCCGGCCGAAGCTCCGGACCCGGACGCCGTCGTCCTGGAGGATCAGGCGGAGGAGCTGCTCGTCGGCGAGCGCGTCGTCGTGCACCGCCACCGCCCAGCGGGCGCCGCCTTCCACCGCCTCGCTCTCGACCGAGGCGACCCAGGAGAGCGCGGCGATCCGATCCTGGACCCGCTCGACCGTGCCCTGGAGATCGATCACGAAGGTGACGTGACCCGACCCCGCGAGCAGCTCTTCGATCGGGGCCTGGGCCACGAGCTTGCCGTGATTCAGGATCGCGACGGTGTCGCTGACCCGCTGGACGTCGTCGAGGATGTGGGTCGAGTAGAAGATCGTGGTGTGGGCGCGGAGCTTGTTCATGATCTCCAGCACGTCGCGGCGGCCCATCGGGTCGAGGGACGCGGCAGGCTCGTCGAGGATCAGCAGCTCCGGCCCGCTGATCTGCGCCTGCGCGATGCCGAGCCGCTGGCGCTCGCCGCCCGAGAAGCCGCGGATCGGGCGATCCGCCTTGTCCGAGAGGCCGACCAGCTCGAGCGACTCCTCGATCCGCCGCTCGATCTCCGGGCGCGGGCCCTCGAAGAAGAACTTCAGCGTGAAGCGCAGGGTCTGCCGCGCGGTCATCTCGTCGTAGTAGCGCGGGTCCTGCGCCAGGTAGCCGATCCGCCGGCGCACCTCGAGCGTGTCCCGCTCGGCGTCGAACCCGAACAGGTTGGCCGAGCCCGCGGTGGGGCGCGCCAAGCCGAGCAGCAGCTTGATCGTGGTGGTCTTGCCGGCGCCGTTCGGGCCCAGGAACCCGAAGATCGAGTTCCGCCGAACCTGGAGGTCGAGGCCGTCGAGCGCCGTCACGCCGCCCTTGTAGCGCTTGCTGAGGCCGCTGGCCCGAATCACGAAGTCAGACATGCCACCCGCCCGGTGAAGGGTCGTTGAGTGGGATCCCGCAGGTGCAGATCGAGAGCGCGTCGGCGTTGCCAGCCGACGGACCCGCGTACGGCTCCCGAAATCGGACAGTTTCAATCGGCAACACGCCCGATATATCTTGACATGTCGTACGATATGTCGTACTGTGTGCCTTCGATATATCGCGTCAACCAACCAGCCTGACCCGACATGGGGAGGGAACGATGGCTAAAGATAGAGACGACTGGGGTTTAGGAGACTTGAGCGAGCTCTTCGGCTTCGATACCTGGCCGGGAGGGTTCTCGTTCTGGAGCAACCCCGGCGGTCGCGGCAGCGGATCGAAGCGGCGCCGCAAGCAGATGTTCGAATCAGGCGAGGTCAAGTTCGTGATCCTCCGGCTCCTCAAGGAGAAGCCGCGCCACGGGTACGACATCATCAAGGAGCTCGAGGAGCGCTTCGCCGGCTGTTACACCCCCTCGGCCGGCACGGTCTACCCCACGCTCCAGCTGCTCGAGGACCAGGGCTACGTCCGCTCCGAAGAGGCCGACGGCAAGAAGGTCTATCACATCACCGAGGAAGGCGAGCGCTTCCTGGAGCAGAACTCCGATCTGCTCGACGACATCTTCGAGCGCGTCAAGGAGACCGTGCGTGGGCTCGCGGGCGGCCGGATGGGAGACATCCACGGCGCCTACCGGCGGCTGACGTCGGCGACCTACAAGCGCGCCTGGCGCTACGGCCCGCACCATCCGGCGCTGGAGCGAGTCGCCGAGATCTTGAACAAGGCCGCCGACGACATCGAGCAGGCCTGGTCCGAAGCGTAACGTCATCGACGGGAGGAGAAGTCATGTCGACCCCTGTGCTCGTCCTGCTGTTGGTCTTCGTCGTCGCCCCCGCCATGCGGTGGGGCTTTCGAGGCAACGAGCACGGGGGCTGGGACGAGTGGGGCCGGCGGCGGCGCGGCGGTGGCCCGCGGACGCGTGACCTCGAAGCGGCGCTGGAGGAGCGCGACGGGCTGATCGCCGCGCTCGAGAACCGGGTGGCCGAGCTGGAGAATCGGCTCGACTTCACGGAGCGAGTCCTCGCCACGAGGGCGAACGGCGACGCGCTGCTGGTCTCGGATCCGCGCGGCGCGTCCGGCACCGGCGCCCGCTGAAGCCGTCGACCGAGTCTCTCCACCAGCCCAACTCCTTCCCACCCATGGAAGACACACCCGCCGTATCGATCGTCGGCCTCGTCAAGCGCTACGGCGAGGTCGTGGCGGTCGACGGACTCGATCTCCAGGTCGCGCGGGGCGAGTGCTTCGGCCTGCTCGGCCCGAACGGCGCCGGCAAGACCACCACGATCGAGATCTGCGAAGGACTGACCGAGCCGGACGCCGGCGAGGTGCGGATCCTGGGGCTCGACCACCAGGACGACGGGCGCGGAATCCGGGGTCGGATCGGGGTCTCGCTCCAGGAGACCCAGCTTCCCGAGAAGCTGACCGTCCTGGAGATCGTGCGGCTCTTCCGGAGCTTCTACGCCAAGCAGCGGCCGGTGGACGAGGTGATCGACGCCGTCGAGCTCGACGAGAAGCGGAACGCGCGAGTGGCGCAGCTCTCGGGGGGCCAGCGGCAGCGCCTCGCGCTCGCCTGCGCGCTCGCGGGAGATCCCGAGCTCTTCTTCCTGGACGAGCCCACCACCGGGCTCGACCCGCAATCGCGGCGGCAGCTCTGGGCCTTGATCGAGAAGCTCCGCGGCCAGGGCAAGACCATCGTGCTCACCACGCACTACATGGACGAGGCCGAGCGGCTCTGCGATCGGGTGGCGATCGTGGACCACGGCAAGGTCATCGCTCTCGGGACCCCGAGACAGTTGATCGCCAAGATCGGGAGCGAGCACGTGGTGGACTTCCAGCTCGACGGCGGTCCGAGCCTCCCCGAGGATGCCTTGTTGATGATCCCCGGCGTGTACAAGGTGCGGCGGGAAGCCAATCGCTACTGGCTCGAGGTGCAGCGGGTGCATCAGACCGTCCCCCTGATCCTGAGCGAGCTCAAGGCCAGGCACGTCGTGCTCTCGGAGCTGGCCACCCACTCCGCCACCCTGGAGGACGTCTTCGTGCACCTGACCGGACGGCATCTCCGCGATGGCTGAGCGCGCATCGGCCGCCCCGAAGCCCTCTCGTCGTCCGTGGAAAGAGCGGGCGCTGGCCCAGCTCACCCTGGCGCGCTTCCGCGAGTTCTATCGGGAGCCCGAGGCGCTCTTCTGGACCTTCGTCTTCCCGCTGATCATGGCGGGCGGGCTCGGCCTCGCCTTTCGGAGCAAGCCGCCCGAAGTGGTCAAGGTGGCGGTGGTTCAGAGTCATGCGCCGAACGCGCTCACGATCGCCCGCGGGCTCGAGCAGGAGACCGCGCTCGACGTCCGGGTGGTGGACGACACCGTGGGCGCGCGCGAGCTCCGCACCGGTCGGATCGCGCTGCTGGTGGTGCCCCGGCCCGGCAATCAGGTGGAGTTCCGCTACGACGAGACCCGGCGCGAGGGCGCCTCGGCGCGCTGGATCGTGAACGACGCGCTCCAGCGCGCGTTCGGCCGGGCCGACCCGGTCGTCGTGAGCGACTCGCTGGTGACGGACCGGGGCGCCCGCTACATCGACTTCCTGGTGCCCGGGCTGATCGGCATGAACCTGATGGCCACCGGGATCTGGGGGGTCGGCTTCACCGTGGTGGATCAGCGCCGGAAGAAGCTGCTCAAGCGCTTCGTGGTCACGCCGATGTCGCGGGTGGACTACCTGCTCTCGTTCATGCTCTCCCGGCTGGGCTGGCTGGTGCTCGAGGTGATCGTGCTGGTGGGCGGCGCCAGTCTGGTCTTCGGGGTGCCGACCCGCGGCTCGCTCGCGCTGCTCGGCCTGACCTGTCTCCTGGGCGCCCTCACCTTCGGCGGCATGGGTCTCCTGCTCGCGGCGCGGACCAAGACGATCGAGGGCGCCTCCGGGCTGATGAACCTGGTGATGATGCCGATGTGGGTGTTCTCGGGGGTCTTCTTCGCCTCGGGCAACTTCCCCGACGCGATGCAGCCCTTCATCCAGTCGCTGCCGCTCACGGCCGTGAACGACGCGCTCCGCGCCAACATGCTCGAAGGCGCGACCGCCGCGCAGCTGCTGCCCGAGATCGGCGTGATCGCGCTCTGGCTGGTCGGCTGCTTCGCGCTCGCGCTCAAGCTCTTCCGCTGGCGCTGAGGCGCGTCAGCGCGACACCGCCACCGGCGAGAAGCCGATCCCGTCCGGCCAGGTGCCGGTGGGCGCGGTGCGAGCGACCCGGCGAGCGGCCAGGTCGACGAAGGCGACCTGGTTCTTCCCCTGCAGCGTGACGAAGGCCCAACGTCCGTCTCGTGAGAGCGCCACGCCCTCGGGCGCCGGCGAGCCCTCCACCTCGGTGGTCGCGACGATGCCGTCGCGATCGATGGCCAGACTCGCCAGCTGCTCGCGGGTTCCGGACGCGAAGATCCGGATCACGCCCTTGACCGGATCGGAGACGACGACGGTGCCGCCGTCGGGCGTGAAGCCGATCCGGTAGGGCATCCCGAAGTCTCCGATGGTCGCCACCACTCTGCCCGCCGCCGGGTCGACCACGCTGACGGTGCCTTCGGCGTTGCTCCCGACCCAGACCTCGCGCCCGTCGGGCCGAGCGCCGATTCCCTCGACCATGCGCGCGACCCGGATGGTGTCGCCCGCGCCCGAGGTCAGGTCGAGCGCGGTGATGGTGCCGGCCGCGACGTTGGTGGTAAAGGCGCGCCGTCCGTCCGCCGTGAGCGCCAGCATGTGGGAGAGCGGCTGCAGGGTGCTCACGGCGCGGCGCACGCTTCCCGAGGGCAGATGGACCAGCAGGACCGCCTGGCCCGTCTCCGAGGTCACCGCGAGCAGCGAGTCGCCCGGCAGGAAGGCCGCCCCGTGTGGTCGGGTGTGCGGGGAGAGGTCGATGGTGCGGTCGACCGCGCCGCGGGCGACGTCGATCACCGTGAGGCTCGATCCGAGCGCGTCGCGGTTGCCGTAGTTCGTCACCACCGCGGAGCGACCGTCGTGACTCACGGCCACTTCGTGCGGCCCGACGCCGGTCGAGAGCGTGCCGACCACCCGCCCGGTCGCGGCGTCGACCAGCGTGGCGGTGGCGTCGCTCATGTTGGTGACGATCACGGTCCCGGCCGGCTGGGCCCCGAGCGGGGCCGCGACGCTCGCGACGCCCACGCCCAGCACGACTCCCGACCGACGGATGAGGCTCGCCAAGCAGCGCATTCGGCTTGCTCCTTCGAGGGGTTGAACGGACCTGCTTCCGTCTACGCCAGCCATGCCCGGCCGGTTTCCCGAGGCCTCGATCGCGGTAGGCCCGCTTCCGCTTCCGCTCACGAACCCTTCACGTCCGAAGGGGCAAGCTTCGTTTGGACGTCACTCAGGAGGTGCCCATGTCGACCCGAATCCCAATGGTACTCGCTCTGAGCCTGGCCGTGGGCTGCGCGGGTCCCTCCACGCCGATCCCGGTCGAAGGCGACGTCCAGATCCTGGTGGGTGAGTGGACCGGCGAGTACGCGAGCCCCCAGACCGGCAGGGTGGGCTCGATCTCCTTCACCCTCGCGGCCGGCGCCGACACCGCGAGCGGTGACATCCTGATGGTGCCCACCAACGCGGGGCCCCCGGAGTCGCTCGACCAGCGGGATCCCAACTACCGTCCACCCCGGCTCCTCCGGGTCAGCTTCGTGCGCTGTGAGGGCAGGCAGGTGACGGGCTGGATCGATCCCTATCCCGATCCCGACACCGGCGAGATGGTTCGCACCACCTTCGACGGCACGGTCGAGAACGGCACGATCACGGGGAGCTTCACCTCCTACATGGACCATGCCGGTCGTCGCATCACCGGCACCTGGAAGGTGAAGCGTAAAAGGGCCGGCGAGTAGCTCCCCTGCCGGGTCACCCTGAACGAAGCGGGGGCGCCACCAGGGCGCCCCCGCTTCTTCGTCGGGTCGGGGTCGGCCTAACGCCGGCGGATCCGCACGCCGCCGTTGGTGGTCGTCACCCGGATCGGGGGGCCGCCGTCGCCCAGCGTGGTGTTGATCCGGCGGCTGATCCGGCCCCGAACCTGGACCGGGAACTCGATGTCGAGCCCGCCGTTGACGGTCCCGGTCTCGAGATCGGCCGAGTAGTCGCGCGGGACCCGGACGTCGACGCCGCCGTTGGTGGTGCGCACGTCGAGGCGCTCACCGTCCCAGCGACGGCCCTCGAGCTCCACGTGGACGCCGCCATTGGTGGTGTGGGCCATCACGTTGCCGGCGAGACCCCGGAGGTGGAGCCCGCCGTTTCGGGTCTCGAGGTCCATCTCGCCGCGGACGTCGGCGACGGAGATCCCGCCGTTCATCGCCCGGATCCAGAGGTCGGAGTCGCGCGGGACCCGGAGCTCGAAGCTCGCGTACCAGGACTCGTCCCGCCGCCGGCGGTCGGGCCCCTCGGCGCGGATCTCGCCGCGGTCGGTGACGATCTCGACCTCCCGCACCAGGTCTTCCGCGTCGCGTTGGGTGCGGGCGTAGGCCTGGACCTTGGCTCGGAGCTCCACCTCCCGGCGGTCCCAGCCGATCACGGTCACGCCACCGTTCGGGTGGGCGTTGATCCGGAGCGAGCGACCCGGCCGAACGGTCCGCTCGACGATGGTGCAGTAGGTCTCCCGCCGGTTGTTGCTCCAGCCGTCGCGGTCGCGACAGTCGAGCCGGTCGTCGTCGCGCTGGGCCGCGGCGCCCGAGGCGGCGCCGAGCGCCAGGAGTGCGGTCAGGCTCAAGATTCGCCGTTGCATCAGGTCCTCACAGATCTCGGTGTGAGCGCGGGACCGGCGTGGTCCCGCCCAGGCCTGTGAGACGCCCTGGGGCGCCGAAACGTTGCGCCTAGAGTCGGAAGAGGTAGCTGAGCTTGGCGAAGAACCCGTCGTTCTGGCGGGCCAGGCGCGAGAAGGCGAAGGCCCGATCCTCGCTCAGGCTGCTGCCGTAGCCCGCGAAGAAGACCGTCCCGGGCGATGGCTGGTAGGAGAACAGCCCGTCGACCCGGAAGAGATTGCGGCGGAATCCGAGGGCCAGCTCGCGCTTGTAGATCCCATCTTCGGGATCGCGGATCAGGATCGGCGCGTCGGTGCGCCCGTCGTCCCGGAGGTCGTCCCGGCGGACGGCCGAGTATTCGCCGACCAGCCGGAAGAAGATCGAGCGGGAGAGCTGGTATTCGGTCTTCAGTCGGGGAATGAAGGTGTCGCCCGCGATGGAGCCGTCGCTCGGCCGCCGATAGGAGATCACCGCGAGGCTCCCGTCGAAGCGGAGCTTGTCGGTGGGTCGATAGGCCAGATTGAGCCGTCCGAACCAGATCCTGGTCGAGCTCCACTCGAAGAAGTTGTCGTCGCGGCCGTAGATCATGAAGCCGCTGAGCTCGAAGCCGGCGATCTCGGGCGTGTCGATGTTGATCGAGAGGTCGAGGTTGGGCAGCCCGGGGAGGTCGCGGTCGTTGTAGGGGATGGTGTCGACGCCGGTGGCGGTCGGGACCGCGACGGCGTAGTCGTCGTAGAGCCGGGGATCGTACGCGAAGCGCTCCACCAGGAGTGTGGCGCCGAGGGTCCAGCCGCCACGGAGGGCCCAGCTGGTGCGGAAGGAGAACTTCCGCTCGAGGTAGCTCTTGCCGTCGAAGAGGTCGTCGTAGGCCCAGAGCCAGTCGGCGGTTATCCCGCCGAAGAAGCGCTCCAGCAGCGCGCCGCGATGCCCGTAGAGCGTGATCGACGGCGAGAGGTTGAGCTGGGCGAGGTTCTCGCGCTCGAGAAAGCCGCTCCGCGCGTGGAAGTCGGGATCGATCCCTCGGGCGCTCGCGCGGAGGCCGAAGGTGCGGCCGCTCCGCTCCAGCTCGAGCGACCAGGCGGGGGCGGTGCGCTGCTCGCCCTCGTGGCGATCGACGCTCATGGCGGCGGCCGCGGAGAGCCGGTAGATCCCGCCGAAGAGGAAGCGGCCGTCGAGCAGGCCGACCCGGTTCGCGTTCCCCGCCTCCACCCGATCGGT
This sequence comes from Gemmatimonadales bacterium, assembly GCA_041390205.1. Taxonomy (GTDB): domain Bacteria; phylum Gemmatimonadota; class Gemmatimonadetes; order Gemmatimonadales; family GWC2-71-9; genus SHZU01. The sequence goes on from JAWKQJ010000005.1 coordinate 65,212, forward strand.
GTAGGCGAATCCGATTCTCGAGGTGCGGCCGACGTCGCGCTGGACCCGCGCCAAGTTGAAGCGCGCGTTCCGGCCGCTCGGCGTGAAGTCGCCGTCGTCGATGGCCGAGAGCACGCCGAAGTTGGTCGCGCCGGCGCGGCCCGCGACCTTGGTCGCGAAGACGGGCGCCACGATCCGCCGGGTGTAGATCAGCGAGAACGGGGTGCTGAAGTACTCGATTCCGTCGAGAAAGAAGGGTCGCTTCTCCTGGAACAGGACCGCCCGCCGCGGATCGGGACTGATCTGGCTCGCGTCGGCTTCGATCTGGGAGAAGTCCGGATTGACGGTGCCGGTGAGATTGACGTCGGTGCTGATGCCCCACTTGACGTTGCCGCCGAGCTCGGGATCGCCGCCCGCGTACTCCCAGGGCGCGGTCTCGTCGGGCCGGGCGCCGCTCACGGTCGAGGTGACCACCGGGTTCAGCTCGAGCACGAGCCCGCGGCGGAGCCCGGAGAGCCCGAGCATCCGGCCGTGCTGGGCGAGGAACGACGAGGCCGAGCGACGCGCCGGCGCCCAGGTGTCCTCCCGCCCGCGCGAAGCGGTCTTGCGGATCACCTGGAGACTCCAGTCCTGCGGGTCGACTCGCTGGTAGCGGAGGCTCTCGAAGGGGATCCGGATCTCGAGCTGGTACCCGAAGTCCGTCTGGCGGCCCTTCGAGTCCCAGAGGAAGTCGGGACTCAGGTCCGCCTGCTCGCGCGCGGGACGATTGGCGCCGGCGCTGGCCTGGCCTTCGATCAGGGTCCCGTCGGCCTGGACGCCGAGGGGGTTGGCGCCGAAGACGAAGGCCTGGCGGCCGTCGTTGAAAGTCCCGAGCTGGATCTCGATGTAGTCGTCGGGGATGATCCCGCGATCGCGGTCGCCCAGATGCGCGCGCACCGTTCCCGGAGCCGCGTAGGCCCGGATCCCGAAATGGATCGCGGTGGGCGAGTACCAGACCCGGACCTCGGTCCGCTCCTCCGCCGGGCGCCCGTCGACCGGGCTGAACTGGGTGAACCGGTCGAGGAGGGCGGCCTCGGACCAGACCGGCTCGTCGAGCTCCCCGTCGACCGCGATGGCGGCCTCGATGCGGGGCGGGCGGACCTCGGGGGTCGAAGGCGGCGGTGGGGTTCCACAGGTGGTGCAGGCCGCGACGAGCGAGACGAGTTCGATCATCGCGACAAGCTACACGCAAAAAGAGCCGCCCGCGGGCGGCTCTTTCGGGCGGTGCGTCGGGGCCTCACGTGCCGGGACACTTCACCCGCTGCATCCGGAGCTCGACCGACGGCTGTCCGTCCCCTTCGTTCCGGGGAATCAGCACGCCGTCGGAGGCGAGCCGGTAGATGATCCGCTGGGGGAAGCCCTTCGTCAGGTTCTCGAAGACGACGTACTCATGGTACAGGTTCTTGAGGGCATAGCTGTCGAACGGCCGGCCTCCCGAGGACGCGGAGAAGACCACGGCCGTGTCGGTCAGCTCGATCCGGCTGAACTCGAAGCCGGTGGCCCGGTTCTTCTTGCCCAGGTAGCGGGTGGTGCCGACGATCAGGTTGGCGGCCGGCTCGCTCCAGATCTCCTCGATCTCCGTCTCCCGGTCGAGCTGCCCGCGCCAACACCCGGACATGAACTTGAGCTTGTCGAAGTCCACCTTCGGCGGTTCCCGCTTCTCCTGCTTTTCCTGCCCGGGCTCGGCATCCTGCGCCATGGCCGGCGCGGCGCCGAGCGCGGCGGCCAGCACCAGCATCGTTCCCATCCCTACCACGAATTTCACGTCGAGCTCCTCGTCTGTTCGTTCTGACGGCCTCGTCCGCACGACACGGCACCGGGCCAGCCACCCCGACGGAGGGCGGCCCGGCTTCGTTTCGGGGGCCTAGCCCCAGCCGCGGAGCGACCGGACGTAGTCGTGGAGCGCCAGGAACTTCTCGTAGAGCACCACGCCCTTGCGCTTCTTGCCGAACTCGGCGAACAGCTCGCGGAGCCGCCCCCGCCTGGTCACGTAGAAGCGGAAGGTTTCGGCGAAGTCCTCCTGCGGATGGCCCATCGCGTAGGCGCTCACGTGATTGGCCGGGGCGATCGCGACCTGGCGCCGCTCGAAGTAGACCCAGCTGGCGTCGGAGACCCGATACCGCTTGCTGACCTCGCCGAAGGTGCGGCGGAAGCGCTCGGTTCGGGTCCAGCTCCAGTGGTGATAGAGGAAGCTGTGACCCAGCTCGTGGACGATCAGCCCGACCAGCAGGTTCCAGGGCACCTCGGCGCTGCCCTTGCCGATCACGTAGCCCTGATCGATCTCGACGATCTTGGGCCAGCGGGGGTCCACGCCGGAGACGCCCGGCCGGAGCAGCACCCGGTAGCCCCAGTCGCTGATCCGGCTGGTGACCAGGAGCCGCCGCACCCGCCTCAGGGCGCGCTGGATCTGGTCCCGTCCGGTGGCGTCGCCGCCGCACCAGGGGCAGGTGTTCATCCAGTCGTCGACGCCGCGGTCGCAATGGGGGCAGTGGCCCTCGAAGAGACCCTCGTCGTCCCAGTGCTGCTCGCCGCCGCACCAGGGGCAATAGGGCATCGGGTACTGCACGCCGCCGCCGCAGCCCCGGTCGCACTTGGCGTCCATCCGGAAGCCCTTGGGCTCCTTGAGCGGGACTTCGCTCGAGACGCCTTCCTCGTAGATGTCGGTTCCGCACCAGGGACAGTACGAGGAGAGATCGGACACCACCCAGCCGCACTTGTAGCACTCGGCGCCGGTGACCTGCGGGCGGTCGCCCCAGCGCTGAGCCCGGGCGCAGCTCGGGCAATAACTCCAGAAGCGCTTCAGCTCGTAGCCGCAGACGCAGCGCAGCTCCGGCCGCGGCGGCGGCTCGGACCCTCTACGTCCGCCCATAGCGTCGCTCCGCCTCCGTCACGATCCGGCCGATGAATCCGCGATAGTCCATGCCCGCCTTCCAAGCCATGTTGGCCATGTCGTGTCCATCGCTGATGAACGGATTGGCGTTGGCCTCGATCATCCAGACCTCGCCACCCGGGGTGAGCCGCAGGTCGAACCGGGCGTAGTCGTGGAGCCAGAGCGCCCGGTACGCCGTCCGGCAGACCTCGTCGATCCGCGCCCGGACCGCCTTGGCGATCCGCCGGGCGAAGACGTTACGAATCCCCTTCCGCTCGCGATAGGCCAGCTGCCATTTCGCCGCCTCGGTCGCGATCCGCTCCTCCGGCCTGGTCTTCCGCTTGTCGAAGACCATCTCCGTGGGCGGGAGGATCTCCGGCCCGTCCTCCGGCCCCACCACGCCGACGTAGAGCTCCCGCCCCTCGACGAACTCCTCGGCGATCGCGGGTTGCTCGAAGCGCTCGTGCACGAAGGCGACCCGCTCCCGCAGGCCCTCCACGTCCCGGACCACCGAGGCCTGCGCGATCCCGACCGAGGCGTCCGACTGGAGCGGCTTCACGATCAGCGGGAACCGGAGGCTCGGCGCGGCGTCCACCTGCTCGTGCAGGCGGTAGGTCTCGAACCCCGGCACCAGGATCCCGTGATAGGCCAGGATCTTCTTGCTGAGCGCCTTGTTCCGGGTGATCAACAGGGCCATCGGCGAGGCGCCGGTATACCGGTATCGCTCCGCCTCGAGCACCCCGGGGATCACGTAGTCGAGCTCCTCCTGGCCCTGGTACGACTCGGTGACGTTGAAGACCAGCTCCGGTCCCCACTCGGCCAGCTGCTCGATCATCCCGCGGAGATCGTTCCGCACCCCGACCAGGCGGACCTCGTGACCCAGCTCCATCAGGGTCTGCCCGACCTGGTACTCGACCTCGGGCTCGGGGTGCTCCCGCATCTCCTTCGTCATCCGACGGACATGCGCCTCGTGGTCGGCCGCGTTCTGATAGGGGGTATCGAACACCACCGCGATTCGCATGGCTGTGCAATGTAGTTTTCCCCGCATGCCCACGACACCTGCCGACCTCGGCCTCCGCGAGTCCGCCCGCCTGATCGCCCGCCGCAAGCTCTCGCCGAGCGAGCTGGTGGAGGCGGTGCTCGACCGGATCGACCGCAAGAACCCGGACCTCAACGCCTACCTCGCGGTCACGGCCGACGGCGCCCGTGACGCCGCCGCCAAGGCGGAGCGGCGGCTCGCCGGCCGCCGAGGCGCCCACCCGCCGCTCCACGGCCTCCCCCACTCGCTCAAGGACCTGATCCACTCGACCGACGCCCCGACCACGGCGGGATCGCGCCTGTTCGGCGAGGGGCTTCCTCCCGAGCGGGACGCCCCGGTGGTCAGGCGGCTCCGGCGGGCGGGCGCCGTGATCGTCGGGAAGACCAACCTCCACGAGGTCGCCTACGGGGTGACCACGGTGAACGAGCACTTCGGCCCCGCCAGGAACCCCTGGGATCCGACTCGAGTCTCCGGGGGGTCGAGCGGCGGGTCGGCGGTGGCCGTGGCAGCGGGGATGGGCGCCGGGTCGCTCGGCACCGACACCCGCGGGTCGATCCGGATCCCCGCCGCCTGCTGCGGCATCACCGGTCTCAAGCCCACCTTCGGGCTGGTCCCCACCGACGACGTGGTGCCGCTGGCGCCCACCCTCGACCACGTCGGCCCGATGACCCGGAGCGTGGAGGACGCCGCGCTGCTGCTCGGCGCGATGGTAGGCGGCCGGGCGGCCCGGGAGCGCTACCTGAGAGCCGTGGACAGGAAGCCGCGGCGGCTCAGGATCGGCCTCGCGAGCTACTACTTCGACGACGCCGAGCCCGAGGTGCTCGACGCGATCGAAGCGGCGGTCAAGGTCTGCGAGCGGCTCAAGTGGGAGATCTACGAGCTGGAGATCCCGGCCCTCGAGAACGCGCTCGAGGCCTCCCGGGTGATCGTGTCGGCGGAGGCGCTGGCGTTCCACGACCGGACCCTCAGGGAATCGCCGGACGCGTACGGGCCGCTGGTGCGCTCGCGGCTCGAGGGCGGGCGCTCGCTCACCGCGGTGGACCTGGTGCGCGCCGAGCAGGAGCGGGTGCTCCTGACCGAGGCGTTCGCCGAGGCCTTCGAGAACGTCGACCTGCTGCTCGCGCCCACCCTCCCCTGCACCGCCACGCCGATCGGCGTCAACGCGCTCGACATCGGCGGGAAGGAGCGCTCGATCTCGGAAGTGTTCTGCCAGTACAACGCGCCCCAGAACGTGACGGGCGTTCCAGCCATGTCGATGCCCGGCAAGCCCGCCAAGAGCGGCCTGCCGACCGGAATTCAGCTGATCGGCGGGTGGCGTCGGGAGGCCGACCTCTTCGCGGCGGGCGCGGCGATCCAGCGGGAGACCGATTGGCACAGCAGACGGCCGCGGTGACGGCGCCGGGTTGACGCCCGGCATCGCGTTTGCAATCTTATCATCCGGATCGACGGATGATAAAGACGACCCCGCCTAGGACCGCGCCGCGCTCCGCTCCGGAAGATGGATCGGAAGCTGCTGTATTTTCACATCTTACGGTCCTCGCCGACCCCATCCGCACGAGGCTCCTTCTGGTGCTCGAGCGGCAGGAGCTGACCGTCCGCGAGCTGCAGCAGGTGATGCAGCTGCCCCAGTCGACGGTCAGCCGCCATCTCCGGACCCTGGGTGAGGAGGGGTGGGTCGCCTCCCGGGCCGCCGGCTCGAGCAATTGGTACCGGATGGCCGGCCGGGACCTGGCCGAAGCGGGCCGGCGAATCTGGCAGACCGTTCGGGACCAGGCGAGCGCGACCCCCGCGGCTCGGCGTGACGCGGACCGGGCCAGGATCGTGGTGGCCGAGCGGCAGAGCCGCTCGCGGGAGTTCTTCGCGACGACCGCCGGGCAGTGGGACCGGCTCCGGAGCGAGCTCTTCGGCAGGGCGGCCCTGATCGCCCCGCTGGTCGGACTCGCCGAGTCGGAGTGGACGGTGGCGGATCTCGGCGCGGGCACCGGGCCCTTGAGCGAGCAGCTCGCGCCTCACGTCGCCCGGGTGATCGCGGTCGACGAGTCACCGGAGATGCTCGCGGCCGCCCGCGCCCGGCTGGGCGGGTTCGCCAACGTCGAGCTCCGCGCCGGAGCCCTCGAGTCGCTCCCGATCGACGATGGCTCGGTCGACGTGAGCTTCGCGGTGCTGGTGCTCCACCACCTGGCGGATCCGGCGGCGGCCGTGCGGGAGGCGGCGCGAGTGCTCAAGCGGGGCGGCCGGCTGGTGATCGTCGACATGGCGCCGCACGAGCACGGCGAGTACCGGGAGCTGATGGGCCATCAGGCCCTCGGCTTCGACGCCGAGACGGTGGAGGCGTGGCTGGCCCCGACCGGGATCGCCTCCCGGGGCTATCGAATCATCGGCCCGGATCCCGAGGCCAAGGGACCGTCGCTGTTCGTGGCGACGGGCCGGAAGCAGCGTTAGGCAGGCCCCGGGCGCGGCGCCGGCCGCGCGGGGCGCAACGACAACGAGACGGCGGGCAAGCCCGCGAGGAGAGCACGGTGGGAGCGACAGCGACGGAGCAGCACCCTTTCACGATGGCGCGCGAGGCGGGCCGAGAGCCCTTCAAGGTCAAGGACCTCTACCAGGGCGACCTGGGACGCCAGGAGATCCGGCTGGCCGAGCACGAGATGCCCGGTCTGATGGCGCTCCGGTCGGAGCACGCGGGCAAGAAGCCGCTCGCCGGGGCCAAGATCATGGGCTCGCTCCACATGACCGTGCAGACCGCGGTGCTGATCGAGACCCTCACCGACCTCGGCGCCGACGTGCGCTGGGTCTCCTGCAACATCTTCTCGACCCAGGACCACGCCGCGGCCGCCGTGGTGATCGGCCGCAACGGCACCGTCAGCGAGCCCCGGGGCGTGCCGGTCTTCGCCTGGAAGGGCGAGACGCTCGAGGAGTACTGGTGGTGCACCGAGCAGGCGTTGATCTGGCCCGACGGCTCGGGGCCGAACCTGCTGCTCGACGACGGGGGCGACGCGACGCTGCTGATCCACAAGGGGGTGGAGTTCGAGAAGGCGCGCAAGGTGCCGGAATACGACCCGGCCGGCGACTCCGAGGAGTGGGGGGTGATCCTCAACGTGCTCCGGAAGTCGCTCGCGGAAGACGGGAAACGGTGGACCAAGCTGGCGGCCGGGATCCGCGGCGTGTCCGAGGAGACCACCACCGGCGTGCACCGGCTCTACGACATGATGAAGGCCGGCACGCTGCTCTTCCCGGCGATCAACGTCAACGACTCGGTCACCAAGTCGAAGTTCGACAACCTCTACGGCTGCCGGCATTCGCTCACCGACGGCATCCTCCGCGCCTCGGACGTGATGCTCGCGGGCAAGGTGGCGGTGATCTGCGGCTACGGCGACGTCGGCAAGGGGTGCGCGCAGGCGCTCAAGGGACAGGGCGCCCGGGTGGTGATCACCGAGATCGACCCGATCTGCGCGCTCCAGGCGGCGATGGAGGGCTATCAGGTCACCACCCTCGAGGACGTGGTGGCGACGGCCGACATCTTCGTCACGGCCACCGGCAACAAGGACATCATCACCGCCGACCACATGAGCCGGATGAAGGACAAGGCGATCGTCGGCAACATCGGCCATTTCGACAACGAGATCGACATGGCCGGCCTGAAGCGGGTCAAGGGCATCAAGCGGGTCAACATCAAGCCGCAGTTCGACGAGTGGGTCTTCCCCGACGGGAAGAGCGTGCTGATCCTGGCCGAGGGGCGGCTGCTCAATCTGGGCTGCGCCACCGGACACCCGAGCTTCGTGATGTCCTCGAGCTTCACCAACCAGGTGATGGCCCAGCTCGACCTGCATCAGAACGCGGGGAACTACGGGAAGAAGGTCTACACCCTGCCGAAGCACCTCGACGAGAAGGTGGCCCGCCTGCACCTCGACAAGCTCGGGGTGAAGCTGACCGAGCTCTCGACCGACCAGGCCGCCTACATCGGCGTGCCGGTCGAGGGGCCGTACAAGCCGGAGCACTACCGCTACTGAGCGGGATGCCCCGGTGGCTCGTCTGCGGGGGTGGCTCCCGGGCCTGATCGCCTTCGGGCTCTGGCTCGGGTCCACCCCGCTCGGGGCGCAGCAGGTCCCGATCGGATCGGAGCTGCGCCTCTGGCGCTGCCCGACGATTCCCGGTCCCGGCGCGCGGTGCGGATCGGAGTACCACGCGGTCCGCGGCCGATTCTCCCGCGTGGCCGGTGACTCGCTCTATCTCACGGACCCTCCGCTCGCGGTCCCGCTCGGCGCCGTCGGACGGGTCGATCTCGCCATCGGACGACGCTCGCACACGCTGCTCGGCGCCGCCATCGGCGGGGCCGTCGGAGCCGTCGCCGGCGGACTCGCCACCAGCGGGCTCTGCGCCCGCGAGGAATGCGGCGTGACCGTCGCGCCGCTGGTCTTCGTCGGTGGAGGCCTGGTGGGCGGCGCGATCCTGGGCGGGGTAGTCGGGGCCGTGTGGCGATCGACTCGATGGCGCCCGGTCTCCGTCGCCGGCTTCCGAGTGGCGCTGTCCATCCGCACGGAGGGCGCGGCGCGCGCCTTGTGAAGCAATCGAAGACTGGACTCGAGGCGACTCGGATTCCGTCCTCGGTCGTTCCTGACGATTCCCTGACCGCTCCCGCACCTCGTCCAAACCAGTAGTCGTCCTCTCACCCTTCGCACACGCGGAGTCGTCGATGCGCGGCGTAACTTGGCCGGCGCTGATACCCGACCACTCCCCCAACGAGGGTTTGCCGATGAGGAATACGACTACGAGCGTGGCCATCGCCGCGTTGCTCGGCGGCGCCGCGGGTTGCGGCTCGTCGCGCACCGCGGCGTCCGACGCGGGCTCGACGCCGACGGCCGAGGTGGCCCCGGCGGCGGCCTCGCTGCCGGACGGCGTCACCGGTCAGATGGTCTCCCGCGGACGGAGCCTCTACTCCAACGGCGCCTGCGAGCGATGTCACGGCCCTGGAGGCAACGGGGGTCAGCTCGGACCGAGTCTGGTGCGGGGGGCCTGGGCGCAGATCGGCGGGAGCTACGACGAGATCGTCCGCGTGGTGACTGCGGGTGTGCCCGAGTCCAGGATCCGGAATCGCTCGTACCGATTGGCGATGCACCCGCGCGGCGGAGCGATGAACCTCTCCGACCCGGACATCCGGGCCGTCTCGGCCTACGTCTGGACCATCTCGAGAAAGAAGTGAGGAGGGTTCGGCGGGGCTAGACCGCGGCGAACCAGCCCATCGCGCCACCCTCGGCGAGGTGACGCTGATGCGGGTGAAACATGTAGCGACCGCGAGCGGGCAAGCGGAACTCGAGAATGGCGCGCTCGGTCGGCCCCAGCATCACCACGTCGGTGTGATCGTCGGGGGTGAGCCGGGTGCCGGTCCGGTACACGTCGAAGGTCTGCGCGTGGAGGTGGAACGACGCCATCGGCTGGTCGACCGCCATGTTCACGACGTAGACGCGGACCAGGCTGCCGACCGCCACCTTGAGCGGGAACTTGGCGTAGAAGCCGCACATCCCGTTGAAGCCGAAGACGTCGCTCCGGCCGTCGCCGTCGGTGTCGAATCCGCCGAGCACCAGCACGAACTCCTCGGCGGGGGGCCGTCCGCCGGGAGGGTCGACGATCAGGGCGCCGTAGAGCCCGTTGGCGATGTGGTCGCCGTCCGGGGTCATGTCGCAGTGGTAGGGATGGACCCCGATCGGCCCGGCCGAGAGCCGATACACCGTCTCGCCGCCGGGCGGAACGGGCTCCCACCCGTCGGCGGCCACATCGTGGCTGCCATGGAAGTGGAGATTGTGCGCCTCGCCGCTCCGGTTTCTGAGCGTTATCTCCAGCGGGTCGTCGAGGGCCGCCCGGAGGATCGGGCCCGGCAGCGAGCCTCCGAAGGTCCACGCGGCGAGCGAGCGCTCCTGGGCGACGGCGACCCGCTGATCCACGACCTCCAGATCGAGCGCTCGGGTCCGGCCCTCCAGCGGCCGGGTCGGCGCGGGCGGGCGGGTGACCCGATCGAGAGCGAGCGGGCCGACTTCCGGCGGCGGCGCGACCCCGTGACCGTAGCTCGCGCGCTCGGCGAGCCGGCTCACGCGGTGTCCCTCGGGCTCCGAATCACCGCGGCGGCTCAGGCCCCACAATCCGAGCGAGCCGGCGGCGAGGCCGGAGCCGAAGACGATCGCGTCGCGCCTCGAGAGCCTCATGGGCTCAGCCGAGCCCGCCGGTCAGGAGCAGGACGAGCAGGTACATCCCGACGCCGGCACCCACCACGGAGACCCGGAAGTGGCGCGGCAGCGCGGTGCGCGCGGCCAGCAGATAGGCCAGCGCGCCGACGAAGGGCAGCAGCAGGACGACAGCGAGCCATCCGTACGTCGTCCGGGCGCTCAGGTCCTCCCTGCGGCCCAGATCCCAGAAGACCAGCGTCGACCAGGCGGCGTAGAGCATGAACGGCAGCACGAAGCCGTACAGGTCGAGGAGCACCTGCCAGCTCGAAGGCAGAGCGGCGGTATCGGTCATGAGGTCATCCGATCAGGGCGTAGCTGAGCCCGTAGCTGGCGCCGACGATTCCGATGCCGCCGACCACGACGGCGATCGCGACGCGGGAGGGAAGCGTCCGGCGGCTGAAGAGGAGGTATCCGGCGCTGCCGAGCACCGGGACGCCGAGCACCAGCGCCGACCAGGCGAGGGTCGTCCCGCGAGTCCGCTCCGAGCTGGCCAGGTCGAGCACGGCCATGGCGGTCCAGATGCAGACGATGGTGATCGGGAGCACGTAGCCGTAGAGCACGTGGAGCAACCCGAGCGGCGTCACGGGCGAGAGCAGGGTCAGGAAGGAGCCGCTCACGGGCGCCCCCGACTCGCGGCGAGGGCCGTGGGGCGCACCGGCTCCGGCGTGACGATCGCCTCGAGGTCCACCGGATAGCCGTCGAAGGGATGCACCGGCGGGCGCACGGGCGCCTCGGCGCCCAAGGGCATGGTCGGCTGCGGGTCGGGATGCGGGACCGTCTTCCACCAGGTGATGGTCTGGGGCGAGTCCCGTCCGTTCATCAGCGCCGCGCGCCCGGCGAGCGAGCCGAAGTAGGCGCGGAGGTCGCCCACCACGGGGAGGCGGAAGCCCTCGCACGGTTGCAGCGCCTGCAGGCCGGAGGGAATCGAGGCGCGATGGACGTTGTTCTGATAGCAGTTGCCGACGTTGCCGAGCCCGCTGGTGGCCAGGTCGATCCGGGACGACTCCAGGATCACGTTGTCGCGGATCACGTTGTGGGTGCTCGGGTAGTAGCGCTGATCCTTGACCGCGAGCAGCATGATCCCGGTGCGATTGCCCTGGATCAGGTTCCGCTCGACCAGGTTGTGCTGGCCGCCGGCGATGGAGATCCCGGTGCCGTTGCCGGTGATCACGTTGCCGACGATGATCGTCTCCCGCTCCGGCGGGTCGGGCTCCACGTCGAAGGTGTTGGGCGAGATGCCCGAGCCCCGGTTGTCCCGCCAGATCGAGTTGATGACGTAGAGGTCGCCGCCCGAGTTGGTGCCCGAGTAGCCGCCGCCGTTCCGCTCCGCGATCACCGAGTCGAGGATGGTCTTGCAGGGGTGGCAACCGCCGATGTAGAACCCGGCGTCGGGCGAGCCGCTCCCGTAGCTGTGATCCAGCACGCCCTCGTAGGAATCGAACGCGTAGATCCCGTAGTCGCCGTTGTTGACCGCCGTGAGGTAGGAGCCGCGGTAGCCGGTCACCCCGGACCAGAGGATTCCGTTCAGGGTGTAATGCCGGACCGTGAGGTTCTCCACCGCCACCGCGTTGGCGAAGACCAGGATCCCGTTGGCGCGCTGGAACTCGCCGTCCAGGACGACCCGGTTCCGCTCGGTGCCGCGGAGGGTGATCGACGGGGTGGTGACGTAGATCTCCTCGTGATACGTCCCCTCGGCGATCAGCACCAGGTCGCCCGGGGCCGCGGCGTCGACCCCGCTCTGAATCGTGGGGTACTCTTCCGGCACGCGCCGCACCGTGCCGCTGGCCCGATCGACCACGTCCATCGCCCCGCCCGCCCGGCCGCCGGGGCTGTAGTCGACGTCGCCGACCACCACCACGCCGACCATGCCGTTGCTGGCGTCCTTGGTGGCGTGATAGGGACAGTAGAAGGGGTGGACGCCCGGGGTGTCGAACGCCACCTCGGTCCACTTGCCGACGCCCATTCCCTGCCCGTCCTCGCCTAACGTCGACCAGCTGCCGTCGACCGAGACCGCGTCGTGAATGGTGCCGCCCATGTTGCGGAAGTGGATCCTGGTCCCCACCGGCACCCGGATCTCCCGGGGCGAGAAGACGTTGTCGCCCATGGTGACGAAGACCTGGTGGTCGCCATGCGAGGCGCCGCAGCTCGAGAGCGAGCCGGCGAGCGCGAAGACCAGGAGCGAGCGAGCGAGAGAGTCGGCGGCCGCGAGGCGCGCCCGGGGTCGTGCCATGATCACCTCCAGGGAGGTCGTGGCTCTGCCCAAGCTATCGGTCGATTAAGAGACGGTCAATTGTGCAACAGCTCAGATCCTGCCCGACACGATCGCGCTGGCCACCAGCACGATGAGCCAGATGGCCGCGCCCCCGAGCAGCGCACCGAGCCGAGCCCGCCACGGGTGCCGGCGGGGCCGCGGGCTCCGCCAGCGAGCCAGCCACCATCCCAGCACGCCGAGGAAGGCGAGCAGGGTGGCATTCGCCACGATCCGCGCCCCGAAGCCGCCGCCATCGAACGCCCAGGATCCCGAGCGGAACTCGGCCAGCACGGCGTCGGTCTCCGGCGGCAGGGTCGCCGAGGCGAGCAGGAAGCCGGCGGCGCGGTAGGGATCGGTCGCGAGCGACGCGGGCAGCGTCGCCGCGTCGGGCATCGTGGGCTGGGGCGGCGGAACCGCCACCCGCTTCCAGTCGGGCAGCTCGAGGGAGCCGGCGATGGCCGCCCGGTAGAAGATCGACGCCAGCGGGACCAGATCCGACCACCAGGGCAGGCGGAGCCCACGACAGCCCTGGAGCGTCTCGAGCCCGATCGGCGCCGCCGCGCGATGCTCGTTGCCCGCGAAGCAGTTGCCCTCCGCGCCGAGGCCACCGTTGGCGAGATCGGCCCGGCCGGAGCCCAGCACGACGTTGTCGCGAATCACGTTGCCGTGCGGCGCGTAATAGAGCCGGTCCTGGATCGGGCTCACCAGGATCCCGTGGGCCTGATGGTCGAGGACCACGTTGCCGGCGATCGTGTCCCGCACCGCGCCCGCGAGGAGGATGCCGTTGCCGAAAGCGAGCGAGGTCAGCTTGGTCGCCGGCGCTGCCCGGTCGTGGTTGGCGTACACCAGGTTCGCGGCGAAGACGGCCTCGCGCTGCGGCGGATCGAGCTCGACGTCGAGCGAGGAGGGCACGATTCCGGCGCGGTTGTGGCGCCAGATCGAGCCCACGACGTAGAGCTCGCCGCCGGCGTTGGTGCCCGAGAAGCCGAGCCCGTTCCGCTCGGCCACGACCCGGCGGACGATCACCCGGCAGGGATAGCACTGGCCGATGTAGAAGCCGGAATCCGGCGAGCCCGAGGCGTAGGAGTCCTCGATCACGCCGTCGGTCGAGCCGAACGCGTAGATGCCGTAGTCGCCGTTGTTGTAGGCGGTCAGGTATCGCCCCCGAAAGCCGGTGACGCCGGTCCAGAAGAACCCGTTGAGCACGGCGTTCCGCGCGGTCAGATTCTCCACCGCCACGGCGTCGGCCAGGACGGCGATCCCGTTGCCGCGGACGAACTCGCCATCCACGATCACCGCGTTCCGGTCGGTGCCGCGGAGCACCAACGAGGGAGTGGTGACGGTGACTTCCTCGCGGTAGACCCCGGGCTCGATCAGGATCAGATCCCCGGGCCCGGCGGCGTCGACGGCTGCCTGGATGGTCGGGTAGTCGGCGGGCACGTGCCGGGTCGCCCCGCTCGGCTCGGTCGCCGGCTCGATCCGGCCCCTGGGGCTCGGGCTGTAGTCGACGTCGCCCACCACCACCACGCCGGCCATGCCGTCCCCACCGGCGGTGCCGTGGTACGAGCAGTGATAGCGGTACACGCCGGGCTGGTCGAACACCACGTCGGCGCCACGGCCCTCCTCGCCGGAGTTGGCGGCCACGTCCGAGGTCTTCCAGCCGCCGTCCGACCCGATCGCGTTGTGGACCGTGCGGCCCCGATTCAGGAAGGTCACGCGGGCGCCGACGGGCACCCGGACCACCGCACTGGTGAACTGGTTGTCGTACATCACCACGATGGTGCCGTCGGCCACGGGCTCCCCGCAGGACGGGAGCCCGCCGACCAGCGCGGCGACGCTGAGCCAGCGAACGAGCTTCGGCATTTGACTGGAGTCCGTCATCGAGGACGCGAGAGGACCCAAACATACCGGCCGCCGCCGCGGCCGACCAGCAGGCGACGCGCTAGCGCTCCAGCGGCAGGGCGCCCACGGTGACCACGTCCCAGTAGGAGACCGCGTCGGGGTCGCCCGTCAGCTCGAGGAAGCTCTTGGCGGTCTGGAGCAGCTGGGCGCTGGCGTAGCCCCGAATCGCCTGCGGATGGGTCTGGCCCATCACCCCGCCGAAATAGCTGCGCACGATCAGTCCCGGATCGCTCCACGGGAGCGCGCGCATGTTCTCCACGTATCGGCGCAGGGTGCCCTGGCGGAAGATGTAGAACTCGACGTTCGAGGTATAGAAGACGCTGAGCGTGAGGTCGTGGGCCCGGAGGAAGCGCCCGACGCCCTTGAGCGCCTTGAGCCCGCCGAAGTCGCCGACGATGGGGACGACGCGGCCCCGGCGCTCCAGGTCGCGCAGGAAGGCGTAGCCCTCCTCCTCCGCGAGAAAGCTGGCCTGCCGCCCGAGCAGGTCCCGCTCCAGGTAGAGCTGCCGGATGGTCGGGTAGTAGGATCGCGGGCCCCGGCCGTAGCTGGTGAAGCGGAGCGCGAGCCCGGCGCGCATGAACTCGCCGTGGAAGCGCTGGAGGGTGGCGACGTCCTGGGCGGAGAGGGGGATGTCGTAGCCGCGGATCCGATCGAGCAGCTGGCGGTGCAGCCGGTCCTGGCGCGCGGGGTCGACCCGGACGGTATCGACGTAGCCGAGGAGCTCGTCGAGCGGGCGACTGCGCCAGTCCGCGGGCCGCTCCGGCGCCGGACGGCCGAAGAGCTGGGTCAGGAACTCGATCCTGGTCGGCGCGGTCTCGAAGACCGACTTGTAGAGCAGATGGAGCAGCAGATTGTCGCGGCGGAGATCGAGCAAGAAGGCGATCGCCGGGCGGGAGGCCACGATGTACGAGAAGTTCTGATCCGGCCCGACGCCGAGATAGGCCTGACCGGTCACCGCCATGGCGCGCAGCGTCGGCGCCACGTGGAGATAGGAGGCCTCGTTCGAGATCAGATTGTCGGTGTCGAAGTACCCGCCCGACTCCGAGAGCGAGTCGACCAGGGCGGCGAAGGGGATGGTGTCCGGCAGAACCGCGCTCGCCGGCGCCGGGGCCGACGAGATCAGCAGCTGCACCACCAACACCCACAACGACATCGCTACCCCTCTATTTGGCCCGATCCAGGTACTCGCCCGTCTGCGGGTTGACGCGCACCTTCTCGCCGGTCTCGATGAACTCGGGAACGTTGACCGTGATACCGTTGTTGAGCGTGGCCGGCTTCGACGACGAGGACTTGGTCGCTGTCTTCATCACCGGCGCCGTCTCGACCACCTCGAGCACCAGCGAGTTCGGCAGCTGGATCCCGATCGGCCGGCCCTCGTAGAACTCGGCCATGATCCGCATCCCCTCGGCCATCCACTTCGCGTCATCGCCCAGATCGGCCTCGACGACCTCGAGCTGGTCGAAGGTCTCCGCGTTCATGAAATGATAGGTGTCGCCGGCTTTGTACAGGAAATCCAGCTCGTGGGTCTCCAGCTCGGCCACCTCGAGCGAGTCCGTGGCCCGGAAGCGATGCTCGAACTGGATGCCCGAGCGGATCTTTCTCAGCTTGGCCTGGACCAGGGCCCGGAGATTGCCGGGGGTGTGGTGGTGGAACTCGAGCACCCGGCAGGGCTCGCCGTTGTGCATGATGGCCATACCGCGCCGGATGTTGCTCGCAATGATGCTCATCGAAGGACGCCGACGTGAGAGACGAAAAGGGATCGGGGGCCGGATCGCCTGGCGGGGCCCCCGGCCGGACAAAGCTGGTTAATTTAGCCCCGAGGGCCCCGTCCGAGCCATTCGAGACGGTCCGTCGCACGCCAGCGGCGTCCACTCGGCGTGTGACGTGCTTGACGCCACAGACGGACGCCGGGAATTTCCGGGAATGCCCGTAACCAAGGCCTGCCCCTCCTGCAACACCCCCCTCCCCGAGGAGGCGGCCTTCTGCTTCATGTGTGGTGCGGCCACGCCACACAGTGGCATCGATCGGACCACGGGCGAGATCAGAACCCTCTCGACCGACCGGATGCCCTCCCGCGATCTGGCCCGGCTCGACACGGTGCTCGGCGCCCACTACGAGCTCGGCAAGCTGATCGGGCGCGGTGGCTTCGCCGAGGTCTTCCTGCTCCACGACCGCCGGCTCAAGCGCGAGCTCGCGGTGAAGGTGCTGCGGAGCGAGCTCTCGGTCTCCGACCAGCTGATCGCCCGATTCCGCCGAGAGGCGGAGACCGTCGCCGCGCTCCGCAACCCGCACATCGTCCCGATCTACGACATCGGCGAGGCCGAGGGCATGATCTACCTGATCATGCCGTTCATCCGGGGCGAGAGCCTCAAAGCGCTGCTGGTTCGCGAAGGCCCCCGCCCCCCACGAGAGGCGGTGCGGATCCTGGTCGAGGCGGCGGACGCCCTCGAGGCCGCCCACGAAGCCGGCGTGGTCCATCGGGACGTGAAGCCCGAGAACATCATGCTCGAAGGCCGGGCCCGGCGGGTGCAGCTGATGGACTTCGGGATCTCGAAGGCCCTAGACTCGAGCGAGGGATCCGGCCTCACCAGCACCGGCATCCTGGTGGGCACCCCGCACTTCATGAGCCCCGAACAGGCGGCCGGCGAGCCCAACCTGGACCATCGGAGCGACCAGTACGCGCTGGCCGTGGTCGGCTATCAGATGATCACCGGCGAGCTGCCCTTCGACGGCGAATCGACCCGGGCGATCCTCTTCCAGCAGATGGTCGGGATTCCGAAGAGCCTCCGCGACCTGGTGCCCGACGTGCCGGCCAGCCTGGCCTTCGCGATCGAGAAGGCGCTCTCGAAGGAGCCGCGGGACCGCTACTCCTCGATGGAGGAGTTTGCCCAGGCGCTCACCGGATCGGAGCACTGGCCCCCGATCTTCAACACGGCCGACCGGCTCGCGAAGACGGACGAGCTGCCGACGCCGGCCGAGGGCGCCAAGAAGCCGACACCGCCCGCCGGCACTCCGGCCCCAGCCGAGCCGGCCCCCAAGGCGACCAAGCGGCGGCCCGCCTGGCTCCCGGCCGCCGCGGGCATCGGCGTGGTCGCGGTCGCGGCGCTCGCCTACGCACTGAGCGGCCCGCCGACTTCCGTGCCCGCGGCGACCGACTCGACCGCCGTGGCCGACAGCGGAGTGGCGGTGGCCGCCGCCAGCCCGGTCATCACCGACACCGCCGGGTCGACCATCGTCGGGACCCCGGCGCCGCCGCCCGCGGCGCCGACGGCCACGACTTCGGCGCCGACGCCGCGCTCGACCCGCCCCGAGCGACCGGTGCCACCCCCACCACCGCCAACCCCTGCCACGCCGAGGTCCTGCGGCGCGGCGGTGCGCGAGGCCAACTGGACTTCGGCCGCGAGCCTCTGCTTGAGCGAGGCCGAAGGCGGGAACGCCGCCGCGATGCGGCAGCTCGCCGTCCTCTACAAGGATGGCAACGGCGTCGAGGCCTCGGATTCGGCGGCCAAGAGCTGGTACCGTCGCGCGGCAACCGGCGGCGACGCGACCGCGGCCTATCAGCTTGGCCTGCTGCTCGCGGCGTCGCCGGGCAACGATGCCCGGGAGCGGGAGGCGACGGACTTGCTCCGCCAGGCCGCCGACGCCGGGATCGAGGCCGCCTGGCCGGTCCTGGCCGAGCGCTACGAGCAGGGGCTCGGATCGCCACGCCGGGATCAGGAGGCCGCGTTCTGGTACCGGAAAGCCGCGGAGCAGGGCAATCGGGCGTCGCAGTACAACCTCGGCGTGATGTACGCGCGCGGCCGCGGCGTGCCGAAGAACGAGACCGAGGCGTTCAGCTGGTTCACCCGAGCCGCGGAGCAGGGCCATACCGCGGCGCAATACGAGCTCGGCATGGCCTACGTCCGAGGTCGAGGCGTCCAGAAGTCAGACAGTCTCGGTTTCGTCTGGCTCGATCGGGCGGCGCAGCAGGGCCACCCGGAGGCAAAGAAGGAGGCAGACAAACGGCGTCCTTGACCACCCCCCTCGGTGGCGTGATAATTGCCCTTCCTGCTTTGGTTTGAGCCACCTCTGGCGTGCCCGCGAGAACTTGCCCCACCTGCGAAACCGAGCTGCCCGACGACGCGGCCTTCTGCGCGCAATGCGGGTCGGCGACGGCTACCCAGATTTTTGGCGAGCCGTCGGTCGAGCTCGAGCCTGGCCGCCAGTCGGCGAGCTACGCCACCGAGCCTGAGCGGCTCCAGCGGATCCTCGGCCCCAATTTTCGCCTTGGCCGGCTGATCGGCCGCGGAGGCTACGCCGAAGTCTTCGCGGTCCAGGACCTCAAGCTCAATCGCGAGCTCGCCATCAAGGTCCTCCGGCCCGACCTGATCGTCACGCCCAACCTGCTGGCCCGGTTCCGGCGCGAGGCCCTCGCGGTCGCCGCGCTCAACCACCCGCACATCGTGCCGGTGTACGACGTCGGCGAGGCGGGTGGCGTGTGCTACCTGGTCATGCCCCTGATCCAGGGCGAGAGCCTGAAGGACGCAATGAGCCGGGAGGGCAGAATCCCGGTGGCCGAGGCCACCCGGATCCTGCTGGAAGCGGCCTCGGCGCTCACCGCGAGCCACGAGGCCGGCGTGGTCCATCGGGACATCAAGCCCGAGAACATCGTGCTCGAGGGCCGAGACCGGCGGGTTCGGCTGATGGACTTCGGGATCGCCAAGGCGATGGACGGAGGGGATCGCGATCTCACCGGCACGGGCGTGGTGGTCGGCACACCGCAGTACATGAGCCCCGAGCAGGCGAGCGGCGAGGCCACGGTCGACCATCGGACCGATCAGTACTCGCTCGCGGTGATCGGCTATCAGATGCTCGGCGGTCAGGTGCCCTTCGGCGGCGAGACGGCGCGCGCCGTGATCACCAAGCTGCTGCTCGAATCGGCTCCCCGACTCGACCGGCTCGCGCCGGGACTGCCGCCCTCGCTCGTCGCCACGCTCCATCGGGCGCTCGAGAAGGACCCCGCCCGGCGCTTCGCCACCACGCAGGATTTTGCCGCCGCGCTCAAGGGCGAGTTGGCGCCGACCGCCGGGCTGCCGCCGGCGCCGCGGGGACCCGTCGTCAGGCGGTGGGCCGCGGGGGCGGCGGTGCTCACCACCGTGGTCGTCGCCGTGGCGATGGCGGTGCGCAACAACGGCAGCCGTCAGGGCGAGCTGGGCCCGGCTCCGGAGGCGAGCCCGGCGCCGCCGCCCCCGGCCGTGCCCCCGGTGACCCCGGCGGTCGTCGCGCCACCGCCGCCGCCGGCCGCGAGACGCGACACCGGGACCGCGCTGGTGATCGACCCCGATCCGGTGCTCGACACGACCCGGCGCGCTCCTCCGCGCGACACCGTCCCGGCCGAGCCGGTGGCGCCGCCGCCGGACTGCGAGGCGCTCTACGGCCGGCAGGAATGGGTCTCGGCGCTGGGCCGCTGCGCGATCGAGTCGGACAGCGGCAGCGCTCGGGCCAGCCGCCGCATGGCATCGCTGATCCGGGACGGACGCGCCCCCGCTCTCGGCCCGGGCGAGACGCTCAAGTACCTCGAGGCCGCCGGGCGCGCGGGCGACGCGCTCGCGCTCTTCGAGCTCGGCGAGCGCTACAGCACCGGCAACGGCGCCGCACTCGATCCGACGCTCGCGACCAACCGCTACCTCGGCGCGGCCAACGCGGGCTTCGCCCGCGCGTTTCCGATCGTCGCGCAGCGACTCGACCAGGGACTCGGCGTCGTGCGCGACCGCGCCGCGGCGCTCGACTGGTTCGTCAAGGCGGCGGGATCCGGCGACGTGCAGAGTCAGGTCCTGCTCGGCCGGCGCTACGCCGACGGCGACGGCGTCGATCGCGACTACGCGCGCGCGAGGTCCTGGCTCGATCGAGCCGCGCAGGCCGGCAGCCCGGAGGCGCAGTACCAGCTGGCGCTGCTCTACTTCAACGGGCGGGGTGTCGACCGCTCCGACGAGACGGGCATGGAGTGGCTGCGGCGGGCGGCGGCGGCCGGTCACCAGCAGGCGTTGCGCGAGCTCGAGCGGCGGCGTTAGGCCGCCGCTCGAGCCCGATCGGCCGCAGACTCACTCGGCGCGATCGCGGAGCGACGCCTCGATTTCCGCCTGGGTGAACAGCCGTGGGAAGGTCAGCGGCCTGGCACCGTCGCGACCCTGCCGCGTGGCCACCTCCACACCGACGACTTTGCCGTCCGAAACCTTGACCAGCGCCTGGGCCTGATTCTCCTTGGCCTCGGTCACGGTGAGAACCAACGACCAGACCCCGGCGTCACCCCACTGATTGGTCAGAGCGAAGACGCCGGTGCGCTGCGTGCCGCGGAGCGCGAGCGGAACGGAGCGGCGGGCACCGTTCACGATCCCTTCCGCGGTGCCGGTGACCGTGAGACCCGCGGGCGCACGGTGGTGAAAGGCGTGCACCATCAGGAAGGCGTCCTGGCTTCCGGGCGCATAGGGATTCGCGGGGAACTCGATCGCGATCCAGGCCGGTCCCGCGAGGAGCGGGGTCGCGACGGTGAGAGCGAACAGGGTGGCGAGCAAGAAGCGGCGGCGGACCATCGGGTCTCCGAGTTGGGTTCGGCCCGGTGAGACGTCCGGCTACCGCGAAGCGTTTGAATCGACCCGGATGGTCCCTTTGAAGGTGCGGGCGGTGACCTGCGCGCCGCCCTTCTTGCCGGCGGCGCCGACCAGAAGCGACACCGTGCCGGCGCCGCGGCGGGTCTCCCGGCCGTCGATCACGGTCACGACGTCGCCCGCGACCGAGGTGAGCTCCAGCCGCGCGTCGACCGGCGGCGCGAGCGCCAGATGCACGTCGCCGCCGTGGGTCTCCAGGTCGAGCCGCCCCGAGCCCGAGAGATGGCCCCGGACTTCGATGTCGCCCGAGACCGTCTCGAGCCGCGCGGTGAGCAACACCGGCGCCGCGAGCGTGATGCCGCCCTGCACGCTGGTGACCGAGACGTCGCCCCGTTGACCCTTCGGATCGTCGATCGTGACGGTGCCCGAGCCGGCCCGCACCCGGAGCACGCCGGCGATCCCCTGGACCGAGACGTTGCCATCGATGGTCTCGAGCAGCGCGACCCGGGGCGAACCGGCCAGGCGAAGCTCCCCGGTCACCGCCACCGCCTCGACCTCGCCCACCATGGACTCCACCCGGACCGCCGCCGACGCGCTCTTGATCCAGACCCGGGCGTCGGCGGGCACCCGGATGGTGAGATCGGAGCCCGGCATTCGCGACGGGTCCTGACCCTCGACGCCGATCTTGGCGGCGTCCCCGATCCCGCCGGCGTAGAGCCGGCCGCCACCGGCAGGCACCCGCGCCACGATGTCCGCCGAATCACGGTCCCATCCGATCACCGTCGTCGTGCCGACCAGGTTGTGGATCCGGATCGCCGCGCTCGGGTCCAGCCTGAAGCCGAGATGCCGCTCCTGAGCGTGCACCGTCCCCGCGACCAACAGCGGCAGGGCGAAGAGCCAGCTCCTCATCCGCCGTCCTCCCGGTAGCTGGAGACCCGCTCCAGGAACTCGATCTTCCGCTGGTAGGCGGCCAACACCATCTGCTCGAGGGCGCGGTTGCGGGGGTCGGAGGTGAGGGCTCGCCGGGTCTCGGCCAAGGCTCGCTCGATCACCTCGAGATTGGCCTCCACCACACGCCGCGTCTCGGCGGCGAGCTCGGGCTCCGCGGCGCGATAGTCCGCGGCGAGCACGGCGGCCAGCTCGCGGTAGCGGGATTCCGCCTCGACGAAGGACCCGGCGGACACCGACTCGGCGGGCCCGGGCAGCGCGATTCGGCTGAGCGTGGCACCGAGCGCCAGCAGCAGCAGGGCGGCCGCGGCCAGGCCCCACACCGGAAGGGTGATCCTGCCGCGAGATCGGATCCGGCGCTCGATCGCGGGCCAGAGATCCGGCGCGGGCAAGCGCTTGGGCAGTGCCCTGGCGGCCGGGGCGATCGCGCGGGCCGCGGCCAGATCCTCCGCGCATTCCGCGCACTCGGCCAGGTGCCGCTCGAGCGCCGACCGCTCCCGTGCAGGGAGCTCGCCGGCGAGGTAGGCGTCGAGGAGGTCACGCAGCTCGTCGCAGCCCATCAGGCGAGCGCCTCCCTCAGCAACCGGCGGGCTCGAAAGAGCTGGGCCTTCGAGGTGCCCACCGCGATGCCCGTCAGCTCCGAGATCTCCCGATGCTGGTAGCCCTCGACGTCGTGCAGCACGAACACGGTCCTCGCCCCGGGCGGGAGCCCGGCGATCGCCTGCTCGAGATCGAGCTTGATGCCGACCGGCGCCGGCGCCACCCGGCCGACGGGACCGTCGGTCTCTTCGGAGCTCACGAAGCGCCGGCTCCGGCGCCACGCGCTCCGCCGATCGGAGAGAATCACGTTCACGGCGAGGCGGTAGAGCCAGGTGCCGAAGGAGCTCGCGCCCCGGAAGCTGGCGAGCGCCTCCCAGGCCCGGACGAAGACGTCCTGGGTGAGGTCGTCGGCCTCCGCTGGACGGTAGGCCAGCCGGCGGGCCAGCGCGTAGACCCGATCGACGTGCGCGCGGTAGAGGGCCTCGAACGCCGGCTCGCTCCCCTGCTGCGCGGCCAGGACGTCCGCAGGCACGGCGGTGGGGTCCGGTCCGGATCGTCCGGCCCCGGCGAGCTCGAGGGCGATGGTGGTCACGCCCGCTTTGGACGCCGAACCCCGGCCCGGGGTTTAAGGGTGGATCCGGACCCCGTCACGCCTCGACCGGGCCCTTCTTCTCGCGGAACGCGACGTAGAAGAAGGCCGCCGCCGCGAGCCCGATGAAGGCCACCACCCGCCAAAGCGGACCGTACGCGATCCCGCCGTCCGGGGTGGCGTACCACTCGCTCAGCATCCCCGACAGGATCCCGCCCAGGACGGGGCCGCCGCCCAGGATCAGGATCCCGAAGACGGTCTGGGCCGAGTGTCTCACGTCGGCCGGCGCGACCCGGTCCGCGTAGATGAAGCCCGCGGCGAAGAAGCAGGCGTAGCAGATCCCGTGGAGGGCCTGGCTCGCCACCTGGACCTCGACCGGCAGCGAGGTGACGCTCCAGATGAAGTAGCGGACGAAGTAGGCCAGAGCGCCGATGCTGATGACGGTGCGGAACCCGAGCTTGGCGAGCATCAGGCCGAGCGCCGCCATGACCGCGATCTCGCTGAACTGGCCGATCGTCATGGCCGGGCCGATCTGGCTGTCCAGGAGCCCCAGGTGGGACAGGAATGGCGGCGTCTGGATGAAGTAGATCTGGTGGATGATGCTGATGGGCAGGCTCGCGACCACCAGCGCCAGGAACGACGGCTCGCGGAGGAGACGAAAGGCCTTCGCGAAAGCGAGCGACTCGGTGGCCTCGCGCCTCGGGGGCGTCGCGGGGAGCAACAGGCAGTATGCGGCATACGCCCAGGAGATCAGGGCGGCGAACCGGAGCGAATCGGCCAGGCGGGCCGTGACGTTGGCCTTTTCCGCGCCGACCAGGAACGGCGGCATCCACTGGAGCGACAGGTCGCTCTGGAGATAGAGCATCGGGAAGGCCCAGCTGACGGCGATCCAGCCGATCGTGCCCCAGACCCGGACCTTCGGAAATTGCCGGTCGCGATCGCTCAAGTGGGCGAAGGCCATCGAGTTGGACAGCGCCAGCGTGGGCATGTAGACGACGCTGTAGAGGATCGAGAGCAGCAACCAGGACGGGTAGTCGGTGCGGCTGGCGGTGAGCCACTTGACCACCCCGCCCACCACCAGCAGCACGGCCAGGAAGCGCTCGGTCCTGAAATACCGATCCGCGAGCTGGCCGGCGATGAACGGGGAGGCGACGGCTCCGATCGAGCCGGCCAGACCGAGGATCAGCCCGATCTGCGGCCCGGTGAAGCCGAGGCCTCCTTCGGCGGGCGAGGCGGAGAGGTAGCGGGCGGCGAGCGGGAGCCATGCGCCCCACACGGCATACTGCAGGAACATCATGACCGACAGCCGTCCGACCGGCGACTTGCTCAAGGCCCCTCCAGTAAATAAAGAAATGTTTGCTTAATTACTGTAAATAACTGCTGGCAAATGTCTTCGGCCGAAACGGATGAGGCCGGTCGCAACGGATCGAGCTCGGTCATCCGACCACCCTGGTCGGCGCCACCAACCTTGGCCACTCCCTCCAAACCCCTCCAGCGACGCCGGGCGGCCATCGGGCCATGGACCTGGCCTGTCACCGGCCCGGCTCGCCCCGTACATTCCCGAATTCCCTTGCCATCCCGACCCATGACCCAGAGCCTCACCCGCCGCGAGCTGCTCCAGGCCGGCCTCGGAGCCGTGATGCTGCCGTGGGACCGCCTCGCAGAGCCCCCGGCGGAGCGGTATCAGATCTCCCTGGCGCAGTGGTCCTTCCACCGAGCCCTGCGGAGTGGCGCGATCGATCACCTCGATTTCGCCAGGATCGCCCGCCGTGACTTCGGGATCGGAGCGATCGAGTACGTCAACAGCTTCTTCAAGGACCGGGCGACGGACGCGCCCTACCTCCGGGAGATGAACCGACGGGCGGACAGCGAGGGCGTCTACCAGCACCTGATCATGTGTGACGGCGAGGGCCGGCTCGGCGACCCCGATCCGGCGGCTCGCGCCAAGGCGGTCGAGAACCACCGGCGCTGGCTCGACGCCGCCAAGACGTTGCGCTGCGCGACGATCCGCGTCAATGCCGCGAGCGAGGGAAGCGCCGATGAGCAGCAACGGCTCGCGGCGGATGGCCTCCGGCGGCTGGCCGAGCTCGCCGAGCCGCTCGAGCTCAACGTGATCGTGGAGAACCACGGGGGCCTGTCGTCCCACGGCGACTGGCTCGCCGGCGTGATGCGCCGGGTGGACCATCCGCGCTGCGGGACCCTGCCCGACTTCGGGAATTTCTACGAGTACGACCGCTACCAGGGCGTCGCCGAGATGATGCCCTTCGCCAAGGCGCTGAGCGCCAAGTCCCACGACTTCGACGGGTACGGAAACGAGACCCATACCGACTACGTCCGAATGATGGGAATCGTCCGGTCCGCCGGATATCGCGGTTGGATCGGCATCGAATACGAGGGCAGCGGACTCGCCGAGCGCGACGGCATCGCCGCCACGTTGCGACTCCTCCGCCGGGTCATCTCGCTCGAGCTCCGAGGCTGATCGTGAGCAAGTCGACGGATCGACGCAGCTTCCTCCGCCAATCCGCCGGCGTCGCCGCCGGACTCGGCGGCCTCTCCACCGACCAGACCAATCGACTGATCGATCGTCTGGCCGCCCTGCCGACCCCAGTCGCGGCCCCGCGACTCGTCCCCGCCGCACAGGAGCCCGCCCGGATCGGGTTTGTCGGCACCGGCGGAATGGGAACCGGTCACGTGGAGGCGTTCGCCCGGATCGGCACCGACGGGCGGGCAGCGGTCCGGGTCGCCGCCCTGGCGGACGTCTGCCAGGCCCGCCTCGATGCCGCCCGCGCCAAGGCGGAGGAGATCCAGGGTGAGGGCACCGTTGAGACCCACTACGCCGACTACCGCGCCCTGCTCGAGCGGCCCGACCTCCACGGGGTCGTGATCGCGGTGCCGGAGCACTGGCACGCCCGCATGACCGAGGAGGCGATCGAAGCCGGAAAGGCGGTCTACGTCGAGAAGCCGATGACGCTGAGGCTGCCGGAGGCGCTTCGGCTGACCGACGTGGTGGAGAAGAACCCGGGCTGCCTGGTCACCGTCGGCACCCAATTCGTGATGTACGGGAGCTATCGGAAGGCCCGGGAGCTGATCGCCGACGGGGCCATCGGCAAGCCGGTGTGGAGCCAGACCAGCTACTGCCGGAACAACAAGGACGGCGAGTGGCTCTACTACGAGGTCGACCCGTCGTGGGAGCCCGGGGTCAACCTGGACTGGCAGCAGTGGTGCGGTCCGCTCGGCAAGGTGGACTGGGATCCGGAGATCTACGCACGCTGGCGACGCTATCGGAAGTACTCCACGGGGATCATCGGCGACCTGTTGGTGCACCGGATCGCGCCGCTGGTCATGGCGCTCGACCTGGGCTGGCCCACCCGGGTCGTCGCGAGCGGCGGGCACTACGTCGACAAGGCGATGGAGAACCACGACCAGATCAACCTGACGGCCGAGTTCGAGGGCGGGCACACGATGGTCGTGGCCGGGTCGACCGTGAACGAGCTGGGTCTCGAAACCGTGATCCGGGGCCACCACGGCAACCTGTACGTGGGCGGGCGGCAGGCGCTGCTCCGACCCGAGCGGCTTTACGCGGACGAGGTCGAAGAGCAGATCTTCCCGGGCGAGGACCTCGGCGACGAGCAGGACCAGCTTCGGATCCAGTGGCTCGACGCGATGCGGAGCAAGGCGCCGTCGGCGAGCCCGGTCGAGCTCGGCGCCAAGGTGATGGTGATCGTCGACCTCGCCACCCGCTCGCTCTGGGAGGGATCCGCCTTCGGGTACGATCCCGCCAAGCGCAAGGTGAAGAAGCTCTGAGCGGCTCGATCGCCTCGCCGCCGGGCGGCGCGATCCGCCTCGCGCGAGAGGCCATGGCCACCCGCTTCGAGCTGGTGGCGCACGGCGCCGACCCTGTGCTGCTGCTCGCGGCCGCCGAGACGGCACTCGACGTCATCGACGAGCTGGCGGTCCGGCTCAGCCGCTTCGACCCGTCCGGTCTGCTCGCCCACCTCCGTCGGGTGGCCCCTCGGAGGGTCGCCGTCGACGCGGCGACCCTGTCCCTCTTCGAAGACGCCCTGGCCATCGGCGCGCGGACCGACGGATGGTTCGACGTGACCGGCGGCTCGGGCGGGCTCCTCGTTCATTCCGAGGAGGGGGCGGTCTCACTGCAATCGGCCGCGGTCGAGCTGGATCTCGGGGCGATCGCCAAGGGCCACGCGCTCGACCTCGCCGCGGCGGAGCTCCGGGCGGCCGGGGTGGCAGGGGCGTTCGTCCACGGCGGCACCAGCAGCGGCATCGCGCTGGGCCTGGCGGCGGACGGCCGGCCCTGGCGCGTGGCGCTCGAGGACGAGCTCGGCGCTGCGGCGTTCGCGTTGACGGATCTCGCCTACTCGGTGTCGGCGACCCATCGAGTACGGGACGGAGCCGCGGAGCGACACCTGCGGGGCCGCGAGGGCGGGCGGTCGACGCGGCCAGGACCGTCGCGATCGTGGGGCCGAGCGGCCGGGTGGCCGATGCCTGGGCAACCGCGATCGCGGCTGGCGCCCCACGGCGGCTGCCGGCGGGCCCGGCCTGGCGCGGTTGGATTCGCGAGCGCGACGCCGAGTGGCATCCGTTGCCCGGGTCGCCGACGTGACCGATCGCCGATCCTTTCTGCACGGGGCGGCCGGGTCGGTCGCGAGTCTCGCGCTGCTGCCCGAGCTGGCCCGGCTCGGGCCGCGGCGTCTGATCGAGCCGAAGGCCGTCGGTCTGGTCGGCGTGGGTCGCCAGGGTCGGGCGATCATCACCGAGCTGCAGAAGATCGAGGGCGCGCGGATCGTGGCGGTGGCGGACACGAATCCTTCCCGGCTCGCGAGCGCGCGCGAGCGGGCGCCCGGCAGCGAAGGGTTCGCCGATCACCGCGCGATGCTGGAGCGACGGCGCGACCTCGAGGCGGTCGTGGTCGCCACGCCGACCCATCTCCATCGGGCGATCGTCGAGGACGTCCTGAGCGCCGGGCGGCACTGCTTCTGCGAGGCGCCGCTGGCCCACACGATCGAGGACGCCCGCGCCATCGTCGCCGCGGCCGAGGCGAGCAACCGGATCTTCATGGCCGGGTACCAGGCCCGCTCGAATCCGGTCTACCAGCTGGCCCGGACCTTCTTCAAGACGGCGTCCTTCCGAGATTTCGTCTCGGGACGCACCCACTATCACCGGAAGACGTCCTGGCGGTTCCCCCCGCCGGACGGGATGAGCGCGGAAGAGAGCAACTGGCGGCTCGACCCCGAGCTGTCGCTCGGTCTGATCGGGGAGATCGCCTCGCACCAGCTCGACGTCTTTCACTGGTTTCGGGAGACGATGCCGGCCGAGGCGTTGGGGTTCGGCTCGATTCAGCTCCGCAAGGACGGCCGCGAGGTCGCCGACTCGGTGCAGGCGATCTTCCGATGGGCGGACGGGACGGCGGTGCAGAGCGAGGCGACGCTCGCCAACTCGTATGGCGGGCAGCGGGAAGCGCTCCACGGCACCAACGCCGCGTTCGATCTGGCGTGGTCGCACGGCTGGATGTTCAAGGAGCTCGACGCGCCCACGATGGGCTGGGAGGTCTACGCACTGCGGCAGCAGTTCCATCACGACGAGGGCATCATCGTGATCGCCGACGCCACCAAGCTCGCCGAGCTGGGCCAGCTGAAGGAAGGCATCGGGCTGCCGTATTCTTCCCTCTACTACGCGCTCGCCGACTTCCTGCGGAGCGTGAGCTTCCCCAACGTGCCGGTACCCTGCACCGCGCGCGACGGTCTCGCCAGCACCGTGGTCGGCATCCTCGGCAACCAGGCCATTCGCTCCGGCACGACGGTGGCGATCGATCCCGCCAGCTGGACCGATTGACGCGAGGAGCCCCGGATCGGCGACCGGCCGACCCGGGGCTCTCGCGGAACGGACGTGTCGGTCAGGGCTGACCGAAGTACACGCCGCCCGACAGCACCAGCTGCGAGTTGTCGGCGACGATGTCGATTCGTGCCTCCGCGAATGGGATCAGCGTGCCCGCCGTCTTGAAGCGAAGGCCACCGAGGATGCTCAATCCGATATCCGAGTCCGAGCCGGAGATGCTGTTCTGACCGCTGCCGACCTCGACCGATGACCGCGCCAGCAGGACGCCTCCACCGGCGTAAGGCGTGATGCCCTTCCCCCGCTCGACGAACCGGTAGATCGCGTTGGCCGAGATCTCCCAGTAGGTGGCGTCGACGCCGAAGCTCTCGTCGGGAAAGAAGTAGTCGAAGGTGATCAGGCCCTCGATCGGCTTCGAGTCGGCGAGGCTGCCGACGCCGAAGTTGAGTCGGGCGCCGAGTCCGACGTCGGTGTCTCCGCCCCAACTCAGGTTGGCCCCGAACCGGACCTGGGCCTCCGCGGTGCGTCCGGCGGCCAGGGTGACCGCGCCAACCGCAACCAGGCCAAGCAGCAACTTCCTCATTGGACCTCCTCTTGGGGGGTTATTGCGCCCGCGTCGACTGCCAGGCCACCAGCTGCCAATGGCCGTCGCGGCGGACGTGGACCGTGGTGAACAACAGGTCGACCGGGATGGTCTGCCCATTCATTTGGACCCGCACATGCACGCGTCCGTTGCCTACCGCGGTCTCGCCGAAGACCCGGTGCGTCATCTCGGCCGGCGCGATCGAGTCGTAGCGGATCCGATCGGTCGCGATCGTCTCGAGGAAGTGCGCCTTCGACTCGGTCAGGGCGTTGGAGTGGGTGTAGACCAGGTCGTCGGAGAGGAGCGAGTCGAGCGCGACGGTGTCCCGCCGCACCTGGGCCTCGAAGCGCGCCAGCTCGGTGCGGCGGACCTGCGCTCCGGCCTCGGCCGCCTCCGCCGCGGCGTCGACCGGCGGCCCGGGGGCCGGGGCGGGCGCGCAGCCCGTTCCAGCGAGGACCGCGACGAGAACGATCGGGAGCGTGCTTCGCATCCTCAGTCCTCCGCCGGCCGCAGGACGATCCGCCGATACCGGACCCCGGTGTGATCGCCCTGCAGCATGATGGGACCGGGAGCCGCCTCGTCGCTGTCGAGCGCGCCGCCCGTGATCCCGGGTATCTCCACCCTGTCGATCACCGTCACTCCATTGAGGGCGACGGTCACCCGCCGCCCCACCAGCTCGATCTCGAGCCGTTGCCATTCGCCGGCCGGGAGCGCCGGCAACGCGGTCGGCGTGACCTGTCCGTACACGCCACCCATCCGGCGGCTGTGCGGGTCTCGGCCGGCGTCGTCCTGGACCTGGACCTCGTGCCGTCCCCTCAAGTAGACGCCACTGTTGCCCCCCGGAGGGACGTTGACCTCGAGGGAGAGTCGAAAGTCGGTGAAACGACGGGTGGTGTACAGATCACCGCTCGGCGGGGTGTTGACCAGCTCGCCATCCACCAGGGTCCAGCCATTCGGACCGGCGGGGTCGCGCGGCTGCCAGCCGGCGAGGCCGTCTCCGAGCAGGTCGATCTCCGCGCCGAACGCGACCGCGTCGCGCGGGGTGAGCGGGGGCGCCCGACGGCCCTCGAACGCGACCGTGTCCCGCACACTCCGCATCGTCCCGACCAGTCGCTCGTCGGTCTGGATCTCACCCTCGAGCAGCGTCGCCGGCGCGGACGGGTCGCCCTCGTCCGGCCAGGAGAAGCCGAAGCGCTTCCCTTCGCTCCTGATCCCGGCGATCGGCGTGGCGTGCCCGAACCGGCCCTGGAAGCGCCCGGCGAGCGAGTCGCCCTCGGCCCGGACCTCGAGCCAGCCGGGGTACCGCTCCTCACCGTCGGTGAAGCTCACGTCCCAGCGACCGACGAGCGCCGACCGATCCGCGCCGCAGCCCACCGCCAGTCCGGCGGCGAGCAGCGCGGGCCCGGACCAGCGTCCTCTCATCGTCAGTACGAGACGGTGATGCCGGCGGTGAGGAAGCGGTCGGTCTTCTTGAGTCGCTCGCCCGGGGTGGCGGGATCGGGCGCGAGCCCCGGCAGGTTGTCGAACCGGACCACGTACCCGACCTTGAGGCCGACGTTGGTCGAGATCGGCGCGACCAGGGCGGTCTCGCTGTCGAGGCGCCAGTCCTCCGTGTCGTCGAAGTTCGGCGTGAACTCGAGCGACTGGGTGAGGAACGTGGTCTTGGTGAAGGTGTGCTTGTAGAGCGCGCCCGCCCGCCCCGCCTTGAAGTTGTCGTCGAACGCGCCGCTCTGATCCGCGACGGTGTTGCGCTGCTGAAAGAGCGAGAGACCGGCCTCGAGGGTCAGCTCGTCGTTCGGCTGCCGGATGGCCCGGAGGGCGAGGCCGATGGTCTCCTCGAACCGGCGGTCGATGCCGCCGAAGACGTTCCGATCCCAACCGGTGAGCCCGAACAGGTAGAGCTTCGGCGTCAGCTCGAGGTCGAGCCGGGCCTGGGCCCGGTAGTTCTCGGCATTCTTCACGCCGTCCGCGCGGCCGTAGACGATGCCCAGGATCTGCGTGAAGATGAGCGACTTGTCCGCCTTCTGCACCACGAACTTGTCGCCGAGGTTGAAGGTCGAGACGCTGGTGTTGCCAGCCGTGCTCACGAAGCCGAAGTCGGCCGTGAACGAGGTCGTCTTTTCGTCCTGCGCGCGAGCCGAATCGACCGGTGCGAGGGCGGCCACCGCCGCGACGATCGCGAGGGTTGCCCTGGGTCCGAGAGCCATGGCCAGTGAGCCTCCACGTTAGGGTTCTCGAGCGCCTCAAGAATAGTGGGGGGCTTCGCCTTGTCCAGGGAGTGATTCGGTCGTAAATCTCGGCCCGATGATGGAGAATCGGCCACCGCGCGAGCAGATGAGGTGACAATGGAGTACACCCGATTGGGCAGCACCGGACTGACGGTGTCGCGGCTGTGTCTCGGCTGCATGAGCTACGGCGATCCCGGCTGGCGGCCATGGGTGCTCGAAGAGGCCGCCTCGCGACCGTTCTTCCGGCGCGCGGTGGAGCTCGGCATCAACTTCTTCGACACGGCCAACATGTATTCGCTCGGCGTGAGCGAAGAGATCACCGGACGCGCGCTCCGCGACTACGCCCGGCGAGACGAGGTGGTGATCGCGACCAAGGTGTTCTTCGGGATGCGGGGCGGGCGTCCGAACACCGGCGGCCTCTCGCGCAAGCATATTGCCGAGGCCTGCGAGGCCAGCCTCCGGCGACTCGGCGTCGAGGCGATCGATCTCTATCAGGTCCATCGCTTCGACCCCGAGACCCCGCTCGACGAGACCCTCGAAGCGCTCGACCTCCTGGTCCGACAGGGCAAGGTGCGCTATCTCGGGGCCAGCTCGACCTACGCCTGGAAGATGATGAAGGCGCTGTCCACCGCCGACGCCCGTGGCGGGAGCCGCTTCGTCTCGATGCAGAATCACTACAACCTGCTCTACCGCGAGGAAGAGCGGGAGATGATGCCGCTCTGCCGGGATCAGGGCATCGGGGTGATTCCCTGGTCGCCGCTCGCCCGGGGGCTCCTGGCGCGGAAGCCCGCCCCCGCAGGCACCCCCCGCGCGGGGAGCGACACCCTGACGCCCGAGCTCTACGACCATCCCGGAGATCGTGAGATCATCGAGGCGAACGCCCGGGTGGCCGAGGCGCGCGGCGTGTCGCCGGCGGAGACGGCGCTGGCCTGGCTCCTGGGCCGACCCGGCGTCACGGCCCCGATCGTCGGCGTCACCAAGCTCGAGCAGCTCGAAGCCGCGGCCCGGGCGCTCTCGATCTCGCTCACCGAAGAAGAGGTCGCGGCGCTGGAGGCGCCCTACCAGCCCCGTCCGATTCGCGGGTGGTACGAGGGGCGGCGGCTATGAGGCCGAGCGCCGCCGCACCTCCTCCTCGGTGAGGCCGAAGAGTTGGGGCGTCTCGACGCCGAGGAGACCGAGCATCAAGTAGATCTGACCGCGATGATGGGCCTCGTGCTCCACCATCGCGCGGAGCCACTTGGCCCGTGGTAGATCTCATGCCCGCCGGGGTCACTCTTGCCGGCCATGTCGGCCGGGGTCAACCCCTCGAAGATCGCCAGCGACTCCTCGTGGCAGCGATCCATCAGCGCGCCGACGGCCTCCTTGCCCGCGGCGAGCTCGGGGCCATGACGGGTGCCGCGAGGGACGCCCGGAACGTTCTCCGCGCGGCCATCCACCGCTCGAGGGCGCCCAGGTGCCGGAAGAGGTCTCCGGCTCCAGCGCCCCGACACCGGGGACCACTCGATCCGCTCCTCGGGCACGAGCCAGCAGCGAACCGCCGGGTCCGCTTGCGGAATCCGCGCCAGTACGCCGCAGAAAGCGGCCTCTCGACTCCCGTCATCCCCCGCTCCTTCCCGTCTCCACCCCCGGTTGACCGGACAGGGGGCGGCTTCATTCTATCATCTGACGACGATCGGCACCGCCATATCCTTCCGGGCGTCGAGCCCTGGAGAACGGAAGCGATGACCCAACAACCCGACCGAATCCGCCAGTATCTCCGACGACGAGGATGCACGCCGAGCGTCGTCAGAGGGGGCCTCGAAGGACTGCTCTCGCACTGGGAAAGCGTGGTGAGCGCGGTGGGCGAAGGATACGACCTCACCCTGCCCGACTATCAGACCGACATGGATCTCCGCGACGTGCTCCAGGGCGCCCCTCGAGTACTGACCCAGGACGAGCGGTCCGAGGCCGAGCGCAGGCTCGAAGCGCTCGACCGGCAGTTCCGGGACCTGACCGTCGACTGCGGGCCGGTCGCCGGCGACGAGCTGGCGGCCGAGAACGGCTACGACCCGACCGACCACTGGTGGTTCTTCCGACGGCCCAAGCAACCGGCCCCGGACTTCGAGGAGGAGCTCCGCGAAGCCGGCCTCGTCTGACCCCGGAGCGCCGCTCCTCCTCTACGACGGTCTCTGCGCGCTCTGCAACACCACCGTGCGCCTGGTCGTCCGCTTCGACACGCGGAAGACCATGCGCTTTGCCGCGCTCCAGGGCGAGACCGCGGCTCGACACCTTAGCGCGACATCCAGGCTCGCGGCCGTCGACTCGATCGTCCTGATCGAGGGCGCGAGACGCCCAGGTCCGCTCCGACGCCGTGCTCGCGGTAACCCGCTATCTGGGATGGCCCTGGAAGCTCCTGCTGGTCGGCCGGCTGGTCCCCCGGGCGGTTCGCGATTGGTGCTACGACGCCGTCGCGGCGCGCCGCAAGCGGGTCTTCGGCGCCTACGACGCCTGCCCCGTCCCGCCTCCCGGGGTCCGGTCCCGCTTCCTCCCCTGAGGTCCGACTGGCGGCCCTCAGGGCCGCGAGGCAACATTGGGACATGAACGACGCCTTCCTGATCGACGCGGTCCGCACCCCGCGCGGACGCGGCAAGCCCGATGGATCCCTGGCCGAAGTGTCACCGGTCGAGCTGGCGGCGACGCCGATTCGAGCCCTGATCGACCGCCACCGGCTCCCGGCCGATACCGTGGACGACGTGGTCCTCGGCTGCGTCGAGCCGCTCAAGGACCAGTCCGGAGTGGGCCGCTGGGCCGTGCTCGCCTCCGGGCTCGGCGAGCGGGTCCCCGCCACCGTGATCAACCGCTACTGCGGCAGCGGGCTCGAGTCGGTCAACCTGGTCGCGGCCAAGGTCATGGCGGGGCAGATCGAGCTCGGCGTGGGCGGGGGGGTCGAGATGATGTCGCGGGTGCCGATGGGGTCCTCCGGCTTCGCGCCGGCCACGGATCCCAGGCTGGCCGCCGCGTTCCACTTCGTTCCGCAGGGCGTCTC
Source organism: Gemmatimonadales bacterium (assembly GCA_041390205.1). Classification (GTDB taxonomy): domain Bacteria; phylum Gemmatimonadota; class Gemmatimonadetes; order Gemmatimonadales; family GWC2-71-9; genus SHZU01. The sequence goes on from JAWKQJ010000005.1 coordinate 99,856, forward strand.
CGCCGATCTGATCGCCACCAAGTACGGCATGAGCCGGGAGAGCCTCGACGGCTACGCGGTCGAGTCGCAGCGACGGGCCAAGGCCGCCTGGGACGAGTGCCGGTTCACTCGCTCGGTGGTCCCGGTGCGGGATCGGAACGGCGTCACGATCCTCGATCGGGACGAGCACCTCCGCCCCGACAGCACGATCGAGTCGCTCGGCAAGCTCGAGCCCTCCTTCGCCAAGGTCGCGGCCATGGCCGGCTTCGATCGCGTGGTGCTGCAGCGGTATCCGGAGATCGAGCGGCTCGAGCACTTCCACCACGCCGGCAATTCCAGCGGCATCGTGGACGGCGCCGCGGCCGTGCTGGTAGCCGGCGCCGGCGCGGTCGATCGTCTCGGCCTCGCCCCCCGCGCCCGGATCCGCGGCTTCGCCGCGACGGGGCAGGATCCGACCATCATGCTCACCGCGCCCGCCGAGGCCTCGCGGATGGCGCTGGAGCGCGCCGGTCTCTCCGTGGGCGAGGTCGACCTCTGGGAGATCAACGAGGCCTTCGCCTCGGTGGTCCTCTACTTCCTGCAGGAGATCGGCGTCGCCCACGATCGGGTCAACGTCAACGGCGGCGCGATCGCGATGGGACACCCGCTCGGCGCCACGGGCGCGATGATCCTGGGCACCCTGCTCGACGAGCTGGAGCGACGCCGGCAGCGGATCGGGGTCGCCACGCTCTGCGTGGCGGGCGGAATGGCGGTGGCCACGGTGATCGAGCGGGTCGGGGGGGCCGACTGATGGGCACGCATCTCGACGCGCGGATCGAGGACGGGATCGCCATCCTGAGCTTCGCCACCCAGCCCGCCCACCAGCCGAACACCTTCAACGACGCCACCATCGGCGAGTTCGAGGAGACGATCCGCCCGCTCTTCGCCGACCCGGACGTCCGCGGCATCGTGATCACCTCCAGCAAGCCGGACTTCATCGTCGGCGCCGACCTGCAGATGCTGGCTGGGGCGCGAGCGCTTCCCCGGGCGACCTTCTTCGAGCGGGTCCGGCGGATGCAGCTCCTGCTGCGAGACCTCGAGCGCTGCGGCAAGCCCGTCGTGGCGGCGATCAACGGGACCGCGGTCGGAGGCGGATTCGAGCTCGCCCTCGCCTGTCACGTCCGGGTGGCCGCGGACCTGCCAGCCATCAGGGTCGGGCTCCCGGAGGTGAAGCTCGGGCTGCTGCCCGGCGCCGGCGGGACCCAGCGGATGCCGCGGCTGATCGGGATTCGCGAGGCGCTCGGCCTGATCACCCAGGGCAAGACGATCCCGGTCGGCAAGGCGGCCGCGCTCGGTCTGATCCACGAGGTGGTTCCCGCCGACCAGTTGCTCGCGCGGGCCGTCGCCCGCGCGCGGGAGCTCGAGCAAGCGGTCCAGCCGTGGGACGTGAAGGGTTTCAGGGTCCCGGGCGGGGAGGTCCACTCACCGGGCGGATTCGAGACCTTCACCGGCGGCAACGCCATGATCACCAAGGAGACCTGGGGCAACTACCCCGCTCCGCGACTCGCGGCGGACGCCGTCTACCACGGGCTCCAGCTCCCGATCGACCAGGGCCTCAAGATCGAGGCCCGCAACTTCGTCGAGCTCGCGTACGACCCCAAGACGGCCGGAATGATCCGCACGCTGTTCTTCGGGATGAGCGAGGCCAAGCGGCTGAAGACCCGCCCGAAGAGCGTCCCGATCAAGAGCTACTCTTCGATCGGCGTGATCGGCGCCGGGCTCATGGGGCACGGCATCGCGCACGCGGCGGCGATCAACGGTGTCGAGGTCGTTCTCCTCGACGTCGACGCCAAGGCCGCCGAGACCGGCAAGGAGCGGATCGGGGCGATCCTGACGGAAGCGGTCCGCAAGGGCCGACTGAGCGAGTCGGACGCCAAGGCCGCGCTCGCCCGGGTCCATCCGACCGCCGAGTACGAGCGGCTCACGGGGTGTCAACTCGTGATCGAAGCGGTGTTCGAGAAGCGCGAGCTCAAGAACAGCGTGATCGAGCGGGTCGAGGCCGCGATCGCTCCGGACGCGATCGTCGGCAGCAACACCTCGACCCTCCCGATCAGCGGGCTCGCCCGGGCCAGCAAGCGGCCCGATCGCTTCATCGGCCTCCATTTCTTCTCCCCGGTTCAGAAGATGCCGTTGGTCGAGGTGATCCTCGGCGAGCAAACCTCGGAGGCGACCCTCGCCGAAGCCCTCGACCTCGTGAAGGCGATCGGCAAGACCCCGATCGTGGTCCGCGATGGGCGCGGCTTCTTCACCAGCCGGGTCTTCGGCACTTACGTCACCGAGGGCGTGGGCATGCTCGCCGAGGGCGTGCGGCCGGCCCTGATCGACAACGCGGGGCGCCTGGCCGGCATGCCGATGGGCGCCCTCACCGTCGCCGACATGGTCAACATCGATCTCTCCCACAAGATCAGACAGCAGACCAAGGCCGACCTCGGCGACGCGTACCAGCCGCAACCCGCCGACGGCGTGATCGATTTCATGGTGGAGCGCGGACGGTACGGCCAGAAAACCAACGCCGGCTTCTTCGACTACCAGGACGGCGGCAAGCGACTCTGGCCCGAGCTCACCACTCATTTTCCTCCGGCCGAGCGGCAGCCTGAGCTCGAGGCGATCGAGCGCCGTCTGCTCCACATCCAGGCGATCGAGACGCTCCGCTGCATGGAGGAGGGCGTGGTCCAGCGCCCACAGGACGCCGACGTCGGCTCGATCCTCGGCTGGGGCTTCTGCCCCTTCTACGGCGGGATCGCCTCGTACATCGACTACGTCGGCGCGGCGCGACTCCTGGCGGAGTGCGAAGCGCTCGCCCGCGAGCACGGGCCCCGGTTCGCTCCACCGGAGCTGCTGAAGTCCATGGCCGCGGAGGGGCGGGCCCTCTACCAATGAGCGGCCGGGGTCTCCCGACCCGGGGCGCGCTGGCGGCCGCCGCGATCCTCGTCGCGGGGTGCGAGCCCAGGGCGCCCGAGGTCGAGACCCAGACCTTCGCGCTCCCCTCGCCCGAAGGCACGGAGCCCGTCTTCGAGCCGCACCTGGCGCTCGATCCCTCCGACCCGGACCGGATCCTGGTGGCGGCCCACTACGGGGTGGGCTACAACCGGGGCGGCAAGCGAATCTGGACCTGGCGCTCCGACGACGGGGGGCGGACTTGGGAGGGGGCGCGGATGCCGCTCCCCAACGAGGCGGCCGCCCTGGCGGCCGACGCGGTGACCGGCTTCGACCGGCGCGGGCGCGGCTACGTGAGCTTCCTCTACGCGGACACGACCGGACGGCGCTTCGACGGCGGCGCGGCGCTCGCGGTCACCGCCGAGGGGAGCGGCCCGCTCGGACCCGCCCGGAACTACGTCGCCGGCGGGCTCGAGCGCGGTGGCGCGATCGACAAGGACTGGATCGCCCTCGACCGAAGTCCGACGAGCCCATTCAGCGGGTCCCTCTACCTCAGCTGGCACCGGAACGTGCCCGACTTCGCCACGGGCACGGTTGCCTCGAGCTTCTGGGTGACCGCGAGCCGTGACGGCGGCGGGACCTTCGAGCCCGAGCGGCGGATCGCCGACGCCTTCTCGGGACAGGTCGCGGTTCGTCGCGACGGCACGGTGGACGCGATCTTCGCTCCGAGGGGCGAGTCGGTGCTGCTCCACGCGGCATCGACCGACGGTGCCCACACCTTCTCCCCTCCGGACACCGTCGCCGTGCTGCTTCCCGCCGCAGGACCGCGCCCGGCCACGCCGCTCGACGTGCCCGCGCTGCTGGCACATGGCGACTCGCTGCTGGTCTGCTGGTCGGCGAGCCGGGCGAGCGATTCCACTCGTTTCACGGTTCGCTGTGCGGCCTCGCCGGACGGCGCCCGCTGGGAAGCGCCCGGCGACGTCGTGCCCGACTTGCCGCCCTCGGAGAGTCTGGGTTTCCCGGCCCTCGCGAGCGGGGCGGGAGCCACCTGGCTCCTCGGCTACCACGGCGACAGCACCCTCACCCGGGTTGTGCTCTTCCGCTCGGAGGATGGCGGCAGGACCTGGCGCGAGTTCCGGGAGTTGGCGCGGCGCGGTCTCGGCGTGGACCGCTTCTGCCTCGCGGCGGGTGCGGCATGCCGGCGGACGGAGCCCGGCACGGTCTTCTTCCCAGGAGACTACTTCGGGCTCGACGCCGGACCGGAGCGGGTCGCCGCCGCGTTCGTGCTTCCCGCGGAGGAGCGACCCGACGCGCTCCCGACCGTGTACGTCAGCCTGATGAGGCCCTGAGCCGGCGGCGATCGGGCGGGCCGTTCAGCGGCAGGCAGGGGCCGTCGCGACCCGCGCCGTTCACGCTTTGCGGGCGGACGCCCGTCGCGGCCCCGGCGCACCCGAGTCGAGCCGCGGTCGATCGCGGCGCAACGGCGCCAGGAGCAGGTCGCAGTCCCGCAGCAGCCAGTCGCGCGCCTTCCCCTCCCGAAAGATCCCCCAGTTGAGCAGCGAGCCGGCGGCCGTCGCGAGCAGCGCCCGGGCAAGACCGGCCTCGTCCTCGACCTCGAGCTCTCCCGCCGCCACCGCGGCGCGCACCAAGTCGGCGGCCGCCGCCTCGTTGCGGCGGGAGAGCTCCAACGTGATCCGATGGAAGGTCGGATCGGTCAGATCGACTTGGAAGAAGGCGAGGTGATTGGCCAGCTCGGCCGGCGTCGGCGCCATCCCGGCGAAGCACGCCAGGAACTCGCGCAGGCGCTCGAGCGGCGAGTCGATCGTGGCGCGCAGATGATCGAGGAGGTCCGCAGTCGGGTCCTCGCCGCCGGCCCGCGCCAGCGCCAGGAGCAGCTTTCGCTTGGAGCCGAATCGCTGCACCAGGGTCGCGGGCGCCAGCCCCACGGCCTTGGCGACGGCGGCGAGAGTGAACCGGGTCGGCCCGAGCTTGCCCATCAGGCGACGGGTCGCGTCGAGGATCGCTTCGTCGGAAACGGTTCGGGGCCGTGGGCTCATGCTTGCGGAGTCTGAGAGTCGATCTTATTATAAACGAACAGTCGTTTATAAACAAGGAAGGGTGCCATGCCCAAGAAGACGCCGTGGATCGCCGTGGTGGCCGGCGCGACCCGGGGGTGCGGCCGGGGTGTCGCCCGCGCGCTCGGCGAGCGGGGCGCCGTCGTCTACTGCACCGGTCGCAGCACGGCCGAGGGTCGCTCGCCATACGACCGTCCCGAGACCATCGAGGAAACGGCGGAGCTGGTCAACGCGGCCGGCGGCACCGGGATCCCGATCCGGGTCGACCACGGCGCGCCGGACGAGGTCGAGGCGCTCTTCGCGCGGGTCGAGCGCGAGCAGGGCCGGCTCGACGTCCTGGCCGACTCGGTCGCGGGGATGGACCCGATGCTGGGCTCCTGGGACTACTGGGGGGTGGACCTCTCCAACGCCGACCGGATTCTCCAGCAGGCGCTGCTGAGTCACGTGATCACCGCGAAGCACGCGCTGCCGCTGATCACCCGGCACCGCGGCGGGCTGATCGTCGAGGTCACCGAGGGCGACACGCTCGGCTGCGGCGGCAACGTGCTCACCTTCCTCGCGAAGACCGGTCTCAAGACCTTCGCGCTGTCGCTGGCCGAGACTCTGCGGAGCAAGCGCACGACCGTCGTGGCGGTCACCCCGGGGTTCCTGCGCTCGGAGATGATGCTCGAGCACTTCGGCGTCACGGCGGACGACTGGCGGGCGGCCGGCAAGAAGGATCCCAACTTCCTCCACTCGGAGACTCCGATGCTGCTCGGCCGGGGCGTCGCCGCGCTGGCGGCCGACCCCGACCGCTTTGCCCGGAGCGGGCAGCTGCTCTCGTCGTGGGAGCTGGCGAGGCACTACGGAGTCGACGATCTGGACGGCACGCGACCGGACTGGGGCGCCCACTTCCGCGAGATCGTGGGCAGCATCCCCGGGTTCAAGGACGCCACGCGCCGCGAGGCGGAGTGGCTCGAGCTGCTCGCCGCTCGGAACCGCGCCCTGCTCGACGTGCCGACGGGCGTCTGAGGCGCCGGTGCGGAGCGTCACCTTCGGCTGCGCGACGAGCCTCGACGGCTTCATCGCCCGGGCCGACCACTCCACCGATTGGCTCCGCTGGAACGACGAGGTGGCCGCGCTCTCGAACGCCCTCTGGAGCACGGTGGATGCGGTAGTGATGGGGCGGAAGACCTACGAGGTCGCGGTGCGCGCAGGGACGACCGCTTATCCGGGTGTGGCCAACTACGTCTGCTCGCGGACGCTGGCTCGGGCGCCGGACCCGGCGGTCGTGGTCGTGAGCGAGGAGGCCGTCGACTTCGTCGATCGACTCAAGCGAAGCGCCGGAAGAGGCATCTGCGTGATGGGCGGGGGCGAGCTGGGCACGGCGCTCCTGGCCGCGGGGCTGGTGGATCGGGTGGGGCTCAACGTCCATCCGATCCTGCTAGGCTCGGGGATTCCGCTGTTCCATCCGATCTCGGAATCGGTCCAACTCCGGCTCGAGCAGACCACACCCCTGCCAGGGGGGTGCGTGTACCTGCTGTATCGAGTGGGCGGTCCGACCGAGGCCTGAGACTCACTCCTCGCGAATGGTGAGCACGGGGTCGGTGGCCGCCGCCCGGGCCGCCGGCAGATAGGCCGAGGCGACGGCGACGAGCAGCACCACCGCGGTCGCGGCGGTCAGGACGAAGGGATCCCGCGCGTCGACCTGGTAGAGGAGCGACGACAGGAGTCGGGTCGCGCCGAACGCCGCGGCCAGGCCCACCGCCGAGCCGATCCCCGCCGTGAGCGCGGCCTCGCCCAGCACCATTCGCCGGAGCCTTCGCGGCTCCGCTCCGAGCGCGAGCCGGATCCCGAGCTCTCTGGTCCGCCCGGCCACCGCGTACGCCATCACCCCATAGACGCCGACCGCGGCCAGCAGCACGCCGAGCCCCGCGAAGACCAGGAGCAGGAAGGTGGCGAATCGGGTCCGCACGGTCGCGACCGCCTCCCGCTCGGCCATGGTCCGCACGTCGTAGATCGGCAGATTCGGATCGACCCGGTTGACCGCCCGTCGGACGGGCTCGACCAGGAGCAGAGGATCACCCTCCGTGGCCAGCAGGTAGGAGGTGAAGCCGAAGCTCACCTGGAGGGCGGGCGCGTAGAGGTCGGCCCCCGGCTCGGCCTGACTCGCGTGGAAGCGGACGTCGCCGACCAGACCGATGATCTCGGCGGTCGAGTCGCCGCCGGCGAAGTAGACCGTGTAGGCCGCGAGCCGCTTGCCGATCGGCGACTGACCCGGCCAGAGACGCTTCGCGGCGGTCTCGTTGATCACGACGACGCGGCGGCTCCCCTCGCGATCGCTCTCGTCGAACCAGCGTCCCTCCACGAGTCGTACGCCGAGCGCCGTGAAGAACCCGGGCGTGACGTAGTGCACCCCGATCGACACCCGCTCGTCCGGTCGGGCCATCGTCGGGTCCGGCGTCACCACGCTGCCCATGCACCGGCCGCCCAGCGGGAGACAGGTCGCCGCTCCCACCTCGCGCACTCCGGGAATCGTGCGAAGCTCCTCGATCACCTGCGCCTTGGCCCGGACCGGATCGCGGGCGGAGAGGTCCTGGTCGGACGGCGACACCTGGAAGCCGAGCACGTTGCGCGGCGTGAAGCCGAGATCGACTCGCTGCAGGCGGACCAGGCTCTGCACCAGCAGGCCCGCCCCGGTGAGCAGCAGCAGCGCCAGCGCCGTCTCGAAGGCGACCAGGACCCGCTGGAAGGTGACTCGCGACGGCGCCTCGCTCCGCGAGGCGAAGCTGACACCACCGACCGCGTCCTGCACGCCGACCCGCCGCGAGCGGAGCGCGGGCCCGACCGCGACCAGCAGTCCGGCGAGCACCGCGAGGGCCATCGTGAGCGCGACGATCCTCCCGTCGATGGTCGCGGCTCGGAGGTCCACCAGCCCCACGCCACCGGCCGGGGCCAACCCGAGCAACGCCGGCAGCGCCACCCGGGCGAGCAGCAGCCCGACGCCGGCCCCGAGGAAGGCGAGGACCAGACTCTCGACCGTCAGCTGCCTCATCAGGTGCCGCGATCCGGCGCCCACGGCCAACCGCACCGCCATCTCCCGGCGCCGCCCGGCGGCCCGCGCGAGGAAGAGGTTGACCAGGTTGGCGCAGCCGATCAGCAGCACGAGCCCTACCGCCACCCCCAGCACGACGATCGTGCGGCGGATGCCCGGCTCGATTCGACTCTCGGTCAGTGCGGTGACGCGTCCGCCCCAGACGCCCTGGGGCGGCTCGCGGAACTCGTCGCCGATGCGACTGGTGATCACTTCCAGCTCCGCCTGCGCGGCCGACCGCTGGACCTCGGGAGCGAGACGGGCCACCACCGAGAGCCAGAAGTTGCCGCCCTCCTCGAGGATGGACGAGTACGCGAACAGGCTCGCGCTGGTGAGCGGAACCCAGAGCTCCGCCGACAGGGTCAGGCCGGTGAATCCTCTCGGCATCACGCCCACCACGGTGAGCGGCTGGCCGTGCACGGTGACCGTCTTGCCGACGATGGCCGAGTCCGCGCCGAAGCGGCGGAGCCAGAGCGCATGACCGAGGATCAGCTCGCCCCCGCCACCAGGTGTGGAGTCGACGGCCGCCGAGAACGACCGACCGAGGATCGGGGCAATGCCGAGGAGCGCGAAGTACTGCGAGCTGACCTCTTCGGCGACCAGACGCTCCGCGTCGCCACCCTGTCCGACGTTGAGGTTGGTGACGTCGTACCCGGCGATCCCGTCGTAGCTGGTCGCGGTGGCGTGGAGGGTCCGGTAGATGGGATACGACCAGGGGAACAGATTGTTCGACTCGTCGCCACCCGAGGGAGGGACGGTGTTGAGCGTGACCAGTCGGTCGGCGTCGTGATAGGGCAGCGGCTTGAAGAGCGCAGCGTCGAGCAGGCTGCCGAGCGCCGCCGTGCCACCGATTCCGAGCCCCAGGGTGAGGGCCGCGACCACGGTGAATCCCGGCGTGCGACGGAGCGAGCGGAGCGCCTGCCCGAGCTCCCGCGCGGCCGTGTCCATCCACCGCACGGTCCACGCCTCGCGAGCCTCCTCCATCACGGCGGACGCGCGACCGAGGCGGAGCTTGGCCTGGCGAGCCGCCTCCGCGCCGCTCAGGCCGGAATCGACCAGGTCGCTCGCCTTGGACTCCAGGTGAAAGGCCAGCTCCTCGCGCAGCTCGTCCTCGAACCGTCGCCGGCCGAGCCACTGCCGCAGGCGACGCCACAGGCGACCGAGCATCAACCCTCCTGCCCCGACAGCACCCGTTGGATGCCACCGATGATCCGGTCGAAGCCCGCCAGCTCGGCGCGAAGCTGCTTCCGGCCCTCGCGCGTCAGGGTGTAGTAGCGCGCCCTGCGGTTGGTCGGCGTGGTGCGCCACTCCGAGGCGACCCAGCCCTTCACGGCGAGCCGCTGAAGCGCGGGATACAGCGAGCCTTCCTCGACCTTGAGCACCTCGGCCGAGACTCGCTGGATGTGCTGGGCGATGCCGTAGCCGTGGAGCGATCCCTCGTCCAAGGTGCGGAGGATGAGAAGCTCGAGGGTGCCGGGCAGAAGATCGTTGCGGGCGCTCATGGGCAGTCCTGGGAATCCGTTCCGTCGGCGATCTATCCCTAGACTATCTACCCATAGACGGGTTTGTCAACGACCCGCCCGTCCGGCGGGCGTCAGAACGAGACGCAGCGGACCAGCAGTCCTCCGTTTCGGGTCGTGAAGCGGGCCTGGGTCGGGCAGCCGAGCGCGCGCTCGAGCGAGCGGTCGGCGGTCAGCAGGGTGGCCGACCCGGCCGCGAACCGCTCCCGTCTGACCTGTCCGAGGCGGGCGTAGAGGTTCCTCAAGGCGGCGACGTCGCCGATCCGGGCGCCGTACGGCGGGTTGGTGACGAGCCACGCCGGTCCGGACCGTGGCTCCACCTCCGAAAGCGCCCGTTGCTCCAGCGTGAGATCCGCGCCGACGCCCGCGCGCTCCGCGTTGGCCCGGGTGACCGCCACCGCGCCCGCGTCGCGATCGGAGCCGAAGATCGGGCCCGCGGCCGGGAGGACCGCCGAGCGCGCCCGATCGAGGATCGCGTCCCAGACGCGACGGTCGAAGTCGGGCCAGCGCTCGAATGCGAAGCGTCGGCCGAGGCCCGGGGCGATCCGCCGGGCGAGCATCGCCGCTTCGATCGGGACGGTGCCCGAGCCCATGAAGGGATCGACCAGTGCGGCGCGCGTGTCCCAGCCGCTCGCGCGGAGGAGCGCCGCAGCGAGCGTTTCCCGAAGCGGCGCCTTGCCGCCCTCCATGCGATAGCCGCGGCGGTGGAGCAGCTCGCCCGAGCTGTCGACGCCGATGGAGACCCGGTCGCGATGAAGCCGGACCACGAAGGCCTGTCGTCGCTCCTCGGGAACGGCGTCGGCCGCCACGACGGCGACTCGTCGAGAGGCCGCTTCGAGCAGCCGCTCGGCGATGGCGTCCTGATGGTAGAGCTTGGACTTCTTCGAGGTGACCTTGAGCTCGAGGCCGTCGCCCGGCCTCACGAATCGCTCCCACGGAACGTCCCGAGCCCGCTTCGACAGCTCGGAGAAGTGACGGGCCTCGAACGAGGCGACGCGGAGCAGTGCGCGGGTGGCGAGCCGCAGCTCGAGGTTGGCGCGGAAGAGATCGGCGCCCGGACCGAGCGAGACGCCGCCGGTCTCCGTCTCGAGCACGGGCAACTCGAGCTCACGGCACTCATCCGCGAGCAGCGACTCGAGGCCCGGCGCGACGACCAGGAAGACACGATCCACCGTCTCGCTCATCCTCTCCGCCTCGGTCCCCGGGTCGGCTCGGCCGCCAGCGGATCCTCGGGCCATTGGTGCTTGGGGTATCGCCCGCGGAGGTCCCGGCGCACGTCGAAGTAGCTCGATCGCCAGAAGCCGGCGAGGTCGCGGGTCACCTGCACCGGGCGGTTCGCCGGAGAGAGCAGCCGCAGGGTGAGCGGCACTCGTCCGTTCCCCACCGAGGGAGTTCGCTCCACGCCGAAGAGCTCCTGGAGCTTCACCTCGACGGCGGGCGCGGCGGGATCCGAGTAGTCGATCCGGTGAGAGCGCCCGACCGGGGAGACCCACTCGGCCGGCGCGAGGTCGTCGAGCAGCCTGCGCCGCCGGGGCTCGATCCGGAAAGACAGGATGCCGCCGAGGTCCAGCTCCTCCAGCTCTCGCCAGGTCCGAACGCCCGTGAGGTGCGGGCCGAGCCATTCTTCGAGCGTGGCGTCGAGCGCGGCCGCGTCGACGGCGGGGAACCGGTCGGGCTCGAGGGTCGCGGCGAAGCCGAGCCGCCGGCGAAGGCTCCACGCCCGATCGCTCCACGGCAGCCCGTCGACGCCGACCCGGCGGATCTCCTCCAGCAACACGGCTCGAACCCGCTCGGGATCCGGCGCGTCGATTCGGCGCTCACCGAGCGTCAGCGCGCCGAGGCTCACCCGGGCGGTCGCGGTGACGGCGGAGCGGGCGGCGTCCCAGGAGACGAGCTCGGTCTCCTCGATGCGGTCGGCGAAGAGCGTGGTGATCGTGTCGAGCGCGATCGACGCGGCGAGGAGCACCCTGGGCTCGCTGCCACGATCGTCGAGCTCGGCGACGACGAGGTAGTCCGCGCGCGAGAGCGGATCGGCCGGGCCGACCGAGACTCCGCGCCCGTTGCGGAGCAGGAAGCTCCCGACCCGTCCTTCCCGGCGCGCCGCGATCCGGTCGGGGTACGCCAGCGCCAGCAGGGCGCCGGTCTCGTCCGCGTCGACGGGCGCGGCGTGCGGGACGCGCAGCCGATCGCGCCACTCCCGGGCCGTTCGGCGGGCGCGGGCCACGGCGCCACGGTCCAGCTCGAGCGTCGAGCCGGCGCCGGAGCGGATGGCGTCGACCCGGAGTCGCAGGTCGCACTCCGGAGGCGGGCCCGGTCCGCGTCTCGCGACGTCGCGGTCGCCAAGCAGCGTGACCAGCGCGGCGGCCAGTCCACCCGAGCCCCGATCGAGCGCGCCGACCGCGAGGTGCGCGAGCCGGGGATGGAGCGCGAGGTCGCCGAGACGCTTGCCGTGCGGCGTCGGGACGCCGCGCTCGTCCAGGGCGTCGAGATCGCGCAGCAGGGCCGTGGCCTGGCGCCAGGCGCCCGAGGGCGGCGGGTCGAGCCAGCGCAGCGATTCCGGCTCCCGCACGCCGGCGAGCGCGAGATCGAGCGCCAGCGAGGCCAGATCCGCGGCGAGGATCTCCGGCGTGTTGAACTCCCGGAGCCCGTGGTCCTCGCTCTGGTGCCAGCAGCGGTAGCAGGCGCCGGGACCCAGACGCCCCGCACGGCCGCGACGTTGATCCGCCGACGCGCGGGTGACCGTCACGGTCTCGAGCCGGGTCATCCCGGTCCGCGGAGAGAAGCGCGGGATCCGCATCAGGCCCGCGTCGATCACGGCCCGGATGCCTTCGAGCGTGAGGCTGGTCTCCGCGATCGAGGTCGACAGCACCACACGCCGCCTCGGCCCCGGCGTGAGCGCGCGGTCCTGTTCCTCGGCGGGCAACGATCCGTGGAGCGGCAACGCCGCGAGGTCCGGGCGTCGCGCCGCCAGCGCTTCGCCCACGCGGCGTATCTCGCCCGCACCGGGCAGGAAGACGAGGAGGTCGCCGTCGGTCGCGTCGAGCGCCTCGTCGATCACACCCAGCAGGTGGCTCTCGAGCGGCTGGTCGGGGCGACGCGGCCGGTAGTGGGTCGTGACGGGATGCACCCGACCCGGCGACTCGACCACCGGCACGTCGCCCAGGAGCGCCGCGGTGGCGGCGCTGTCGATCGTAGCCGACATCACCAGCACGCCGAGGTCCGGGCGGAGCACGGCGCGGCTCTCGAGGGTGAGCGCCAGCCCGAGATCGGCGGGGAGGCTCCGCTCGTGGAACTCGTCGAAGATGACCAGACCGTACTCCTCGAGGGCTGGATCCTGGCGCAGCAGTCGAGTCAGCACGCCCTCGGTGACCACCTCGATCCGAGTCGACGAAGAGACGCGGGTGTCGAACCGGACCCGATAGCCGACGGTGTCGCCCACCGCCTCGCCCCGGGTCTGCGCCATCCGACGGGCGGCGAAGCGGGCCGCGACTCGGCGCGGCTCGAGCATGACGATCCGCTTGCCGCCGAGCCACGGCTCGTCGAGCAGCTCGAGTGGCACCACCGTGGACTTGCCCGCCCCGGGCTCCGCCACCACGACGGCGGCCCGCGCGGCGGCCAGCGCGGCGCGGATCCGCGGCAGCGCCTCGAGGATCGGAAGCGGCGAAGCAGGTGAGCTCACGCCGCCAAATCTACGGGTGCCGGCGGTAAGGCCGGATGGGGCTACTGGTTCGGCCGCCGCTGGCCGCCCCGCCCGAACCCCATCGGCTGGCGGATCCGCTCGGGCACCTGGGCCCATTGCTCCGGCGAGAGGATCTTCTCCGACGCGGTGAGCGCCTCGCGCTGGACCTCACGGAGCCGCCCGAGCAGCGGAAAGAGCGATGCCATCACCCGGCTCGGGTCGGTGGAGCCGCCGGTCCGGTCGAGCTGGGCCTGGGCACTGTCGCGGAGCACGCCGACCCGCGCGGTCATGCTGTCGGCCACGACAGCGAGCTGGGTCACCTGGTCGTCGGTGAGACGGAGGGCGATCCGAATCTCGATCAGCTGCCTGGCCGGATTCAGGGAGTCGATCCGGTTGAGCACGTCGGTGGGGCCGGCGAAGCCGGGACCCCTCGGATTGCCGGGCGCCCCCGGGCCGACTCCCCGCCCGCCGAACCCGCCACGGAGGCCGCGGAGGAAGTCGCGCCGCCGATCCGGGCCGATCGAGTAGCGGGCCTGAATGCCGAGCTGGAATGGCGCGCGGATCGCGTTGGCGCTTGCGGTGGTGGCTCCGAAGCGTTCGTTCACGACGTACTGGAAACGCTGGGCCTGTGGATCGAAGCCCTGCACCGAGAGCAGCGTCGGGTCGGGGCGCACTCCCTGACCCCAGCCTTTCAGGTTCTCCGCGCCGTGCACCAGCTCGTCCACGCCGCTCAGCAGGTTGATCGTCGTGAGGGAGATCAGCAGTCGCTGATTCAGACCGAAGAAGGTGGGTCGATAGTTGATCTGCAGGTCGAGCGACGGCCGCCAGGGACCGCTGCAGCTGTTGCGCTCGGCGATCCGGCCGCTCTGCCGCTCGAGGCAGGCGCGGACGCCGCCGGAGGTCGACTCGAGCAGCCGCGCCATCCCGTTGGCGACCGCGGTATCGGCGGCGGACGCCGAGAAGACGAAGGCGCGGTCGTTTCCGCTCACGCCGTCGCCGTTCACGTCGCCGGCCACGCGCGGGGTGTAGGGCGTTCCACTCGAGAAGCGGGCGATGCTGGTGACCTCGAAGTTGTTGGTCACCGGCAGGGTGACCGTCGCGAGGAAGGCGTGCCGCCGCTCGAAGTCGCTGGTGGACCACTCGCGCACGTTGGGGTCGCCGCCGGTGGTGGCCGCACCGAAGCCGCCCCTGGCCTGCCCGCCGGCGAAGGACGACTGGTCGCGCGACCGACTCCAGGTGTAGGACAAGTTGTAGACCAGCGCGCGGCGGGTGGTGCCCTGCGCCGAGATGGTGAGCTGGGTCGATTCGGACGCGAGGTCGGAGTCGATCCGGAGCACCTGGCCGTACGCCGGGTCGAGTCGCGACCCGAACAGGCTCACGGCGCCAGTGCGCGCGTCGACCGCGGCGACCGGTGAATAGAACGGCCGTCCCGCCTCGTCGGCGAGCGCGAAGCGCGCCGACCCGAGATTCAGATCCGTGAACCCGAACTGGCTCGCGCCCCGGGCGTAGCTCAGCTCGGCGGAGAGCGCCTTCAAGCCGAACCGCCGGGTGACGCCGAGCGAGCCGCGCCAGGCGCGCGGCGCGCCGAAGTCCTCGGCGAACGCCGTCACGGCCGGCTGCTGCGTCGCGACGGGCGGGCTGCCGGCGCCGTCGAGGCAGTCAGTGGGAATCGACGCCGGGTCGGCGATGTAGCTGGTCCAGTCCGGCATCGGGGCGGCCGCGCCGATGCAGACGAGCTGGCTCTCGGTCGCGCCGCTGCCCGAGGCCGCGAGGGCCGAGCCGACCAGCGCGGTCGGAAAGCGGCTGCGGAACTCGCCGATCCCGCCCCGGACGAACCAGCTGGGCGGCGTCTCCGCGCTCAGCCCCCCGAGGATCCAGGTGAAGCCGATCCGGGGCGAGACCCGCACTTCGCTCGGCAGCCGGTCGGTCCGGATTCCGAAACGATCCAGCACCGCCTGGTTGAGCCCGGGTGCGCCGCGAAAGTCGGAGGCCTCGGCGCGGACGCCGAGCGAGAGCTGAAGCGCCTCGTTGACGCGCCACTGATCGGTGAGATAGAGCGCGCCGGTCCGCGAGGTGCTGCTCCGCTCCACCGGCGCCAGCGTGCGGGTGAAGCTCGCCGGCCTGCCGGCCTCGAAGTCGGCGAGAGAGTTGAAGAGAAACGTGCCGTAGCGATTGGTGGTCGCGTCGGTCTCCTCGCTCGAGAGGCTGAGGAAGCCTCCGAGCTTGATCCGATGGGCGGCGGAGCCGGGAAGCCAGTTGAGCTCGTTGGTCGCCTCGAAGGAGCGGCTCGAGCGGAACTGGGGCAGACCGGGATTGCCCCCGAACGCGAGGGTCGAGAAGCCGCCGGACCCGTCGTCGAGCGACGACGCCACCTGGACCCGACCCGCCGGGAAGCGCTCCGCGCTCGACGCGTCGTTCGACGATTCCGCGTAGTACGCCCGCAGCTCGTTCACGATCGCGGTACCGAAGCGCGAGTTGAGCACCAGCATCCCGCCACCGCCCGCGCTCGACTGGGTGCCACCCGTGCTCGGCACCGAGAGCGGCGAGACCCGGGTGGGCTCCTGCCGGCTGTCGCGGTAGTCGCCTCGGAAGGTGAGGGTGTGCGCCTCGGCCAGATTCCAATCGACCCGGAGCAACGCCGAGAGGCTGGTCGAGCTCCGATCGGACTCCGCGCCGAGACTGACCGGCAGGCCGAAGCCGTCGAGCAGCCCGAGGAATCGGGAGACCGAATCCGGGCTCGCGCCCAGCCGGACCAGCGACGTCGAGGGCGCGTTCAGCAGGGACTGCAGCTCGTCGCCGCGGAAGCGGCCCTGGCCGGACGCGAAGGCGAAGAGCTTGTTGCGGACGAGCGGTCCGCCCAAGCCGAAGCTCAGCTGATGTTGGGTGAAGCCACGGGAGAAGGCGTCGTCGTCCGAGCCCGAGACCTCGAGGCCTCGATCGCGGAGCGAGTAGTTGCCGGAGCCCTGCACCACGTTGGTGCCCGAGCGGGAGGTCGACGAGACCAGGCCGCCGCTGAATTGGCCGCGCGACGCGTCGTAGGAGTTGGTGATCACCCGGCTGACCCGAACCGCGTCCTGGGGAATCGAGGCGGCGCCGAAGGACAGGCCGTCGAGCGTGACGTTGTTGTCGCCGGGGCGTTGGCCGGCCACCGAGAACGACGCGCCGGTCGAATCGGTGCCTTCGATGGCCACCACGCCCGCGGCGAGGGTGGCGAGCAAGGCGAGATCGCCGGCGTCGATCGGGAGCCGGGCCAGCTGGTCGGGCGTGAGGGCCCGCTCGGTCGACCCCGCGGTCGGCCGGTCGGGATCGAGCTGGCGGCGCCGGCCGCTCACCACGATCTCCTCGAGCTGGGTCGGGGTGGCGCTCACCGAGGCGTTGAAGACCAGCCGGTCTTCGTCCACCTGCCGGGCGATGACCCGCTGGACCGGCCGCATCCCGATGGCGCGCACCGTCATCTGGTACTGACCGCCACCGTCCGGAAAGACGATGGTGTAGCGGCCTTGGGCGTTGGTCCGGGCCGACCGGACGACCTGGGTCTCCAGCGACATCGCCTCGACCAGCGCCTCGGCGACCGGCTGTCCCTCGGTCGTGGTGATCTGCCCGACGATCAGGTCGGTGGAGGATTGCCCAGCCAGGCGGAGCCACGGCACGACCAGCCAGAGCAGCGAAACCAGCACCACGCGCCGCATACGTCATCCGACCCGAGAAGTATCCTGGGAATACGCGCGGGGCCGGAAAACGTTAATCCCGCCTGTCGGGCCGTCCCCGGCCACCGGACCCGGCTCGGACGGAAGCCCGGCGGCGGGCCGGGTCTCCTCTTGCCAGTCTAGAAGAAGAGTCGTACCCTTCTAGACAGACTAGAAGGAAGAGGAACGATGCCCGTCGATCCGGTGCCCCCGTTGCCCGGCATGCTCGATCTGCTGGTGCTGAAAGTGGTCTCCGTCGGCCCCGAGCACGGGTGGGGCGTGGGTCAGCGCCTCGAGCGAATGTCGCGCGGGGTGTTCGACGTCAACCAGGGATCGCTCTATCCGGCGCTGCAGCGCCTGCTCAAGCGGGGCTGGATCGTCTCGGAATGGCGCGCCACCGAGAGCGGCCGCCGCGCGCGCTACTACCGGATCACCCGGTCGGGCGAGCAGCAGCTCGCGCGCGAGCAGGACGAGTGGAGCCGCCGGGTGCAGGCGGTCGGCTGGGTTCTCAAGGGCACGGGCTGAGGAGGTCGTTGATGTCGTGGATCGATGGTCTCGCGGCCAGGCTGCGGATGCTCTTTCGTCGGGCCAAGGTGGAGGCGGAGCTCGACGAGGAGCTCGAATTCCATCTCGAGCAGGAGACGGCGAAGCAGCGGGAGCGCGGCCTCGCTCCCGACGCCGCGCGGCGGGCGGCGCGGCTCGAGCTGTCGGCGCACGCAAGGCTCCGCGAGGAGGTGCGGGACGAGTGGTCGCCGCGTCTGCTGGCTGGCCTGCGGGCGGATCTCCGCGACGCGATCCGGCAGCTGCGACGCCGCCCCGGCTTCAGCCTGCTCGCGGCCTTCACCCTGGCGCTCGGGATCGGCGCCAACACAGCGATCTTCAGCCTGGTCCGCGGGATCCTGATCGAGCCCCTCCCCTATCGGGATCCGGCCCAGCTCGCGCTGATCTGGACGTCGACCGACCCCGAGGGCGAAACCTGGCTCAGCGACCGCGAGTTCCTCGAGTACCGGCGCGCCTTGCAGAGCTTCTCCTCGCTGGGCGCGGTGGTCGATGGCGAAGTCAATCTGAACGAGGACGGGGAGCCCGAGCGGGTACGCGCCGCGGCGGTCACGGCCAGCGTGTTCGAGACGCTCGGCGTCGCGCCGATCGCCGGGCGGGTGTTCCAGGCCGACGAGGACGTGCCCGGCGCCGATCTGGTCGTGGTGTTGGGCGAGCGGCTCTGGGACCGGCGCTTCGGGCGCTCCGCCGAGGTGATCGGCCGGACGATCCGGGTCAACGGCCGGCCCCGGACCGTGATCGGCGTGATGCCGGCCAGCTTCCGGATGCCGTTGGACTACCGGCAGGACCGCTCGAGCGAGCTCTGGGTTCCGCTCGCGATCGACGAGACCGCCACGCTTCCCTGGGGCAGCCGGTCGGACAACGTGGTGGGGCGGCTCGCCGAGGGCGTTTCCCTCGAGCAGGCGAGCGACGAGATCGGGCGGGTGACCCGCGAGTGGGCCGCGGCCGGCCACCTCGGCTCCCGACCCGAGCGAACCCTCCGGGGCGCGCTGCCGCTCGATCGTCTGGTGCTGGGCGCGGTTCGCCCCGCGCTCCAGCTCCTCTTCGCGGCGGTGGGCGTGGTGTTGCTCGTCGCCTGCGCCAACGTGGCGCACCTGCTCCTGGCCCGCTCCGACGTGCGCCGACGCGAGATCGCCACCCGGGCGGCGCTGGGCGCCGGGCGGGCGCGGCTCGCGCGACAGCTGCTGGTGGAGAGCGGGCTGCTGGGCGCGCTCGGCGGCGCGCTCGGGATCGCGATCGCGGCGATCGGTCTCGACCTCGCGATCCGGGTCGCCCCGACGCAGGCGCTCCACGCCCGCGACGTCAGTCTGAGCCTATCCGTGCTCGGCTACACCGCCGGCCTCGCGGTGCTCGCGACGGTGTTGTCCGGTCTCGCGCCGATCCTCGAGCTGACGCGGGTCGATCTCGGGATCGCGATGGGCGGGGTGCGGGGCGAGTCGGCCCCGTCGCAGCGGCGCCTGCGTCGGGTCCTGGTGAGTCTGGAGACGGCGCTGGCGCTGGTGCTGGTGATCGGCGCGGTGCTCCTGGCCAGGAGCTTCTCGGCGCTCAAGGCGATCGACATCGGCTTTCACCCGACCCGGGTGCTGACCGCGCGGGTCGAGGTGAGCGGCGACGGGTACGCGGAGCCGGGTCGGGTCGAGGGCTTCTACCGCGAGGTGCTGGATCGCTTGCGGGAGGTGCCCGGCGTGGTCGCGGCGGGGGCGACCCGGCTCCTGCCACTCTCCGGGCAGATCGGCAGCTGGACCATCACGACCGACCGGGCCGAGGACGCGGGGCGCGACGATGTCGGCGCCGACTGGCAGATCGTCACGCCAGGTTACGTCGAGGCGGCGGGTCTCGACGTCGTCGCGGGCCGCGCCTTCGCCGCCAGCGACGACATCGACGCGCCGCTGGTGGCGCTGGTGAGCGAGACCATGGCCGAGCGGATCTGGTCGGGCGATGCCCTCGGGCGGCGCTTCCACCTTGGCACCGAGAATCAGCCGTGGATCGAGGTGGTCGGCGTGCTGCGCGACGTGCGCCACAACGCGGTGGTGGAAGACGGACGCACCGAGATGTATCTGCTCCACTCGCAGTGGTCCCGAGCCCGGAATGGCGGCGGCCCAAGGGCCGGGATGACGCTCCTGGTCCGAACCGCCGGCGACCCCAACGGTCTGCTGGGCGCCCTGCGCCGCGTGGTGCGGGCATTGGATCCGACGCTCCCGGTCTCCGAGGTGAAGACGCTCGAGGAGGTCGCCGACGCCGCGCTCGCCGGGCCCCGGTTCACCACCACCCTGCTCGGCGTCTTCGCCGGGCTCGCGATGCTGCTCGCGACGATCGGGCTCTACGCGGTGATGTCCTACACCGCCGCCCGGCGCACCCGCGAGATCGGGGTGCGGATCGCGCTCGGCGCCGGTCGGCGAGCGATGGTCGGGATGGTGGTGGGCGAGGGACTCCGGATGACGGCGGTGGGCGTCGCGGGCGGTCTCGCCGCGGCGGCCTGGGCGACCCGGTTCCTGCGCTCGGAGCTCTATCACGTCGAGGCGCTCGATCCGGCCACCTTCGTCGGGGTGCCCGCGTTGCTGCTGTTGGTGGCGGGCGTGGCGGCGTATCTGCCGGCCCGGCGCGCGGCCCGGGTGAGCCCGCTGCTGGCGCTCCGGGACGGCTGAGGAGAGCCTAACGGCCTTCCGCGATCCAGCCGGCGGCGCCCGACGGCAGCCGCACGAGGAGGTGGTCGTCGAAGCGGCCCAGCACGGCGCCGTCGGTGCCCGGGCGGACCTCGGCGATCACGTCCTCCGGCCGGTAGGTCGCCACCGGGCGGGCGCGGAGCGCCTCCGCCGCCCGGAACGTCGTCCGTGCGAGCGGCTCGGCCGCTGGCTCGAGCGCGGCGGCCGCGACGAATCCTTCCCGACCGTCCGGCACCCGCACCCGATACCCGTCGCCGGCCACCGCGACGATCAGGAGCGGCGTCTCAGCGGGCAAGGTCGCGCCGTTCGGCGCCGCCGAGAGCGCGGTCGGGGCGCGGAGTCGCACCGTGTCGCCCAGCAACGCGAGATCGGCCCGCAGCGGGGCCGCACGGGTCCGCACCGGCGCCACGAACCACCACGGGTCGAGCGGGCCCTCGCCCCTCCGGTAGATCCCGAAATGGAGATGCGGCGGCGTGGTCCGGGCGTTGCCGGTGTTGCCGACGAAGCCGACGGTGTCGCCGGGCGCGACCCGGTCTCCTCGCGCGACGGTCGAGCGGTCGAGGTGGGCGTAGTAGATCGAGTGGCCGGCGTCGTCGCGGAGCCACACCACGTTGCCGCCGATCCGGGTGGTCTCGACTCGGGTGACGACCGCCGTAGCGGCGGCCACGGCCGGGGTGCCGCGCCGCGCGAAGATGTCGATGCCGTGGTGACGGCGCGCGCCGCCGTCACGCGGCGCGCCGAACCGGCTGCCGACGTCCGAGGCCCGGCCCCGCTCGACCGGAAAGGCCAGCGTCGGGGCGACTCGCAGGGTCGCCGCGTAGCGACCACCTCGCAGCAGCTCCGGCACCGCCAGCACGACGTAGTCGCCGGTCTCCCGGGGCGCGAACTCGAGCCGGCGGTCGCCGCTGTCCGCCGTGGCCACGACCACCACCCCGTCCGTGGCCTGCGGGTCGACCCGCCAGGCTTCGAGAAAAGTCACGATGGTCGAGTCGTCGACGAAGCGGACCTCGAAGCTCACCCGCTGGCCCCGCTCGACGGAGAACCGATAGGCGAGGGCGCCGGGCGCGGTCGGCTGCAGCCGACCACGCTCCTCGTGCGGCAGCGACACCGCGGGGGCGGCTCGGAGGGAGCGATCCGAGGCTTCGATCCAGTCGCGGCCAGCCGCCGTGTGATCGAGCCCGACGGCTTCGAGCCGCGCCACGTAGCGCTCCCGCGGACTCCGGCCGTCGAAGAGCTGATCGGGCAGCCGTTCGATCGCGGCGCAGCCGGCCAGCAGCCCGATCGCGGCCGTCAGGCGGATGATCCTCGAGGCGCGAGACATGGGGGGACCTACGGGCGCGGGCCCGCGAGCGTTTCCCCGAGGGCTATGCGGGACGCCGGAACCGCTTCCGCGCCGACTCGGCCTCGGTGCGGGCGTGGCAGCCCTCGACGTGATCGTTCACCATCCCCATCGCCTGCATGAAGGCGTAGGCCGTGGTCGGCCCGACGAAGCTGAAGCCGCGCCGCCGGAGGTCCTTCGAGAGCGCCACCGAGGCGGGCGAGGTGGTCATCGCGAGCAGGGCCCGGTGGGTGAGCTTGCGGGGGCGATCCGCCGGATCGGGCTCGAAGCGCCAGACGTAGGCCGCGAGCGAGCCGAACTCCTCCTGGATCGCCAGCGTGCGCTTGGCGTTGTTGATGGTCGACTCGATCTTGCCACGATGACGGACGATGCCCGCGTCGCCCAGGAGACGACCCACCTCCCGGGCGCCGAAGCGGGCGACCCGCTCGGGGGCGAAGTCCGCGAACGCCTTGCGGAAGTTGTCCCGCTTGCGGAGGATCGTGAGCCAGCTCAGCCCCGATTGGAATCCCTCGAGACAGAGCTTCTCGAAGAGCCGACGATCGTCGGAGACGGGACGGCCCCACTCCCGATCGTGGTAAACCGCGTAGTCGGGCGTGCTGGCGCCCCACCAGCAGCGGCGCTTGCCGTCATCACCTCGAACCAGCCCGTTCTTCGTCATCCGGAGAAGGTAGCCGTCGGCCGGCACGAGGCCAGTCGTCGCCTGTCCTATGCGCGGCCCGGCCACGACACTCACGCCAGATGGCGGCGGAACGACACCCGGGTCTGCAACTTGCTGGACGAGCGGGCATGCGCATCCGAGCGTGGATGATCGTGCTGGCGGCGGCGCTGGCCTGCGACGGAGACGTGACCGACCCGTCGCCGAGTCCGCCGCCCCCTCCACCGCCTCCACCGGCGCCGATCGAGCCGGTCGCGGCGCGCTTCCCGATCGACGGCGACGTCAACCTGGATCGCCTGGACGGGATCACGACCCGATCACTGGAGCTCCGGTCGGCGCTCGGCGCTGGCGCCGTGGTCCGGAGCGTGACCCTTCGCTTCGCCACCGCCAACGACGATCGCCACCTCTACGTCGCGGCCGAGTGGCCGGACGACACTCGCAACAACCAGTTCGACCCCACGCTCGGCCCGGTGGACGTGGACGGCATCGTGGTTCACTTCGACGACGACGGCGACGGGGTGCAGGAGCAGGACGAGGACGGCAAGGGTCTCTTCGCCGCGTTCGACGGCGCCCAGTACATCGACCAGCGAACCACGGCGGGCGACGCTACCGACCCGATCGGCGACGGCATCGGCCGCCTCCGCTACGACCAGGCCGGCCGTCTCTACCGGATGGAGATGCTGATCCCGATCGCCGACGACGCCAACGGCCACGACGGCGCGAAAGGGGCGGCGACCCGGATCAACTTCGCGATCTTCGACCACCTGCGCCTCGGCGACCTGACGGGCAACGTGGGAACGGCCTACGGATCCGTCGGCGTCGGCAGCGCGACCACGGCCTGGCCGGCGCTCGCCTGGTCGACTGCCGCGGTGACGGGACATCCCGAGATCCCCACTGGTCTCGGCGGCCTGATCGCGTTCATCGCCGATCACGAGGGCGGTCCCGAGGTGTACACCTTCGATCCCGCGACCAGGACGGTGCGGCGGGTCACGAACCTGCCCGGGCTCTACAAGGACGGCGTCTCGCTCTCGCACGACCGCAGCCGGGTGGCCTTCCACGGGGCGCCCGGTCCCACGGCCTTCACCGAGTACGAGATCTACGTAGTGAACGTCGACGGAAGCGGCTTCGCCCAGCTCACCGACAATCAGATCCTCGACGGCCATCCCGGCTGGTCGCCCGACGACACCGAGATCGTCTACGCGTCCTTCCGCGACGCCGGGCGGGCGCACCTGGTGCGGATGACGACCTCCGGCCAGGAGCTCACGGACCTCACGCCGGCCGGCGTCGACGACAACGACCCCGATTTCCTGCCCGACGGACGGATCGTCTTCAAGACCGATCGCTTCAGCGCGGTGCCGGAGGTCCGGATCGCCGTGATGGACCCGGACGGGTCCAACGTCCGCCAGCTGTCCGCGGTGGCCGGGACCTCGGACCACGATCCGGTGAGCGACGGCACGGTGACGATCTTCGAGCGCTTCACCAAGCCGACCAACTACGCGACGGATCCGGAGGCCGGCTTCTCCGCGTGGGACCTGATCGAGGCGAAGGTCGACGGGAGTGGCGAGCGGACCCTTCGCGCCGACGGGTGGGTCAACTGGCTGCCGGTCTTCGACCCGAGCGGCCAGTTCATCGCCCACCTGCGAGGCGTCGGCTACACCGACGTGCAGCTGATGACCAGAGACGGGCAGCCGCTCGGACGACTGGTGCCCGGCATCAGCCGCGTCCGATACCTCGACTGGAAGTAGCCCGGCGAGGAACGGCGCCGAGCAGGCCGGCGCGGCGGCCGGGAGGGGAGTCGCCGAGGCGACGATCCCAGTCGGCCAGGAGGCCGACCAGAGCGTCGCGGTGCTCGGCGAGGTCGGCCAGGCGACGCTCGACCCGTTCGAGCCGATCCGCCACCAGCGCGCGGACCTTGCGGCAGGGGGCGCCGCCCTTGTCCCGCTCCGCGAGCACCAGCGCGAGCTCACGAAGCGAGAGCCCCACCTCGAGACCATTTCGGATCAGTCGGACCCGTTCCACGGCCGACTCGTCATAGAGCCGGTAGCCGCTCTCGGTTCGGCGCGACGGTCGGAGCAGGCCTCGACGCTCGTAGTGCCGGAGCGTGTCGGGACTGACTCCGACCGTGGCCGCCAACGCGCCGATCCGGATCAGCTCAGGGGGCCCGCGCATTCACCGCCCGGGACGAGCCCGCACCACCGTGTCGTCACCCGTCTCGTGATCGGCGATCTGGAAGCGGAGGAAGTCGTGGACGGCGGCGAGCGCGGCCCGGTCGCTGGTGACGATGTCGACCCGACCCCCGAGCTCGGTTTCGACGTACCGGTAGCGGATCCGGTCTCGGAGCTCGGCCATCCGGGCGGTGCCGGGCACCTCGCGAGCGTGGACGCCCATCGGCATCGAGAAGTTGCCGGCGCCGAACATCGTGGGCAGGTGGCCGAGATGGGCCCGGACCGCGCCGAGATTCTGCCGGTCGGCGGGATCCTTCACACGGACGTCGATCGCGCCGCCGTCGTCATAGAGCAGGAAGTGGTGCCGGGTCAGCTCCTGATCGAACCCCATCACCCGGTGGCCGCGGACAGCGACCGAGTCCTGGGCGGAGAGGCAGACGGGCGCGACGGTCAGGGCGGCGAGGAGTGCGAAGAACGGCCGGGTCATCACGAGCTCTCTGTTGGGAACCGATCCGAAGCTAGACCCTGGAACCGTTCCAGAGTCAACGGACCCCCACCAGCCCCTTCGAGTCGGCGAAGAGCTTGGCCGAGTCGTACCCGATCCCGTCCCGGAAGACCACGGCGACGTCGCGAATCGCCGCCGGCGTGGCGATGGGATCGCCCCGGATCACGACGAGGTCGGCGGCCTTGCCGACCTCGACCGACCCCAGCTGGTCGGCCCGGCCGAGCACTCGGGCGCCATTCAGGCTCATCACCTGGATCGCCTCCGCGGGGGAGAGCCCCGCCTCGACCAGCAGCAGGTAGTTCCGCTGATCGCCGATCCCGGCCGGGGTGCTCCACGCCGGATCGACGCCGGCGGCCAGCACGCCGCCGGCCCTGAAGAAGGCGACCTCGAACTGCATGCTCTTCGCGAGCGCGCTCGGCATCGGCGAATCGGTTACCGCCTTGACCCCATCCTGCCGCCGCTTCTCTTCGTCCCGCGCGTCCGCGGACAGCAGATCCCAAAGCCGGGGATCGGCGGCCGGACGGCCGGGCGTCATCGCCTCGTAGACCGCGAGCGTCGAGGTGAGCGCCACGCCCTTCTCGAGCATCGCCCGGCGGGTGGCCTCGACCCGGGGATCCTTCTGCACGTCGAGCTCGGTGAAGACCCGGCGGAAGTCGGCCGAACACTGATCGGGCTTGCGGTTGGGGTCGTACTCGGAGTTCGCGAACAGACCGTGCTCGAGCCCGTCGATGCCGAGCGCGACCGCCTCGCGATAGCCGACCGAGCAGAGGTGGCCGGTCACCTTGAGGCCGTGCTTGTGCGCTTCGTCCGTGATCGCGCCGAGGGCTTCACGGGTGAGCTGGGTGTAGACCTTGAGCCAGGTGGCGCCCTCTTCCGCCCAGTAGCGAACCACCTTCCGAGCCTGCTCCGTGCTGCCGAGCTCGTGCATTCCCAGCAGGTCGAGCCGCATGTCCGGCCCGGAGGTGATCAAATACGGCCCGGTCACCTCGATCCGAGGTCCGGGAATCTCCCCCCGCTCGATGTTGGCCTTGAGATTGAGCTCGGCGTACGGCGAGGCGCTGCCGGTGGTTCGAATGGTGGTGACGCCCGCGCCGAGATAGAGCCGGGGCGCGGTGAAGTTCGACTGCACCGCGCGGGGCGAGTTGGTGTAGTAGAAGGTGTGGTTGTGAAGACCGACCAGGCCGGGAATCACCGTGTGGCCGGCGAGGTCCATCACCCGGGCGCCGGCCGGGAGCTTGGCGGCGGCGCTCGGACCGACCCAGGCGATCCGTCCGCGCTCGAGAACGACGGTGTGATCCGGCTTGGGAGCGGCACCGGTGCCGTCGACCAGCTGGACGTGGGTCAGCGCCACGACCGGCGCGTCGACGGAGACGTACTTCCGCACCTCGGGAGCGAGCTGATCGACGGTCTGCGCCACCGCCGTTTGGGCGGCAACGAGCGAGATCAGCGCGGCAAGACGACGAGCCATTCGGGAATCCTCGGCGGGGTGGGATTCCCAATGATATCGGCGGCGCCCGGCGGCGACCAGCGATCAGTCGGTTCGGAGCACCCGGCTGGGATCGGTGCGGGAGCCGTCGATCGCGGGCAGCAGCGTCGCCGCGATGGCGATCAGCCCGAGGGCGAGCCCGACCGTGACGACCACCACGGGATCGGCGGCCGCGGTGGCGAAGAGCTGGCCCTCGATCAGGCGGCGGACCACGAGGCTCGCGGCCGTGCCGAGCCCGATGCCGATCGCGGCGAGGAGCGCCGTCCCACCGAGGATTCCGCGCACGAGCGATGCGGGCGCCGCGCCGAGCGCCGCCCGGACACCGAGCTCACGGCGTGACTCGTCGACGGACTGCCGCGCCAGGCCCCACACGCCGATCACCGCGATCGCGACGGCGAGCGCCCCGAACCCCGACACCAGCCACATCACGAAGCGGCGCGGGGCCAGCGATCGGGCGATCCGCTGCTGCATCAGGCCGACCTCGACGATGGGGACCGAAGCGTCGCCGGCGCGAAGGGCGCGACGGACCGGCTCGATCAGCGACGTCGGATCGCCGGCGGCCCTGACCAACACGCTGAGACGCCGCCCCGGGCGCTGGGCGTAGGGTTCGTAGGTAGTGAGACCCGGCTGGTCGGCGAGACCCACGTTGTGGACGTCGCCCACCACGCCGACGACGGTGAGCCAGGGCTCCGATTCGGCCGGTCCGACCTTGATGCGCGCGCCCACCGGGTCGCGATCGGGCCAGTAGCGCCGGGCGAAGGACTCATTGATCGCCACCACGAAGTCGCCCTGGCCCCGGTCGGTGGCGTCGAACACCCGCCCGGAGACGAGGGGAATGCCGGCGACCTGGAAGTAGTTCGGGAGCACCCGCCGGAAGGTGGCGGGAGGGCTGCCGCCGGGCGGAAAGGTCCGACCCTCGATCGTGAGGTCTCCGCTGCCCTCTCCGCCGCTGATCGGCAGCCGACTCACGGCCGTCGCCGAGCTGACCCCGGGCAAGCGCTCGAGCCTGGCGGGCAGGTCCTCGTAGAAGCCGATCACCCGCTCCGGCGAGTAGTCGGGCGGCAGGGTGACCGTCATGGTGAGGAGCGACGACGGGTCGAAGCCGGGGTCGACCCGCTGCAGCCGCAGCAGGCTCACCGCCAAGAGCGCCATCGCAACCAGCAATACCTGAGCGAGCGCGAGCTGCGCGGTCACCAGCGCCCTGCGCGCCGCGCGCTGCCACGACCGGCCTCCCACCGCGACGTGCCCGAGCGGGGAGGGACGCGAGCTCCTGACGGCGTAGAGGGTGGGCGCGAGACCAAAGAGCAGACCGGAGATCAGCACGACACCGGCCGCGCTGGCGAGCACGATCGGATCGAAGCGCACCTCGCTCAGCCTCGGCAACCCGGCCGGCAGCTGGCCGAGCACGGCGCCGAGCCCCAGGTACGCGAGACCGAGCCCGAGAATCCCGCCGAGCGAGGCGAGCACCAGGCTCTCGGTCATCAGCTGGCGGGCGAGGCGACCGGGCCGGGCGCCAAGCGCGCGGCGAATCCCGATCTCGCGGTCGCGTCGGACCGCGCGGGTGAGCAGCATCCCGCCGACGTTGACCGTGACCAGCAACAGGACGGTGGCCGCCGCGGCGAGGAGCAGTGTGAGCGTCGGCTGGACGGCGCCGACCACCCCTTCATGAAGCGGATAGATCGCCGCCCGATGCTCGGGATCGCTACCCGGCTCGGCCTGCTGAGCGCGCGCGAGCTGCGCGTCGAGCTCCGCCGTCGCCCCTGCCACGGTCGCGCCCGGGGCGAGGCGACCGACCACCTCGACGATGTGGACGGCGCGGTTCTCCATCCAGGGCGCGGCAGGCGGCAGCGGGAGCCAGATCGCGGTCTCGTCCTCGGGAAAGCGAAAATCGGCGGGCAGCACGCCCACGATGGTGACCGCGGTGCCTTCGATCAGCTGCGTGCTGCCGACGAGATCGGGCGACCGCCCGAATCGCGACCGCCAGAGTCGCTCGCTCACGACGGCGACCGGCGGTCCTTCTCCAGAACCGTCGGCCGGAAGGAAGCCGCGGCCCGCGACCGGGATCGCACCGAGGAGCTCGAGCGCGTCGACGCTGACCGTAGCGGTCGGGATCTGGACCGTCTCCTCGCCCATGGCGACGTTGGCGAGCGAGCGACTGTAGCCGATCACCCGATCGAGGGTTCGGCTCCGATCGCGGAGATCCCGGAAGGCGGGATAGGAGAGCTCCCAGCGGTCGCCGGTCGGCACCCGCTCGGCGACCCGCACCAGACGCTCGGCGGCCGGATAGGGAAGCGGCGCGAGCAGCACGGCCTTGACCACGGCGAAGACCGCCAGCGTGCCCGCGACGCCAAGGGCGATCGACCCCGTGACGACGGCGGTCGGGAGCGGCCAGCGACGAAAGGAGCGGAAGGCGAAGCGAACGTCCTGCGCCAGCTCGCCGAGCCAGGCGCGCCGGGTCTCGGCGCGGTTCCGTCGCTCGGCCCCGCGCTCGAGCCGCCTGGTGGTGTCCGCCAGCCGACCGAGAGCGTGGAGCGCCTGCCGCCGGGCCTCGTCCGGCGCCATCCCCTTCGCCACCAGCTCGGCGACCGCGTGCTCGAGGTGCGACTCGAGCTCCGCCCGCACCTCCTGCTCGGGCGCAGGCCTCAGAAAGCGCCACATGCTCCGCTCCTCACGCCGACTTGGCGTCGAGAACCTTGGCGATCGCCCAGCTGAAGCGCCGCCAGGTCTGCACCTCGCGCTTCAGCTGCTCGGTGCCGGCGGTGGTGAGGCGATAGAGCTTGGCCGGTCGGCCCTGGTCCGAGGTGCCCCACTCCGCCTCGATCAGCTGCTTCTGCTCGAGCCTGTAGAGAGCCGGATAGAGGGAGCCCGCTTCGATAGCGAGCGTCCCTTCGGTGAGCTCTTCGATCCAACGGCCGATGGCGTAGCCGTGCCGAGGACCCCAGGAGAGCGACTTGAGGGCCAGGGCCTCGAGCGTGCCTTGGAGCAGATGAGCCGGCTTCGCGCGCATTATCTAGACCGTCTAAATATAGAGCCAAACTATAGCACGCCGGACGCCGTCGCAAGAGGCTCGTGCGCTTAACGCCCGCCGGCGACGTCCGTCTACTGGTTGCGCGACCGATCCCGCCCGAGCCTGGTGATGCAAAGTCGGGCATCAGGGGAGCCGGAGCGCCGGCGTGTCAGGGAAGCGGGCCTGCTTCCGAAACACGACAAGCGATGGACGAACTTCGACCTTCAGCTCGACGAGGTTTTCCGATGAGGTGGACTGACAAGCTTTGCGCGGTGGGAGCGGCGCTCGTGTTGGCGGCGTGCTCCAGCACCGAGAACACGGCCGAAGACGCGATGCTCACGGCCGACGTGGCTGCGGTGGCGGCCGAGGCGGCGGCCCAGGACGTAGAGGTGATGCACGGCCCCGGCGGTCTGGTGGGCTTCGGGCTCCGGGCCGACTTCCGGCTCTTCGGCTGCGACGGCGGGAGCCGGCACGGCCTGACGGTGGTCCGCACCTGCGTCTTCCGGGATGCCGGTGGCAACGAGCAGGACGGCTACGACGAGCAGACCACCGCCTCGATCGCGGTGCACACCGAGATCTCCGGCGAATTCAGCCGCGACTCGCACAGCGCGTCGATCTCCCGGACCACGGACCTGGTCGTCACCGGTCTCGAGGGCAGCGAGACCACCCGCACCTGGAACGGCACCGGCTCTGGCTCGGCGTCGCGCGTCCGCGAGTCGGGTGACGGCGAGGTGAGACAGTACGAGATGACCTTTTCTGGCGAGATCGACGACGTGGTGCTGCCGGTGCCGCGTAGCGATAACGGATGGCCGCTCTCCGGCACGATCACCCGGACGGTGACCATCACGTTCACGGGCGGACCGAAGGACGGCCAGACCGTGACCCGCACCGTGACCGTCGAGTTCAACGGCACGGCCACCGTCACCGTCACCGTGAACGGGGAGTCTTTCGAGTTCGACCTGCGGACCCGCGGTCGGCCCCATCGCCGCGATCGCTGAGCCGACCTCCCCATTACCCAACCCGAGCGCGACCCCGCCCGGGAGGGGCGGGGTCGCCTCGTTTCGGGGGCCGCGCCTGCGAAACCCGGTCGGGGCCGGCCGTCAATACCCACGGGCACCGGCGCCTGATTGCGCCGCTCGGGCCGCCACGATATCTCCTAGTCGTGGAAACCTTCTACCTGTCGTGCGCGGGGCTCGGGGGCACGGTGCTGGTGCTCCAGACACTGCTCAGCTTCATCGGCCTCGGCGATCACGACACCGAGGGCGCCGAGGCGGAGCTGGAGGAGGGGCTCAACCTCTTCTCGATCCGCGCGCTCTCGGCCGGGGTCGCGTTCTTCGGCATCGGCGGGCTGGTGGGGGCGTGGCTCGGCCTGCCGTTCCTGGTCGGCCTGCCGCTCGGCCTGGTGGCCGGCGCGGTGGCGGTCGTCGCGACGGCCAAGGTGACCAAGGCGATTCTGAGCCTCGAGGCGGACAAGACCGCCCGGATCGAGGAGACGATCGGCGAGATCGGATCGGTCTACCTGGCGATTCCCGCGCATGAGGACGGGGTGGGCAAGGTCCACGTGCGGCTGCGCGGTCGCCTGGTGGAGCTGGAGGCGATCACCAAGGACGGCTCGATCCCCACCGGCGCGTCCATCGAGGTCACCGACACCGTTGGGGAGACCCTGGTCGTCCGGTGGCTGCCGGACCGAGCACCTTAGGAGGCGGCATGTCGAACTTCCCCTTCATCGCG
Source organism: Gemmatimonadales bacterium (assembly GCA_041390205.1). GTDB lineage: Bacteria > Gemmatimonadota > Gemmatimonadetes > Gemmatimonadales > GWC2-71-9 > SHZU01. The sequence continues at coordinate 130,893 of JAWKQJ010000005.1, forward strand.
TTGATCACGGCCCTGGTCGGCGCGGCGCTGATCATGTCGTTCGTGATGCTGCTGACCCGCCGGTACAAGCGCTGTCCGGCCAACCGGGTGCTGGTCATCTCCGGGCGGGTGGGCGGCGACGGCGCGGCGAAGTGCATCTCCGGCGGCGGCGCGTTCGTCTGGCCGGTGATCCAGGAGTTCGCCTATCTCAACCTCGAGCCGATCCTGATCGAGATTCCGCTCAAGGACGCGCTCTCGATGGAGAACATCCGGGTGGCCGTGCCGAGCGTGTTCACGGTGGCGATCGGGACCGAGGCCGAGGTCCGGCAGAACGCGGCGATCCGGCTCCTGGGCCTCACCCACGAGCAGATCAAGCGGCAGGCGCAGGACATCATCTTCGGCCAGCTCCGCCAGGTGATCGCGTCGATGCGGATCGAGGAGATCAACCGCGATCGCGACGGCTTCCTCCAGCGGGTGCAGCGCTCGCTCGAGCCCGAGCTGAAGAAGATCGGGCTGGTCCTGATCAACGTGAACATCACCGACCTCAAGGACGACTCGGGGTACATCGAGGCGATCGGCCGGAAGGCGGCGGCGCAGGCGGTCCAGCAGGCTCGCGGCGACGTGGCCGAGCAGGAGAAGCTGGGCGAGATCCGGGTGGCCGAGGCCGATCGGGACCGCACGGTCCAGGTGGCTGGCGCGGAGAAGCTCCGGGAGATCGGCACCCGCGAGGCCGAGCGCGAGAAGGCGGTGCGGGTGGCCGAGCTCAGCAAGGAGCAGGAGATCGGCGAGCAGCGCGCGGCCTACGAGCGGGAGGCGCAGGTCAAGGAGGCCGAGCAGAGCAAGCGGGTGGCGGTGGCGTCGGCGGAGGCGAAGGCGATCGCGGGCGAAGCGGAGGCGCAAGCGGTGATCGCGGCCACCCAGGCGCAGCTCCAAGTCAAGCAGGCGGAGGCCTACCAGCTCGCGGAGGTGAAGCGGCGGGAGGCGGAAGCGCTGGTCAAGGAGCTCCAGAACCGCGCGTTGGCGAAGGCCGCGATCGCCGAGGCGGAGCGGGTCGAGGCCGAGCGACGGGCGGCGCTCGAGGCGCCGGCCAAGGCGCAGAAGGCCCAGACGATCGTCGAGGCCGAGGCGTCCGCGGAGCGGCGGCGGATCGAGGCCGAGGCCGAGGCGAAGGCGATCTTCCTCAGGCTCGAGGCCGAGGCGCGGGGCCAATACGAGATCCTGGCCAAGAAGGCCGACGCCATGCGTGAGGTGGTGGCGGCCTGCGGCGGCGCCAAGGAGGCCTTCCAGCTGTTGATGCTCGAGCACCTCGACACCATTGCCGAGACCTCCGCCCGGGCGATCAGCAACATCAAGTTCGACAAGGTCGTGGTCTGGGAAGGCGGGGGCTCTGGCGGTGGGGGCGCCGCGAACTTCCTCAAGAACATGGCCAACACGATGCCGCCGATGATGCAGGTGATGAAGGACATCGGCGGCGTGGAGCTGCCGTCCTTCCTGGGCAAGCTCGAGTCGGAGCCCGAGCCGCCCAAGGCGGTCGAGGTCGTCGCGGAAAAGCCTTCGTCGAAGAAGTCGTGACCGGTCCGACCGCCGGGTCGGGGCCGACGGCGCCCACCGTCGGGCTGATCCGGACCATCGGTCGGTTCAGCCTCACCGCGATCGCGCTCAACACCATCATCGGCACCGGGGTGTTCGTGCTGCCCGGCACCACGGCCGGGCGGCTGGGTTGGATCGGCCTGGTCGGCTGGGTGCTGGCCGCCGGATTCACCGCCGCGATGATCTTCTCCTTCGCCGAAGTCGCCTCGCGCTTCCAGGCGGCGGGCGGCGCCTATCTCTTCACCCGCGTCGCCTTCGGCCGTTTCGCGGGCATCCAGATGGCGTGGATCGTCTACTTCGCCCGGGTGATCTCGGCGGCGGTGCAGGCCAATCTGTTCTCGGCCTATCTGGCGGAGCTGGTGCCCTGGGTCGGCACACGGGTGGGCGGAATCGTCGCGACGACCGTGTTCATCGGGGCGCTCACCATCGCGAACATCCGGAGCGTGGTCTCGGGCACCCGGGTGAGCGACGTGCTGGCGAGCATCAAGGTGCTCTCGCTGGTCGGCTTCGGGGTGCTCGGCATCGTCTGGCTCGCGGGCGGACATCCGATCGAGTCGCCGGTGCCGAGCGACCCGACGGCGCGCGGCTGGCTCGAGGTGCTCCTGCTCCTGATGTTCGCGTACGGCGGCTTCGAGGCCGCGCTGATCCCGCTCTCGGAGGCGAAAGACCCGGGCCGCGATCCCGCGGTCGCGCTGCTCTCGGGCCTCGCGGTGGTGACGGTGGTGTATCTCGCGGCCCAGGTCACGGTGCTCGCGACGCTGCCGGACCCGGGGTCGACCACCCGCCCGCTGGCGGCCTCGGCGGGGGTGATGCTCGGCCGGACCGGCGCGGTGATCGTCTCGGTGGCGGCGCTGATTTCGGTCTATGGCTGGCTCGCGAGCAACATGCTCACGGTGCCCCGGCTCACCATGGCGATGGCCGAAGAGGGCGAGCTGCCCGCATTCTTCGGGCGGATCCACCCGGTGTTCCGCACCCCGGCGCTCTCGATCGCGATCTTCGGCGGGCTCTCCTGGCTGCTCGCGAACCAGGCCGGGCTGCTCCAGAACCTCGGGCTCTCGGCCGTGTCCCGGCTCTTCATCTACGGCGGCGTGTGCGCGGCGCTTCCGGTCTTCCGCCGCCGCGACGGGACGGCGGCGTCACCCGGGCCGGCACGCTACCGAGCGCCATGGGGCGTCGGCATGGCGGTGATCGGGGTGTTGATCTCTCTGATCCTCGCGACCGCGATGAGCGGCCGCGAGGCGCTCACGATGGCCCTGGTGGTCCTCGCGGCGACGATTCACTGGTGGGTTGCCGGCACCAGACGGAGGTCCTGAAAGTCGAAGCTGAAGTCCACCTCGGCGCTGAACGGCGCCATCCGCGCCTCGGCGATCTTGCCGTCCGGCGTCAGGTCGAAGGTGACGAAGGCGTCCGCCCGGAGCGAGCGGTCGTTCCAGCGGGCCACGAAGGTGTCGTACTGCCAGTGCTCCAGGGTTCCCACCAGGTCGGGCGAGCAGCAGAACGCGATGGCGAGGCGATCGCCGTCCTTCCGGATGGTGACGTCGCCGTACCACGCGTCGACGTACCTGCCGGCGTAGCGATCGAGCGGGAGCGAGGGACGGCTGGTCTTGTCGGGCGCCGGCACCTGGGACGACGGCGGCACGGCCCTGGCCTCGAGGGCCGCGTACGCGGCGGCCCAGTCGTAGGCCGGCCGCACTCCCAGGTAATAGTCGAGGATCCACCAGGCGATCGCGTCGAACGCCGAGCCGCTCTCGGCGTTGGTGAGGACGGACACGCCCACCTTGGCCGACGGGATCATGGCGACCCGCGACACGAACCCGGGCAATCCGCCCGTGTGCTGCAGGAGTTTCACCCCGCGATAGTCGCGGACGCCCACGCCGAGTGCGTAGCCGTTGAACTCGGCCCGATAGGGCGCGAGCTCGGGCGGCGGCGGGCCCTGCGGGATCGGGGTGACCATGGTCCAGAGCTGCCGCGTGGTCCGCTCGGAGAAGAGCCGGCCGTTGGCCACCCGGCCCGAGTCGAGCTGAGTGACGAGCCACCTGGCCATGTCGGTCGCGCCGGCGCTGATCCCGCCGGCCGGATTGACGTTCCGACTCCGAAAGACGGGGACCGTCCGCAGCGCGCCGTCGACCTTGGCGTGCGGCCACGCGTCGTTCGGCCCGGCGGCGCTCTCGGTGTTGTCCGGAGTGGCTCCGCTCATCCCGACGGGGCGGAAGATCCGCTCTCGAACGAAGTCCTCCCAGGACTTGCCGGCGACCGATTCGATCAGCAGCCCGGCGATCAGATAGAGGACGTTGTCGTAGGCATAGGCGCTCCGGAAGCTGGTGGCGAGCGGGATGTGGCGGAGCCGGCGGGCGACCTCGCTTCGATCGTAGGTGGACGGCGGCCACCAGAGGAGGTCGCCGGCGCCGAGACCGAGTCCCGATCGATGCACCAGCAGGTCGCGGACCGTGAGCTCGTGGGTGACGTAGGGATCCGAGAGCGCGAACCACGGCAGGTAGCGCACCACCGGGGCGTCCCACTCGAGCTTGCCCTCCTCGACCAGGAGACCGAGCGCGGTGGCCGTGAAGAGCTTCGAGTTGGACGCAATGGCGAACCGGGTCTCGGCGTCGACCGCTCCGGGCTCGCCGAGCTTCCGGACACCGTACCCCTTGGTGACCACGACCTGGCCGTCCTTCACGATGGCGAGGCTCAGGCCGGGCACGTCGAAGGCCTTCATCACGCCGGCGACGTAGGCGTCGAGCCCGGGCGGCGGCGCGGGCGCCCGCTGCGCCGCGACCTCGTGGTGGAAGAGCAGAGCCGCAAAGCAGCTGGCGACGAAGCAGGAGTATCGGCGCATCGACGGAGGCCTCGAATCGGAGATGGACCGGGTCACGACATCCCCAAGATACGTGCGTTTGCCACCAGCTACCGGGAACGCGGCCGTGGGTCCTCTGCTGTATCTTGTCGGGAGCAACGCGCTCTCTACTCACAGCAGGTGAGGTGCTCGTGTCGTCCGACAGCGGTCAGCACCGTCGGATCGTCGTGGTCGGCGGGCCGGCCGCCGCCGTCCGGTTCTCGGTCGGGGCGCAGCGTCGCGTCATCACCCACGACCAGGCGCGGATCCCCACGTCGCGCTGCACGCTCGCCCCGTGAGCCACCGTCCCGGCGCCGCGCTGGCCTCGGAGTTCGGTCTCGGCGGAGGCGTCTACCTCAACCACGCGGCGTCCGGTCCGCTCCCGGCCCGATCCGCCGCGGCGCTCGAGCGCTACGTGCGCAACCGGCTCGACCCGACCGCGCTCTATCAGGCCGGCGCGCAGGACTACGACCCCAACGCCCTGCGCGGCAAGCTCGGCCGGCTGCTCAACGCGCCCCCGGAGCGGATCGGCTTCGTCCCCACGACGAGCGACGGGATCGCCGGCCTGCTGAACGGCATCCCCTGGCGGCGGGGCGACCGGATCGTCTACGCAGAGGGCGAGTATCCGTCGGTGGTGTACGCCGCGCTCGCACTCGAGGCGCGCGGCGTGCGGCCGGTGGCCGTGCCCATGCCCCCCGGCCGGCTCGACCTCGATCGTCTCCTCGACGCGGTCGACGAGCGCACCCGCGCGGTGGCGGCGAGCTTCGTCAATTGGCAGACCGGGTGGCGGATCGATCTCGCCCGACTCGGCGCGGGCTGCCGGAGCCAGGGCGCGCTCTCGATCGTGGACGCGATCCAGGGCATGGGCGTCTCGCCGATCGACCTCGCCGGGTCCGGGGTCGACGCCGTCGTGGCCGGCACGTACAAGTGGCTGCTCGGCGTTCCCGGGCTCGCGGTGCTGGGCGCGAGCGAGCGCCTGCTCGAGGAGGTGACCCCGGATCGGGCGGGTTGGGTGAGCGTCGCGACGTCGGTGTACGCGGAGCCCGCCTTCGTGTGGGGAGAGGGCGCGCGGCGCTTCAGCGTCGGGGCGCCGGCGGATCCCGCGCTGATCGCGCTGGAGCCGTCGGTCGACCTCCTGCTCGAGGTCGGGCTCGACCGGATCGCGCCCTATACCGAAGCGCTGGCGATGGCCATCGGCGACGGCGCGAGCGCGCTCGGACTCACGGTCAACTCCAGCGCGGAGCCGTCGACCCGCTCGGCGATCGCGAGCATCACCACAGGCAGCCCGGACCGAGACGCCCGGCTGGTGGCCGAGCTGGTGTCGCGCGGCATCGTCGTGGCGCGCCGCGGGCCGGGCATTCGGGTCTCACCCCACCTCCACAACACCCCGAGCCACGTCGACCGCCTGGTCGAGACCCTCCGCGCGCTGCTCGACTGACGTCCGCTCAGCGAACCACCGGCAGCACGATCTGCGAGGCCCGCGCCGCGTCGCGGAAGACCGAGACGGTCGGCGCCTGGCCGGCCGGGATCCGGGCGAAGTGATCGCGATCGGCGCCAGCGACGGCGACCCGGATTCTGGAGCCGGCCCGGAACTGGTGCGAGACCGGCAACAGGTCGAAGCTGAGCTCCGCCAGCTCTCCGGGCACGAGCGGCGCCGCCGAGGCGCGGGTGAGACTCCGATAGGGTGGAACCTGGAGGTAGGGACCGGTCCCGACCTGGCGGAGACTGGCCCGGAGCATCCCTTCGGTCACGTAGGCGACGGTGCCGTCGGCCATCACCTCTTCGAGGTAGACGAAGAACGCGCCGTCGCTCGCGGTCGAGGCGACGTGCAGCGTCACCATCGGATGGCCCGTCACCTCGAGCGGCGCGTCGAGGGGCGAGCTGGTGTAGGTGAGCAGCTTGCGGTCGATCTCGGCCCGGTTCGGGTAGACGACCGGCCCACCGCCGAGCAGCGTGTTCCACCTGCTGGTCTGCCCGGTCCCCACCGTGGTGTCGACCTGATAGCGATCGACGCCCGTCGCCGCCGCGGGCCGTGAGCTACCGAGCGAGCCGCCCGACCCGAAGAACCAGGTCTCCGAGCGGGCGCCCGGCACGGGCCAGGTGGCGCTGGTCTTCCACCGGTTCTCGCCCATGGTGAAGTAGTGGATCGCGGGCTCGGCCGAAATCCCGTTCGCGGTTCCGCGGAGGTGATGGTCGAAGAAGCGGACCAGCTCGCCGAGGCGATCGAACGAGGAGAGTCGGGCCGAGTCGGGACTGGGCGTCCAGTAGAAATTCCCGCCGTGCGACCAGGGGCCGAGAATCAGCCGGCTGCCGGGCGTGCGGACGCTCTGGAACCGCTTGATCGCCGAGTGCGGATAGCCGCCATCCCACCAGCCGGAGTAGCTGTAGATGGCCGCGCCGGACGCCTGCTGCTCGGCGCGGAAGGAATGGGTGCTGGTCGCGTCGACGGTGAGCCCGTTCGCGCCGACGTCGTCGCGATATTCGAGGTCGGAGATCACTTCGTCGACCCGGACGTTGTCGCGATGCCCTTCGACCGCCGCCCGGAGGAGCGACCGGTCTCCGTCCGTATCGACCGGCCGGCTGCCGAGCACGCCCAGATCGCGCAGCTGGTCCGATACCTCGTTGCGGTCCATCTCGCGGATCAGCTCGCCCCAGCGCTTCAGGAAGAAGTCCTGGAGCACCCCGCCAGGGGCCACGATGTCGGCGTAGGCGTCGTAGAAGGCGAACAGCGGCGCCACGGCTTTCACCGCCGGGTGCCGGTTCACGAGGAGCAGGTCGGAGGTGCTGCCCACGTACGAGATGCCGAGCCCGCCGACGGTGCCGTCCGACCAGGGCTGGCGCACGATCCAGTCGACGAGGTCCTTGCCGTCCTCGACCTCGAGCCGGTGGAACTCGGCGATCCGCCCCCCGAACGAGGCCCCGGAGCCTCGGACGTCCACCACCAGATAGGCGTAACCTCTGGTGACGAACGCCGACACGTCCGACCGGATCCGATCGAGCCGCGGCGCCGCCTCGGGGGTGAACTCGAACGAGCGCCGATAGCGGGTCTGCTCCATCACGGTGGGGAGCCGGGTGCCCGCGGCGAGCCCTTTCGGCAGGAAGACGTCGACCGCGAGTCGGACCCCGTCGCGCATCGGGACGTAGATGCTCCGCCGCTCGACCTCCTGGTAGGTCGGGGCGGGGATCCCGCTCCGGGCTCCCGACCGGGTCCACCAGGCGCTGTCCGGCGAGACGCCGGCGCGGGGCGCCTGAGCGGCCCCGAGGGTCGGGACCGAGACGAGCAGCAGGATCAGACTGGCGTGTCGCACGAGCTTCCTCTGGAGACGGGGGTTCGAACCAATGTAGCGCGGGCGGGCCGCGGGTTGACGAGAGCGCGGCCGGGCCTGTTCTTCAGAGCCGTCCCACTCTCGGAGCAAGCCATCGTGCGACTCGTCCCAGGCCTCGCCGGCGTGGCCCTTCTGCTGCCTCTCTGCTCGCTCGCGGCGCAGGTGTCCGCCAACGACTACGCCAGGGCGGAGGCCTTCCTCCCCTGGCAGGCCCAGACGCTGATCTCGGGCACCGACATGGCGCCGCGCTGGCTCGAGGGCGATCGTTTCTGGTTCCGTGCCCGGCGGCTCGCCGGCAGCGAGTTCATTCTGGTCGATCCGGCGCGCGGCACCCGCGCCCCCGTCTTCGATCACGACCGGCTCGCCGCAGCGCTCTCGGTGGCCGCTGACACCGCCTACCTCGGCAACAAGCTCCCCTTCACCGAGTTCGACTTCGTCGAGAACGGCGCCGCGATCCAGTTCCAGGTGCGTGATTCGCTCCGCTGGACCTGTCGGATCACCACCTACGTCTGCACCGGACCCGACTCGGCCGCAGCGCGGCCGCGCCACGAGATTCGCTCGCCGGACGGCAAGTGGGACGCCTACGAGAAGGACGAGAACCTCTGGGTCCGCTCGGTTGCGACGGGCGAGGAGATCCAGCTCTCGAAGGACGGTGAGAAGGACTACGGCTACGCCGTGGTGCCCGAAGGCTGCTGCCAGGAGATCACCAACCGGCGACGCAAGAACCGCCCGCCGCCGGTGCTCAAGTGGTCACCCGACTCGAAGCGGATCGCCACCCACCGGTACGACGAGCGTCGGGTCGAGTCGCTCAACCTGCTCGAGGCCCTGACCGGTCGGCCCAAGCTCCACAGCTATCACTATGCCCTGCCCGGCGACTCGATCATCCCGATGTTCGACGCGTGGGTGTTCGACGTCGAGCGGCGGACCGGCGTCAAGGTGGCGCTCGAGCCGCAGCCCGGCAACTTCACCGCGGCCGACTCGGTCTTCCCCGAGGTGCAGTGGACCAAAGACGCGGCCACGCTCTTCTATACGAGGAGGAGTCGCGACTTCAAGCGGATCGAGCTCCACGCGGTCGACCCCGCCAACGGCACGGCCCGAAGCGTCCTCACCGAGAGCGGCCCGACCTATCGCGAGCTGAACCAGTTCCCCCTGGGCGGCAACGGGCCCAACTGGCGACCGCTCGCCAACGGCCGCGAAGTGCTCTGGTGGTCGGAGCGGGACGGCTGGGGGCACCTCTACCGGTTCGACGCCACCGGCAAGCTGATCAACCAGGTGACCCGGGGCCCCTGGCTCGTGCACAACGTCCTGCACGTGGACGAGACCGGCGGGTGGGTCTACTTCACGGCCGTCGGACGGGAAGCCGAGATCGATCCCTACTACGACCAGCTCTACCGGGTCCGGCTCGACGGCACGGGCCTCACCCGGCTCTCGCCGGAGGCGACCCAGCACAACGTCTGGCCGAGCCCGTCCGGGGCGTACTTCGTCGATCAGTCGTCGCGGCGGGATCTGAGCCCGACCACAGTGGTCCGGGCGCCGGACGGCCGCTCGGTCCTCACGGTCGAGACGTCGGACGTCTCCCCGCTCGAGGCGCTCGGCTGGAAGCCGCCGGTGCCCTTCCGCGCCAAGGCGCGCGACGGGGTGACCGAGGTCTACGGCTATCTCTACTTCCCGACCAAGCTCGACTCGACCAAACGCTACCCGGTGATCGACTACATCTATCCCGGCCCGCAGGTCGGCTCGGTCTTCACCCGCGGCTTCACGGTCGGGCCGCCGGGCAACGGGCACGCGCTGGCCGAGCTGGGCTTCGTGGTCTTCACGGTGGACGCGATGGGCTCGCCACTCCGCTCGAAGGCGTTCCACGACGCCTACTACGCGAACATGACCGACAACGGGATCCCCGATCACATCTCGGCGCTCCGTGAGCTGGCCCAGCGCTATCCCTTCATGGACCTGGACCGGGTCGGGATCTTCGGCCATTCGGGGGGCGGCTTCTCGGGCACGGACGCGATCCTCAGCTATCCCGATTTCTTCAAGGTGGCCGTTTCCGGCGCGGGCAACCACGACAACCGCGGCTATCACTTCCCTTGGGGCGAGAAGTATCACGGCCTGCTGGAGAAGAAGCCGGGCGGCGGCGACAGCTACGACAGCCAGGCCAACCAGAACAAGGCGTCGAACCTGAAGGGCAAGCTGTTGCTCACCTACGGCACGCTGGACGACAACGTCCACCCCAACATGACGCTGCTGGTGGCCGACGCGCTGATCCGAGCCAACAAGACGTTCGACATGCTGGTCTTTCCGAACCGCAATCACGGCTACGCCAACGAGCCCTACGTGGTTCGGCGGACCTGGGACTACTTCGTCCAGCATCTGCTCGGGGAGACGCCGCCCGCGGACTACGAGATCCGCTCGCCGCCACGCTGAGCGGCCGCGGCGACGAGGGTTGCCGTGAGGCAGGCGGCTACGATCCCGCTTCTGGAGACGAGATGAGAACGGTTACGAAGATCGCGCTCGGCGGCCTGGTGGCGCTCCTCCTGGGCGGGGGCTACGTGGTGTGGCGCGCGGCGCCCAAGATTCCCCGGGAGCCGTTCACCGAGCCGCTCGGCCGATACCCCGTCGGCACCCGCGAGTACCAGTGGACCGACTCGAGCCGGGCCGAGGCGTATACGACCGATCCGAACGACAAGCGGACGATCGTGGTCCAGATCTGGTATCCCGCGGCGAGTGGTGCCACCGGCGACACGGCCAAGTACCTCCAGCATCCCAAGGAGTTCGCCACCTGGCTCGGTGCGTGGGCGGCGCGCAAGGCGATGAGCCGCTCGGTGATCGACGCGCCGGTCGCGGCCGGCGGCCCCTTCCCGGTCCTGCTCTACAACCACGGCGGCCTGTGGACCCGTTGGAGCGCCACGTTCGCCACCGAGTGGCTCGCGAGTCAGGGATACGTGGTCGTCTCGGTCGAGCACTTCGGCTTCAGCCAGACGGAGCGCTTCCTCGACGGCACGAAGTTCGAGCCCGACACGATCCCGTTCCCGGCGGAGACCGGCGACGGCAAGGCGGACGCGCTCGCCAGCTGGGCCTATCTCGACGATCCGGTCTTCAAGTTCTGGGTAGCCGACGCGCGGTTCGCGCTCGATCGGGTGACCCGGCTCAATCAGGTGCCCGGACCACTGCAGGGCGCCTTCGACCTCGAGCGGATCGGCGCCTTCGGCTGGTCGTTCGGGGGCGCGACCGCGGTGCAGCTCACGGCGGACGACCCGCGGGTCAAGGCGGCCGTCGACCACGACGGCCAGCTCTTCGGCGACGTGCGGGAGCGCGGCACCAGCCGGCCGGTGCTGCTGATGCACCACGGCATCGACGACGCGCTCACGGTCAAGGAGGAGGACCGACCGATGGTGCGGGAGCTGCTCGCGGTGGTGCAGGGCTGGGACAGCACGGCGCGGGAGGCGTCGACCGCCGACTGGTACGAGGTGACCATTGCGGGCACCGATCACGGCAACTTCTCCGACCTCGGCCTGTTCTTCAACCAGCCGGAGGGACGGATGGATCCGCGGCTGGCGCACCGGATCATCAACCGCTACACGCTCCAGTTCTTCGATCGCTATCTCAGGGGCGCCCCGGCGGGGCTCCTCGACGGCAGCGAGCCTCCGCCCGCCGACGTGACGCAGACCACGCGCCGCGCCCCCCGCGCGGACACCACGGCCGCGGAGTAGCTTCGACGCCATGTCCCGACGACCCGTCGCCGCCGGCCAACCGCCGCTGCCCCTGGTGGTCCAAATCGGCTTCGCCGGCTCCCGCCATCTGCTCGCGGCCGAGCGGAGCGCCCCCGAGCAGACGGCAGAGTTCGAGGCGGAGCTGGAGCCGTTGCTCACCGCCAGGCTCGCCGCTCTTCCGGACGAGCTCGGGCTCTCGCCGAAGCACTTCTGCTGCGGCATCTCCCAGCTGGCGATCGGTGCCGACACCTTGTTCACCCGCGCCTGCGCGACGCTGGGTTGGGACCAGCGGATCTTTCTTCCTCAAGCTCGGGAGCAGTTCCTCGACGCGGGCCCGGCCGAGGATCCGGACTTCACGCCGTCGGAGCGGGAAACGGCCACCGGACTCTTCGGCCTGCCGCACATCGTCCAGGAGCGGGTGGTGAGCGCCGCCAACGACCGCCAGGACCAGTTCGAGGACGTGAGCGCGGAGCTGGTGCGGGTGAGCGACCTGATCGTCTGCGTGGTGCGGAGCGGCGCGGCGGGAGCCCGAGGCGGGAGCCGGGCCCTGATCGACGAGGCCGTGCGGCGCGAGAAGGCCGTGCTCGAGCTCCGGGTCTCCTCCAGGGAGGGGCGGCCCGTCGTCGACGAGCGCTGGCACAACCGAGGGGCGTTCGCGGTGCCGGCGGCGCCGCTGGAGCTGCAGCGGATCAAGGCGGACTTGACGAAGTCGGCGAGCGCGGGTGAGTACTACGGGGCGCTCAAGACGTTCGGCACCCAGGTGGCCGACTGGCGCAAGAACGTGTTTCGGCTGGCGGCCGTGGTGATCATCGGCTCACACGTGGCGGCGACGATCATGGCCGCGTGGGGCATCTCGATCTCGCACTCGGAGGTCGAGCTCCTGCAGTCCCTGCTCGTGGCCGAGGTGGCAACCCTCGCCGTCGGCTTCCTGACTCACTTCTACCTGCACCGCTCGCGGGCGTCGGAGGTCTGGGCCATGTCGCGCCTGACCGCGGAGGTGGCGCGGTCCGGGCTCGCGGTGCGCGACGTGCGGGAGTATCTCTCCCACCTGTTCAACCTGCCCTTGCCCCACAGCCTGCGGTCCGTTCTCCGCACCGTCAACGTCCTCCATCTCCGCGAGGCGGCGCACCCGCCGCGCGAGGAGCCATGGGAGACCAAGCGCGATCGTTACGTGACGAGCCGGCTCAAAGACCCCGCGACCGGCCAGCTCCCCTATTACGAGCGGAAGCACGCGTCCGCCAAGCGGTGGACGGCGCTGGCGCAGACCTTCTTCTCGATCTGCTCGTTGGCAGCGATCGCGGTGGCGGTCTACAAGCTCTCCAAGCTGATTGGCCACTCGGAGCCCGACCTCCCGTCGACCGCGGAGGCGGCGAAGGCCGCCGCCGCCGCGACGCGCCTCGCGGTGGCGGCGATCGTCCTGCCTGTCGTCGCGGTCGCGGCCGTCTCGCTGGCGGCTGCGTTCGACCTGGAGGCCCGGATCCACACGTTCGGCGAGATGGTGGAGTTCCTCGATCGACGAGCGAAGGACCTCGAGCAGACCGCGTCCGAGCGCGCCTTCGTGAGCCTGGTGCTCTTCACCGAGGGTCGGCTCCTGGGAGAAAACGCGAACTGGTACGCCAGGAGGGCCTACACCGGCGTGACTTGAGCCGATCCGGATGGGGACCGGCTCGGCTCAAGCCCCCCAAACCCGCTCGTAGACCCTGAGCCAGTTCTCGCCCATCAGCTTGTCGATCTCGGCGGGCGACCAGCCACGACCCCGGAGACCGCGCGCCAGATTGGGCAGCTTCGAGATGTCCTCGTAGTCCTTGACGGTCACGGCTGGCCCGTTGCTCAGCGCTTCGGGCGGGAAGGTGATCGACTGCTCCGCCCGGTGGTCGTAGCTCTCGCCCCATCCCCAGACGAAGTCCGGGCCGAGGCCGACGTGGTCGGCGCCGATCAGGCGCTTGAGATAGTCGTACTGGTCGAGGTGCACGTCGAGCGTGGCCTGGGGGCTCACCGGACCGTGCGCCCGATAGGTGCGGGCGCTCCGCATGTGGAAGTCCGAGATCGCGGTCACGCCCACGACCCCGCCGGTCTTCGCGATCGCCTCGAACACCCGGTCGCTCGAGGCGCGGGCGTTCGGGTTGAGGGCGGCGACGTTGGTGTGGGTGCAAACCACCGGCACCCCGGCGGAGAGCTCGAGCGCGTCGAGGCTGGTCCGCTCGCCCGTATGACCTCCGACGTCGAGCAGGACCCTCATCCCGTGGATCTCTTCGACCAGCCGCCGCCCCGCCCGGGTGAGCGGTCCCTGCGGCTCCATGCAGCCCGCGCCGAACACGTTGGCCACGTTGTAGCAGATACCGTGGATCCGCATCCCAAGGTCGTAGTGCGCCCGGAGCTCCGAGCGCACCTGGTCATAGGTTCCCGTGGGATCCTTGGGGACCTTCGCCTCGATCAGGTTGGCGTGCTGCACTCCGAACACCATCGACCGGCGGCCCGTCCGTTGGGCCTGCCGAATCTCCCGCACCGTGAAGGCGGGGACGATCGTCTCGCGATGGTGAGCGAGAAAGGCGTACATCGAGGCGTAGCTGGCGGCGTCACCCATGCTCTTGTGGACACAGTCCACGCCACCCTGTTCCAGCAGCGCGAGGAAGCCGGTGTTGACGATCGAGGTGTCCAGCCCGTCGACGACCAGGCTCCGGGCCTGCTGGAGCCGCTCGGAGGCCATGGTCTCGGATGGATTCGCGAGGCCGACCGCGGCCGCCCCGGCCGCCAGCCCCTGCACGAAACGACGACGCTCGATGCGCTGTGCGGGTGCCATGGGCGTCTCCTGTGGTCGGTGTCTAGCGTCTCGCGGACGAAGGTCGTCGCCGCTCACTCAAGGTACGGCAGGCGTCGGGACCCGGTCCAGCGAACCAGGATCCCGAACGCCAGACCGCCCGCCGAGACCGGGCGGGCGGTGCGGGTGCTGCGGGGTTGCCCCTACCGGGGCCAGGTCAGGCCGTCCAGCGGAATCCCTGCTTCGAGAGCGGCAGCGCGCGGACTCGCTTGCCGGTGGCCGCGAAGAGCGCGTTGCAGAGCGCCGGCACCACCGGCGGCAGGGCCGGCTCGCCCAGACCGGTCGGCGGGTTGTCGGTCACGTTGAAGTGGACCTCGACCGGCGGCGCCTGCGCCAGACGGAGCAGCGGGAAGTCGTGGAAGTTGCTCTCCACCGCCCGGCCACCGTCGATCGTGATCTCCTGGCCGAGCGCTTCGCTGATTCCGTCGAGCGCGGCGCCCTGCGCCTGGTTCATCGCGTTGCTCGGGTTGATGATCTGCCGCCCGATGTCGCCGGCGACCCAGACCTTCTCGACCCGGAACTCGTCGCTCCCGTTGGTGGCCACCTCGACCACCTCGGCGAAGTAGCCGCGGTGGCTGTAGTGGAAGCCCACCCCCAGGCCGTGGCCCTTGGGAAGGCTGCGGCCCCAACCCGACTTCTCCGCCACCAGCTCGAGCACGCCCCGCATCCGCGCCGCATCGTACACCGGCTGTCCTTCGGGCGTGGTGACCATCCTGGGCTGGCCCAGCAGGTCCAGGCGGAACTTGACCTGATCGACGCCCGCCGCGTGAGCCAGCTCGTCGATGAAGCTGTGCATCACGAACGCGATCGCGTTGCTGCCGGGGGCGCGGAGCGCGCCCGTCGGCACGCCGAGCGGCATCAGCGACGCGCCGTAGGAGAAGTTCGGGACGAAGCGCGATGGAAACTCGTACGGCGACATCGTGGAGCTGGGCGCGAATCGGCCGAACAGCTGGCGGAGGTCCTTCTCGTCGGCGGCGAGCCCGTCGAAGCCGCGCCCGAAGCTGACGAAGTGATTCTTCCAGGCGACCACTTTCCCCGAGCGATCCACGCCGGCCTTGAGGAAGTGGAACCCGCCGGGCCGATAGAGATCGTGGCCCATGTCGTCTTCGCGGGTCCAAAGCAGCTTGACCGGAGCGCCGGCCTGCTTCGAGATCCAGGCGGCTTCGGCCATGAAGTCGTTGTAGAGCCGGCGCCCGAAGCCGCCGCCGATCCGGGTCAGGTGGATCGTGATCGACGACTGCGGAATGCTCAGCGTCTGGGCGACCACGGCGCGGCCCCGCTCGGGGGTCTGCGACGGGGCCCAGATCTCCACCGTGCCGTCGGCCTTGGCGTGGGCGGTGCAGTTCTGCGGCTCCATCGGCGCGTGGGCGATGAAGGGATAGGAGTAGGCGGCCTCGACCACGTGCGCGGCGCCGGCGAGCGCGCCGTCGGCGTCACCTTCGGAGAAGAGGACGCGCTCGGGCGCGCCGCCGCCGAGCTCCTTGGCGCGGGCGGCGAAGCCGGCGCTCGACTGGCTCCGGGTCTCGCCCTCGTCCCAGCGCACCTCGAGCTTGCGCCGGGCGCTCTCGGCCAGCCACCAGCTGTCGGCCACGATGGCCACGCCGGGGAAGAGACCCGCCGGGTCGGTGCCGCCCTCGACCACGAAGGCATGCTTGACGCCCGGCATCGTGCGGATCCGGTCGAGATTGGCGCTCGCCACCTTGCCGCCGTAGACCGGACACTTCTGGAACACGGCGTAGAGCATGCCGGGCACCGTCACGTCGATCCCGTAGAGCGGCTTGCCCGAGACGATCTTGGGGTTGTCCACGCCGGGAATCGGCTTCCCGACGATCCGGAACTCCTTCGGATCCTTGACCGCCACCTTGTCGAGCTCGGGGGCCGGCACCGAGGCCGCGGCGGTGGTCAGCTCGCCATAGGAGAGCTGTCTCCGCGACCCGCGGTGGTGGACCACGCCCGGGGTGGTGGTGAGCTCGCTCACCGGCACGTTCCAGGTCTTGGCGGCCGCGGCCAGCAGCATCTGGCGGCCGGCGGCGCCCACCTGGCGCATGTTGTCGTAGTTGAGCGGCGTCGCCATGCTGCCGCCGGCGAACTGCTGGCCGAAGCTCGCCTGGTCGGCGATGGCCTGCTCGATCGTCACCTTCTCCCACTCGACGTCGAGCTCCTCGGCGATCAGCATCGGGAGCATGGTCTTCACGCCCTGACCGATCTCCGGATTCTTGGAGAGGATGGTCACGGCGCCGTCGGGCATGATCTTGATGAACGCGTTCGGCTGGAAGACGTCGGCCGCGCCGCTCGCGGCCGCCAGGGCGGCGGCTTCGGCCGGTTTGAAGTAGCTGGCGAGCATCAGCCCGCCGCCGGTGAGCGCGGTGGCGCGCAGGAAGCCGCGGCGATCGACGGTAGTGGTCGTCATCGGATCCTCCTAGCGATTGGCGCCGGACGCGCCGGAGCTGGAGCCCAGAGTCGAGGTCGCGTCGCCCGCGGCGATCGCCGACGCCCGATGGATCGCGGTGCGGATCCTGAGATAGGTCGCGCAGCGGCAGAGATTCCCGTTCATCGCCGCGTTGATGTCGGCGTCGGTGGGCTTCCCGTTCCGCGCGAGCAGGGCCGCGGCCGACATGATCTGGCCGGCCTGGCAGTAGCCGCACTGCGGCACGTCGAGCTCCTGCCACGCCAGCTGGAGCGGGTGGGTGGCGTCGGGCGAGAGCCCCTCGATGGTGGTGATGGTTGCGTTGGCCACCGCTGCGACCGGCATCGAGCAGGAGCGGACCGCGGCGCCGTTCAGGTGCACGGTGCAGGCGCCGCACTGGCCGACCCCGCAGCCGAACTTGGTGCCCTTCAGGTCGAGGATGTCGCGCAGCACCCAGAGCAGGGGCATGTCGGGCGGCGCCTCGACGGAATGCGATATCCCGTTGACGGTCAGGGAGATAGCCATCGGTGGACCTCGTGAGCGGCGGTTGAAATTGAACGCTGGCCCCGGGGCGGACAAATGTCAAACGAGGGCGCTCTCGGGCCCCCGCTGGCCTCCGCCGGCCGGCTCGCTTCAGTTGGATAGCCCTACGGCGGCCCGAGGACGGCGGATTCCCTCCTCCGCCTGGCCTTCCGCCCCGGCCCCAACGACGCCATTGTGAACCCACAGGCATGACGACCCCCGCCAAGCCCCAGACCGACTCCAGCGCCGATCGACCCCACGCCCGTTGGGTGCGGGTCTCCCACTGGCTCACGGCCGCGAGCGTGCTCACGCTCGCCGTGAGCGGCTTCGTGATCCTGATCGCCCATCCACGGCTCTACTGGGGCGAGGTCGGCAACGACCTGGTCCCCGCCCTGATCGAGCTGCCGATCAGCCCCGACTTCCGGCCCGACGCCTGGGTCGGGCACGAGCCGGTCACCGCCGACCCGTCGGGGCCGATCACCGCGAACCGGACCTACGAGCCCTACAACCAGAACGGCTGGGCCCGGAGCCTTCATTTCCTGGCGGCCTGGTGGCTGGTGCTGCCCGGGCTGATCTACCTGATCGCGGGGCTCGGGGGCGGGCACTTCCGCGCCCACGTCTGGCCCCGGGCCCGCGAGCTCGGACTCCGGGCGTTCGGCCGTGAGATCGCCGACCATCTCCGGCTCCGGATCCCCAAGGGGACGGGTGGCCCGCGCTACGGGCTGCTGCAGAAGTGCGCCTATAGCTTCGTGATCTTCGTGGCGACGCCGCTGGTGCTGCTCACCGGGGTCACGATGTCGCCGGCGGTGACGGCGTCGTACCCCTGGCTGCTCGACCTCTTCGGCGGATACCAGTCGGCCCGCACGATCCACTTCTTCACCTTCCTCGCCCTCGTTCTCTTCGTCCTCGCGCATCTCGCGATGGTGAGCCTCTCCGGGTTCAGCCGCCAGATGCGCGGGATGACCATCGGAGACCCGCGATGAGCCGGATCGTCACCCGTCGGAACCTCCTGATCGCCGGCGTGGCCGGAGCGGCCGGAGTGGTGCTCGCGCGCTCGCCCAGGGTGCTGCCACCCACCTACGGCCATCTGCTCCGGATGGGCGACAACCTGACCTACGCGATGCACCGGGCGATCCTCTCGCGCCGCGCGCTCGCGAAGGAATACCAGCCGGGCGACGTCACCTCCTTCCCCGCGATCGGCACCACCGACCCGGGCGAGCGCGACACCCCGCTCGCCGAGACCTATCGCAGGCTGCGGGCCAAGGACTTTCTCGACTGGGGCCTCTCGGTCGAGGGCCTGGTCGCCACCCCGCGCCGCTTCTCGCTGACCGAGCTCCGGGCGATGCCCGCGCGGACCCAGATCACCCGGCACACCTGCGAGGAGGGCTGGTCGGCGATCGGCGAGTGGACCGGCGTGCCCTTGAGCCTGGTGCTCGGCGCCGCCGGCATCCTGCCGGGCGCGCGGTTCGTGAAGTACACCTCCTACGACGGGTGGGTCGACAGCATCGACATGCTCGACGCGCTCCATCCGCAGACCATCCTCGCCTACCGGATGAACGGCCGACCGCTCCCGGTCGGACACGGCGCGCCGGTCAGACTCGGGTCGAGACCCAGATCGGCTACAAGAGCATGAAGTACTCGACCGGATCGTGGTGGTCGACGAGTTCGACGACGGGGGCGAGCAGGGGAACATCCAGAACGGGTGGGCCTGGTACACGGGGATTTGAGCGGCGCCGTTTCGCTTGGCCCTGGAGTCCCGCAATAGCCTGGAGCCGAGCATGCTTCGACTACCGTCGCTCGTCACGGCGCTGACGCTCGTGGGCTCGCCCCGCCGGCGCAGGCGCAGTCCAACGCCGCCGACCTGGTTCGTGCCGCCCGCCTCGCCCAGAACGAGGCGATCGCGGAGCGGCGGCTCGACAGCATCGCCAGCTTCTGGACCCGCGACGTGGTGATCGTGAGCAGCCGCGGCGAGGTGCTGCGGGGCAAGGAGGCCTACCGGGCCGCCTTCGCCGGCGACTCGGCGATGGTCTACCGCCGCACGCCGAGCCGGATCGAGGCCGCGTCGTCGTGGCCGCTCGTCTGGGAGGAGGGAACCTGGGCCGGTCTCCAGGGCGCCGGCGGACCCGAGGTGATCGGCGGCCGGTACGCGGCCCAGTGGCATCGGATCGACGGGCGCTGGCTGATCCGGTCGGAGGTCTTCGTCGCCCTGCGCTGCACCGGCGAGCCGGCGGCTGGCCGGTTCGATCCCCGTAGCCGCGTCCGGCACCGACGGCGAGTTGTCGTAGGAGCCGATCGCGAGGTTGACGGTCGGCTCGACCGCGCGACGTCGCCTCGAGGCGGCAATGGGTCCCGTCGACGCCGGACTTGGCCCCGTTTGCATCGGACTCGGTCCCGTCTGCGTCGGACTTGGCCTGGTGCGCGTCGGACTGGGCCCGGTTCGCGTCGGACTTGGGCCCGTTCGCATCGGACTTGACCACGTCTGCCTCGGATTCGGTCCCGTCGACGGCTGGACCTGGCGGTAATGTTCGATGGTTCCCGCGCATTGGTGTCGCGGACCCACGCCAACGCCAGATGACCGAAAGGCCCCAATCCGACACCAGAGAGGCGCTCGCCGACACCGTGCGGCGGGCGCGGCAAGGCTCGGCCGACGCCCTGGCCGCGCTCTACCACGCCTTTGGCGCTCAGGTGCGGGGCACCGCCTATCGGATCCTCGGCAATCGCGCCGACGCCGAGGACGCGCTGCAGGACGTGTTCGTCGGCCTGCCCGAAGCCCTGGCCCACTATCGCGAAACGGGAAGACTCGACGCCTGGCTCCGCCGGCTCGCCGCGCGCACCGCGCTGATGCGGCTCCGGCGCGAGCGCCGGGTGGTTTCGTTCGCCGAGGGACTCGAAGCGGCCGCTCCCGAAGTGGCGAACGCGGGCCCCCTGGAGCGGCTGGCGGTTGCCGAGGCTCTCGAACGGCTCCCGGAGGGACTGCGGCAGGTCTTCCTGCTCAAGGAGGTCGAAGGCATGACGCACGATGAAATCGGCGAGCTGCTCGGGATCAGCGCCGGCGCATCGGGCGTGCGGCTCCACCGCGCCTGGCGCGCGATCCGGAGGCTCCTCCGGGAGGACGATCGATGAGCCGCCATCGCTCGTTGTCCGAGCTCGCGGGGCTCGACCAGCTCCCGTCACCGAAGCGCGATCGCGTCCGGGCCCATCTCGCCGACTGCCAGCGCTGTCGGGACGAGCTCACCTTCGCCCGGGAGACGCGGGTCCTGCTCCGCGCAGTGACCACGCCGGTCGTGGCGCCGGAGACCCTGGATCGGATCCTGGCGCGCCGTCGGGCGGGCGAGCGGGTGATCCTCCCAGCGGACGTGCCGCGCGAGCGACCCCGGCGCCGACTCGCCGTCCCGATCGCCGTCGCCGCCACGCTGGTCGCGACGGTCGCGATCGCGGCGGAGCTGCTACGGCGCCCGGCAGACCCATCGCTCACGGAACCCGAGCCGCCCGCCGCGGAGGCATCGGCCCCGGTCGGCGTGGCGATCGTGCCGACCGGCAGGGAAGTCGAAGTGCGAATCCTCGGCACGGGTCGCCTCCGGATCGAGGCGACGTTGCACGACGGTCGCGAGCTTGGCGTTCGCGGGCGCGGCGCGGCGGAGAGCGCGAGGTTCCGAGCGACGAGCGCGGGGATCACCGTGTCCGAGGTGACCGGCGGGACGCTCGAGGTCCGGATCCCCAGGGGACTCACCGGGCGGCTCTATCTGAGCGACCGGCTCGAGATCACGACCGACGGGAACGCGCTCCGAGCGGAGCGGAGCGGCGAGTCGGGCGAGCGCCTGGTGCTCGAGCTCCTCCGATAGGACCCGAGCCCATGCTCTCGCTTCTCCTGCTGCTGCAGGCCGCGACCGGCCGGATCGACGGCACCGTCTCCACCGACGCCGGCGAGCCGATCGTCGGTGGCACGGTCGCCATCGCCGCACTCGGCCGGCGGGTGGAGACGGATGGCGCAGGTCGCTTCACGTTCTCGGGCCTCCGGGCGGGCACCTGGCGGCTCACCGTCTCCGCCGAGAGGTTCGAGTCGACGGCGTTGTCGGTCGAAGTCTCGGCCGATCGCGCCGTCAGGATCGACATCGGGCTCACCCCGCTCGATCCGGATCGGGCGCGCCCGGCGCTCGAGATCGAGGTTCGCGCCGCGGACGACGGTAGCCCGATCGACCTCGCCACGGTCGAGCTTGCCGGTCAGACGCGCACCTCGGCGGGCGGACGAGTGGTGTTCCGCGACCTCGCGGCGGGCCCCCACCGCCTGCGGGCGCGCCGGCTGGGCTTCGTCGCCATCGACACCGTGGTGCTCGCCCGTGATGGAACCGGCCGGGTCGCGCTCAGACTGGTGCCCTCGCCCCGCGACCTGCCGACGCTCGACGTCGTCGCCTCGACCTCCCGGGGCGCTACGCCGATTTCGGCACCGGGTGACCTCGCCGGCGGCCTGCTGACGGGATTCGCTCGACTGAGCCATCGCGAGCTCGAGACGGTACCGCCGACGTTCGAGCCCGACGTGCTCCGCGCGCTCCAGGCAACCACCGGGATCGGCGGCGCGAACGACATCAACGCCCATCTCGCGATCCGGGGTGGCGCGCCCGAGCATACGCTCTTCCTGCTCGACGGCGCGCCGGTGCTCGGACCGTACCACATGTTCGGGCTCTTCGGCGCGTTCAACCCGGATGCGGTCGACGACGCGCAGGTGCTTCGCGGCTCGCTCCCCGCGCGGGTCGGCGGGGCTCTCGGCGCGGTGGTGAGCCTCCGCTCCGCACGACCGGACAGTCTCCGGATCACCGGGGGCGCCACCGTGCTCACCTCCCGCCTCGCCGCGTCGGGACCGCTGGGCGGCGCTGGCTCCTGGCTGCTCGCCGGACGGCGAACCAATCTCGGCTTCGGGAAGAGCGGTCCGTTCGACCTCGACGTGCCCTACTGGTTCTGGGACGTGCAGGGCACGCTCCGGCTCGCGCCAGGCCGCGACCAGGAGATCACGGTCACCGCCTACGGCTCCGGCGACAAGTTCTCCGAAGACCTCTTCTTCGTCGACCAGGGCTCCGCCCCGCTCTTCTCTACCTGGACCAATCGGATCGCCTCCGCCTCCTGGCGGCTCGCCCGGCCGAGCGGCTGGGGCGCGTCGCTCGGACTGTGGCTGAGCGAGTATCGGAGCTCGCTCGCGATCGGCGACACCACCCTCCGCGCCGACAGCGCCTCCACCAACGGCACCACCCGCCTCAGCGGCGTCACGGTCGCCGTCGGCCGGCCGCTCCCGCGTGGCTCGATCCGCTTCGGCGCGGGCCTCACGGTCAATCGGGCCGCGCTGCTTGGCGATTCGGTGGCGCCCGGCTATCTCGACGATCGCGTCGATCGACGGGTCGTCGAGCTGTCCGCCTCGGCGGAGCTGGAGCAGTGGATCGGGCCGATCGCGCTCGCACCGAGCCTTCGGCTGACCCGCTGGGACCGGGGCGGCGGGTGGAGCCTAGAACCGCGGCTCGCCGCGCGTTGGGAGTCGAAGAGCGGCTGGTCGGTCACCGCGTCGGTCAATCGTACCGAGCAGGCGCTCTTCGCCCTCCGCGACGATCGGCTACCGATCCTCGGCGTGCCCTTCTGGTCGCTGCCCGATTCGCTCGAGCCTCGGGCCGGGGCCACCTCGGTCGAGCTGGCGGTGCAGGGTGCCGTAGCGGCCGGTTGGACCGTCGAGGCCTCGATCTTCCATCGGCGGCTCTCGGGCCTGCCTCGCTGGCGACCCACCGGCAAGCGCGACCTGAGCCAGCTCGACTTCGACGACGGCACGGCCTCGGGGCTCGAGCTCTCGCTGGCCCGGCGGGCCGGCACCCTCACGGGTTGGGTGAGCTACACCCCGCTGATCGCGAAGGTGCAGGAAGGAGCTGGCGCCAGCTATCGACCGCTCTGGGATCGGCGCCACGCGCTCGACGCCGTGGCGCAGCTCAGGGTGGGTCGCTGGCTCTACCTCTCCCATCGCCTCACCGTGGCGACGGGACAGCCGTTCTGGGTCGAGCAAGGAATGTTCGCCGGCGCCGAGTTCGACCCGGTGACCGGGACGGCGCGGCAACGAAGCGACGCGCCCTTCCCGATCTGGTCATCGACCCAGGGACGCCTGCCGCTCTACTTCCGGGCCGACCTCACCGCTCGGGCCACCTGGCGTGTGGGCGGAGTCAGGATCGTGCCCTTCGCCGGGCTCGTCAATCTCACCAATCGGCGAAACGTCACCGGCTATCGGGCGCAGCCTGGCGGACTCCAGGGCACCATCGAATACCTGCCCCGCCGCCAGCTGCCGCGTGTGCCGGTGCTCGGCGTGGACTTCACGATCGGCCAGGAGCGACGATGACGAGACACGGCTGGCGTGGGTTCGGGTGGGCGTTGACGGCCCTCGCCCTCGGCTGTGGAGAGCCTGCCGCACCGGACATTCCCGATCTCACCGACGGCGCGCTGCTGGTCTTCGGGGTGCTCGAGGCCGACTCCAGCCGCCAGCTGATCTACGTCGAGCAGACCGACGGACTCCCGATCACCCGACTCGACGCGGTGCTCTACGAGATGGCCCCGGACGGCAGCGAGCGCGCGGTCGCGGTGGCCACGCCGGTGGAGGGACAGGGCACCGGCTACGCCATGCTCTTCGAGGCGGAGGTACGGCCGGGGCGCCGCTATCGGGTCGCCGTGACGGCGCCCGGCCGGCCGAGCGCGTCGGCGACGACGACGGTGCCCGGCGACTTCTCCATCGAGACCCTCGACGCGGCGGGGGATCCACCGGGCTCCGCCGGCCTCAGCGCCCGCTGGACCACGAGCGCGAACGCCCATCGCTACATCGTGAATGTCCGGGCCGAGCCGGACTGCGTCACCAACGCGCCGGTCTGCGAGGGCTTCGGCCTGCCCTGGGCGGGCGTCACCGCGGCGCCCGCGATCGACACGGTCGTTCCGCCGTCGGCGATCCCGGCCGACCGGACCCGGGGGGTCGAGGTGGCGATCTACGCGGTCAATCGAGAGCTCTTCGAGTACTTCACCACCGGGGTCGGCGGGCCCTTCACCGTGCAGCCCAAGCAGAACGTCGAAGGCGGCTACGGGGTGCTCGGCGCCTGGACCCGGCGGGCCCGAACGATCGCCCGTTAGGCGGAGCTAGCGCGCCGGCTCGATGTCGACGTGGATCGACCGCCAATGCCCCTGGCGGAAGCGGAGCACGCTGAGCCCGCAGCGGGTCATGTGCCCGAGCAGGATGGCGGTCCAGATGTCGGTGGGCTCGAGCGGGCGGATGCTCTGGATCGCGGCGCAGATGCCGAGCGGCACCACCAGCTGGGAAATCAGCGAGATGTAGAACGGGCTCTTGGTGTCGCCGGTGCCCTGGAGACCGCCGGTATAGGTGAGCGCCACGGTGATGAAGAAGCCCGAGACGCTCAGGAAGGTGAGCAACTGCACCGCGATCCGCACCACGTCGGGATCGGTCATCCCGAAGACGCCGAGCAGGGCTCGAGGGATGGTGATGAAGGCGAGGGCGACGATCGCGGCGCCCCCGATGCCGATCCGGGCGGCGACGTGCACGGCCTGGATCGACCGGTCGGGCTGCTTGGCGCCGAGATTCTGTCCGGCCACGGCGGCGGTGGCGCCCATCAGGCCGATCGAGGTCCAAGTGATCAGCGAGAAGAGCTCCGTGTAGCCGATCGCGTAGGCCGCCTGCGCCTCCGCGCTCTGCGCCAGCGAGCCGACGAAGCGGAGCAGGAAGACCCCGCCGACGTTCATCACCACGCCCTGCAGTCCGGTCGGCAAGCCGAAGCGGAACAGCTGCCGGATGATGCCCCAGTCGGGCCGCCAGCTCCCGCCGTGCGGGAAGCCGACCACCCACTTGCCCGCGATCAGCCGGTGGAGCGCGAGCAGGCTCAGAATCCCGCCCGCGATCACGGTCCCCATGGCCGCGCCCATGGTGCCATACGCCGGGATCGGACCGAGCCCGCGGATCAGCACCACGTTCAGGACGATGTTCAGGACGGTGAGCGCGATCCCGTAGCGGAGCGGGGTCTGGGCGTCGCCGGCGGAGCGGAGCGCGCCACCGAGCATGAAGAAGGTCAGCATCCCGAAGCTGAAGACGAAGATCGTCCGAAGGTACGGGAGCGCTTCGGCCTGCACCTCGGGGGTGGCGTTCACGAAGCCGAGGAGCTTCGGCGCGAGCACGTAGCCGAGGGGCGCCAGGACCCCGATCGACATGGCCGCGGAGGTGAGGAAGGCCTGGTAGACGGTGCGGTTGGCCTTCTCGACGTCACCGGCGCCCGCGAACCGCGCCACCAGCACCCCCATCCCGGTGAAGAGCGAGCTGATGAAGACCATCACCACCAGGAAGATCTGCCAGGAGACCCCGATGGCCGCGTTGCCGGTGAAGCCGACGTAGTGGCCCACCATGGCGTGATCGATGATTCCTTGGAGACCCCCGAGCACGTTCTGCAACATCGTGGGCCAGGCCAACTTCCAAACCGCGCTCCCGACGGGCCCGTCGACGATCGAGCGATCGAACGACTTGCGGGGCGGCCGGCCGGTCATCGGCCGACCGACCGCGAGCCACCGGATCGGATGATCGTGGGGGGTCGGTCTCGCAGGTGGGGATTCATCGCTCGGGTCTGAAGATGGAGGGCCACCGCCCGACCCGCCAGCCGAACGAGTCTCCCTGTCGGCCGGAGTCGCTTCGGCCTATCCTATCTGGCGCGGCGCTCGAAGCCCGACGACTCGGGCTGGCGGCGAGTTTCCCGCCCCGCCCCGATCCGATCCGACCACCCGGAGTCCCGCTCGCCGTGAGCCCGATCCGACACATCAGCCATGGAGGCGTGCCCGACCGGACGCTCGCGGGCGACCTGCCGCCCGGTCACTGGCGCTATTCGTCTCGGCTGGCCCTGGTGCTCTCGGGAGGCGGCGCCCGGGGTGCCTACCAGGTCGGGGTGCTGACCGGGCTGGCCGAGCGGCTCAAGGGGCTCGAGTTCCCGATCGTCTCCGGCGTGTCGGCCGGGGCCATCAACGCCGCGTTCGTGGCCGCCCATCCGGGCCCGCTCGAGACCACGATGACCGACCTGCAGGCGCAGTGGCGGCGGCTCACCAGCGAAGCGGTCTACCGGGTCCACCCGGTGAAGCTGGCGGGCTCCGCCAGCCGCTGGCTCTTCCGGGGCGTCACCGCCCGCCGCCGGGGACCCGCCGTGATCAAGGGCCTCGTCGACACCGAGCCACTCCGGGAGTTCCTGAAGGGCTGCCTCGACATGGACGGGATCGCCGCCAAGCTGGCGATGGGCTCGCTCCGGGCGGCCGCGCTGAGCGCGGTATCCTACTCGACCGGGCAGACGATGACCTTCGTGCAGGGCGGCCGGCAGTTCGCGCCGTGGCAGCGGGTCCAACGGGTGGCGATCCACGCCCGGCTCACGATCGAGCACGTCCTGGCCTCGGCGGCCATCCCCCTGCTCTTTCCCGCCGTCAAGCTCGGTGAGGACTACTTCGGCGACGGCAGCGTCGGCGCGACGGCTCCGCTGGCGCCGTCGATCCACCTGGGCGCCCGGGGCATCCTCGCGATCGGCGCCGGCACGCCCGCGCACTGGCGGCCGCCGATCACCGAGTATCCCACCACCGCCGAAGTGATGGGGCTCCTCTTCCGCTCGATCTTCATCGACGCGCTCGATACCGACGCGGAGCGGCTGGAGCGGATCAACCACCTCCTGGCCGCCTTTCCCCCCGGCGTGCAGCCACCGGCGGGCCTGGCTCCGGTCGAGCTGCTCCTGATCCGCCCGTCGCGCAACTTGCGGGAGCTGGCCGCCGGACGGGACGGACTCTTGCCGCCCGCGATGCGGCGAGTGGTCCAGGCGATCGGCGGCGGACGCGAGGCAGCGGCCGAGTTTCTGGCCTACCTGCTGTTCCATCCGGAGTACACCTCGCCCCTGATGGAGTTCGGCTACGACGACGTGGCCACCCAGTGGCCGGCCATCGAACGGTTCTTCGAGACGATGGAGCGAAAGCCGGCCCCCGAGTTGTGAGCGGCCCGTCGCGGGGCGATCTTCTCTGCCCCGTCCCCAGCGTTGGAGGCTCTCGATGACTCGTCTCGGTCTCGCCGCGGCCATGCTGCTCGGCGTCGCCCTGCCCCTTCAGGGCCAGCAGGCGCTCGACACGATCCAGGTCCGCCCGGTCAAGGTGACCGACCAGCTCTACGTGCTCGTCGGCGCCGGCGGCAACATCGGCCTCTCGATCGGCGACGACGGCCCCTTCATCGTCGACGACCAGTTCGCCCCGCTCACGGCGAAGATCCAGGCGGCGATCGCCGCGCTCTCGCCGAAGCCGGTGCGCTGGGTCCTCAACTCCCACTGGCACGGCGACCACACCGGCGGCAACGAGAACTTCGGCACCGCGGGCGCGCTGATCGTGGCGCACGACAACGTGCGGCGGCGAATGAATCCGGCGGAGTTCAAGGAGCTGATCGGCCGC
Organism: Gemmatimonadales bacterium; assembly: GCA_041390205.1. Lineage (GTDB taxonomy): Bacteria > Gemmatimonadota > Gemmatimonadetes > Gemmatimonadales > GWC2-71-9 > SHZU01. The sequence goes on from JAWKQJ010000005.1 coordinate 158,542, forward strand.
TCGCAGCAGGCGCCCGAGGTCGCGCTGCCGGTGGTGACCTTCAACGACGAGGTCACCTTCCACTGGAACGAGGAGACGATCCACGTCTTCCACGTTCCCGCCTCGCACACCGACGGCGACGCGATCATCCACTTCGTGGGCGCGAACGTGTTCCACATGGGCGACACGTTCTTCAACGGCCGCTACCCGTTCATCGACACCCAGAGCGGCGGCAGCGTGCAGGGCATGATCGCGTCGTCGGACAAGATTCTCGCGATGAGCAACGCCACCACCCGGCTGATCCCGGGCCACGGCGAGGTGGCGCGCCCCGCCGCGCTCCGCGCCTACCGCGACATGCTGGTGAGCGCCCGGGACGCGATCGCGCCGCTGGTAGCGCGAGGAATGACCGAGGACGCGGTGGTGGCCGCCAAGCCGACCGCCGCGCTCGACGCCACCTGGGGCCAGAGCTCCGAGCGGTTCGTCCGGAGCGTCTACCAGAGCCTCACGGCCAAGCGCTAGCCGTCACTCTTCCCGCAGCACCACCGCCGGGTCGGTCCTGGCCGCCCGGCGGGCCGGCACGACCGCGGCCACGAGTGACACCAGCAGCAGCGCCCCCGCCGTGGCCGCGAAGGTCAGCGGGTCGATCGGATCGACCTCGAACAGCACGCTCGCGAGGAGCCGGGTGAGGCCGACCGCCGCCAGGAGCCCGATCAGCACGCCGCCGCCCGCGAGCTTCAAGCCGTGCGCGGCCACCAGCGCGAGCACCTGCCTCCCGCTCGCGCCGAGCGCCACCCGAACGCCGATCTCGCGAACCCGCTGGGCCACCGAGTAGGCCAGCACGCCGAAGAGACCGAGCCCCGCGAGCCCCGCGGCCAGCGCGCTGAAGACCGTGAGCAGCTTGCCGACGCTCGCCGTCGGGCCGAGCGCGGCTTCGACGTAACCTTCCACCGTTTCCACCCGATCGAGCGGCACATCCGGGTCGAGACCGGCCACCATCCGGCGAATCGGCTCGACCATCGCGCGCGGCGGGCCCTGGGTCCGGACCAGGACCGAGAGCGACCGCGTCCAGGCGAGGCCGCTCTGGTGCAACGGTACGTAGATCTGGATCCGCGACGGACTCTCCAGCTCGTAGGAGCGCACGTTGCGGACGACACCGATGACGGTCCGGTAGATGCGCGCCCCACTGTCGTCGTGACCCTCGCGCTCCGACTCGTACGAGACGCGCTTCCCGATCGGATCCTGCCCGGGCCAGAAACGCTCCGCCATCGTCTCGTCGATCACCGCCACGCGGTCACCACCGTCTCGCTCCGCGCCGGTGAACAGCCGCCCGCGCACCAGCGGAATCTCGAGCGCCTCGAAGTACCGCGGGGTGACCATCTGGAAGGCGACCGAGGAGTAGTTGGAACGCTCCGAGGGATCGAGACCCTCGGGAATCAGTCCGTTCTCCCAGCTGCTCCCCGAAAGCGGCACGCTGTTGCTGGATGCCGCGGCGAGGACGCCGGGGTAGCGGCCGATCTCTTCGAGCAGGCGGTCATGGAAGACGATCACCTTCTCCTTGTCGGGATACCGAACGGCGGGAAGCGGCACCGAGGCCGAGATCACGTTGCGGCCGGTGAAGCCCTTGTCGACCTCCTGGAGGTTCCTGACGCTTCGGATCAGCAGACCGGCGCCGGTCAGCAGCACCAGCGAGAGCGCCACCTCGATCACGACCAGCGCGCCGCGCAGTCGCTGCCCGGGGCGGCCCACCGTTCGGTTGCCGTGGCGCACGTCGAGGGCCGCGAGGCGAGAGGCCCGCCACGCCGGTACCAACCCAAAGAGGAGACCCGAGAGCGTCGCCGCGAGCAGCGCGAAGGCTACGACCGGTCCGTTGATCCCGATCCGGGCGACCACGGCGTCCGGGAGCTGCCCGCCGACCAGGGGCACGAGCAGTCTGACACCCCCCAGGGTGAGCCCCAGACCGAGCAGGCCGCCTACGACGGCGAGCAAAAGACTTTCGGCCAGCTGGATTCCGATCACCTGGGAACGGCTCGCGCCCAGGGCGACCCGGACGGCAAGGTCGCGGCGCCGGATCTCCCCGCGGGCGAGCACCAGGTTGGCCACGTTGGCGCAGGCGATCAGCAGCACGAAGCCCACGGCGCCCATCAACACCACCAGCGTGGCGCGCGAGCGGCGGACCGTCCGCTCGGCGAGCCAGGAGACCGTCACGATCGCCTGCTCCGGGCCCTCCTCCGTGATCAGGTCGTTCCGGATTCGGTCCAGGTCGGCCTGCACGGCGTCGAGCGAGACCCCGGACTTGAGCCGGCCGATCGCCCAGGCGCCCTGTGAGCACCCGCGCTCCTCCCAGCACATCCTCCGGGAGAAGTAGCCCATCGGAAGGAAGACCTCGGTCTCCGGCGAGGGGTAGGTGAAGCTCGCGGGCATCACCCCCACGATCTCGAAGGGCTCGCCGTCGAGAGCGATGGTCTGGCCGATCGGGTCACGGTCGGGATCGAGCCGCTCGGTCGCGAAGCGATCGGACACCACCGCGATCGCCGGGGCGCCCGCGTCGGTCTCGTCGGCTTCGATCCAGCGACCGCGGGCCGGCGGAACGCCCAGGGTCCCGAAGAAATCGCCCAGCACGATCCGGGCGTTCACGACGACCGGCCGCTCGACGCCGGTGAGGGTGTAGCTCCGATTGGCGCTCAGGCCGAGCGACTCGAGGGTCGTATTACGGCCACGCCAGTCCTTGAAGTTCGGAACCGAGGTGGAGATCGAGAATCCTTCGGGTCCGGCGTTCCGGAGGTCGGGCCGGACCAGCCGCTCGGGCTCCCGGACCGGGAGTGGCTGGAAGAGGGTCGCGTCGACGACGCTGAAGATGCTGGCGTTGGCGGCCACGCCGAGAGCGATCGTGGCGATCACCACGATGCTGAAGCCCGGCTGGCGGGCCAGCGCCCGGGCGGCATGGCGAGCGGCGGTCCATCCGGGCATGCGTCGCGCTCCGAGGGGTCGGGGAGTGAGTGGGATACCCGACGGGCCCGAACCGCTGGACCGCCAATTGTTTGCGAACGGGCAGGAGGGGCGCCGGCGCCCCCTGGTGGCCCCGGTTGGCCGATGAAGGCTTCCACATCCCGGAATCGACACTCCGCCGCCGGCCGGGACGTAGGATCAGGGTGACGGGACTCCCGTCTTGTCCCCCTCTATCGTCTCACCCGAACGGCGCCGCCCGCGTGCTTTCTCGCGGTGGGCCGGCCCGCTCCGAATGTGTAGATTGCCTGCCCTATGTTCTTGGCCGCCTTGAGTCTGTTGCTCCTGCAGGACACCACGCGGGCACACGATGGCCGGGCGAATCAGACCTCGGTGGCCCCGCCCCGGGTCGAGGCGACCGCCGTGGTCGACGGGGTCCTGGACGAGCCGGTCTGGTCCCGGGCCGCCCGCCTAACGGGCTTCAGCCAGTACCAGCCGGTCGACGGCCGGCCGGCCGAGGAGCCGACCGAGGTGCTGGTCTGGTACGCGCCCGACGCGATCTACTTCGGGATTCGGGCCCGCGAGCTCCACGGCAACGTGGTCCGCGCCACCGAGGCCAACCGCGACAACATCGGCAGCGAAGACCAGATCCAGATCCTGCTCGACACCTACAACGACCGCCGGCTCGCCTTCCTCTTCGGCGTGAACCCCCTCGGCGTCCAGCAGGACGGCACCCGGAGCGACAACTTCGGTGGCGGCGCCGGGGGTCGCTTCCAGGGCGGCGGCGGGGTCGGCGCGATCAACCCGCTCGAGGGCAACGTCGATCTCAATCCAGACTTCATCTTCGACTCGAAGGGACGCCTGGTCGAAGGCGGCTACGAGGTGGAGATCCGGATCCCGTTCAAGAGCCTCCGCTACCAGGAGGGCCGGGAGCAGACCTGGGGCATCAACGTGCTCCGCCGGGTTCAGCACTCAGGGTTCCAGGACAGCTGGACCCCCGCGGTGCGCGCCAACGCCAGCTTCCTCGGCCAGTCGGGCGCCCTGGTCGGGCTCCGCGACCTGCACCGGGGCCTGGTGCTCGAAGTGACGCCGACGGCCGTGGGCCGGGCCGACGGCAGCCGCGCCTCGGACGGAAGCTGGGACTACGACGCTTCGCGCGATGTCGGGGCGGACGTGCGCTGGGGCATCAAGCAGAATCTCAGCTTGAACGGCACCGTCAATCCGGATTTTTCCCAGGTCGAGGCCGACGTGGGCCAGGTGGTGCTGAACGAGCGCTTCGCGCTCTTCTTTCCCGAGAAGCGGCCCTTCTTCCTCGACGGGCTCGAGCTCTTCGACACCCCGAACCAGCTGATCTACACCCGGCGGATCGTCGACCCGAAGGCGGGCGTGAAGCTGGCGGGGAAGATCGGCAGCGCCAACGTCGGCACCCTGATCGCGGCCGACAACGAGGCGCTCTCGGCGACCGGATCCGACACGCCGATCTTCGGCATCGCGCGGGTGCGCCGCGACCTCGGTCGCAACTCGACCCTGGGCGGCGTCTTCACCACCCGGGAGTCCGGCTCGGACTACTCCCGGCTCGTCGGGGGCGACCTCCGGCTCTATCACTCCAAGCTCTACTTCGTCGAGCTGCAGGCGGTGCAGTCATGGACCGCGGATCAGAGCGGCGCTCGGAGCGGCCCGCTCTTTCAGGCCACCTGGGATCGAACCGGCCGCACCTGGGGCTTCCACTACAACGTCCAGGCGGTCGCGCCCGAGTTCGAGGCCGCGGCCGGGTTCGTCAATCGCACCGGCGTGATCAACGGCAACCTGTTCAACCGGCTCTCGGTCTACGGCTCGGAGGGGAGCTTCCTCCAGACCGGCACCGCCTTCGTGAGCGTGAGTCGGGTCTGGCGCTACTCGGAGCCCGGAATGGGCCCGATCGAAGGCACCGAGTCGATCTTCCCGTCCGCGACGCTCCGGGGCGGCTGGCTGGTCAACGGCAGCATCGCGCACGGCTTCTTCGACTACCTCCCGGAGGACTACGGGTCGTACGCCGTCGAGCGGGCCACGGGAGCCGCGACGGACACCACCGCGTTCACGGTGCCGGGCACGGAAGGCGACCAGTGGACGGCGCGGTTGGGCGTCACCACGCCGACTTTCCGCCACTTCACCGCGACCGTGAGCGCTTCGCTCGGCCGAACCCCGATCTTCCTCGAAGCCGCTCCGGGCAGCTACAAGCGGCTGGACGTCGTCCTCGACCTCCGGCCCACGGCGGCGCTGCGCGGCGCGTTCCAGCTGACCCGGTACGCGATCGATCGCCGCCGCGACGGCTCCGAGTTCTCCTCCGAGACCATTCCGCGCCTCAAGCTCGAGTATCAGCTGAGCCGGGCCATCTTCTTCAGGTTCGTCGGGCAGTACGCGGCCCGGAAGCGCGCCCCCGCGGAGGATCGGAACGGCGACCCGATCCTGATCGGCGGGGTCAAGGATCCGGGAGCGACAACGAACGACTTCACCATGGACTGGCTCTTCAGCTACCGCCCGATCCCGGGAACGCTGGTCTATCTGGGCTACGGCTCCGCCTCGAGCGAGCCCGAGCAGTTCCGTTTCCGCGACCTCCGTCGCAACCACGATGGCTTCTTCGCCAAGCTGAGCTACCTCTTCCGGATGTAGCTCGTCCGACGTCCGCCCAACGAGGGTTCACCATGTCTCGCGTCCGTTCCGTCCTCCTGACACTCGCCTTCGGCGCCGCCCTGGCCGGGTGCCGCTCGGGCAGCAGCGACTTCACCGCGCCCGAGATCGAAGATGTGGAGTTCGACCCGTCGCTCGGCGTCGACCTCGACCAGAGCCAGGAGACCTCGAGTGGGCTCTGGATCCGCGATCTGACCATCGGCAACGGCGCCGAGGTGGTCGGGGGCTCCACCGTCGGGATGTACTACAGCGGCTATCTCTGGAACGGCGCCAAGTTCGACGAGCGCGTGGCCCCGGCGGCCCCGTTCACCTTCACGGTGGGCGGCGGCGCGGTGATTCTCGGGGTGGACGAGGGCGTTCGCGGGATGAAGGTCGGCGGCCTCCGCCAGCTGATCATCCCACCCTATCTCGGGTACGGCCCCAGCCAGTTCGGCGCCATCCCGGGCAACTCGGTCCTCGTCTTCCGGATCGAGATCATCTCGGTGCAGTAGCGGCGCCGGTCCGGCTCCCCGCCATTTGACGCGCCGGCGGGGAGCGCGGATCTTTGGCAGCCGGTTCCACAGGTCGTCCCCATCCAGCGAGGCACCATGCCCACGGACCGTCGTGGCTTCCTTCGAACGGCCGCGATCGGCGGCGCCGCCCTGATGCTCCCCCGACCCGCCCATGGCGGGCTCTGGACGCCGAGCCGGCGCGCCCCGCTCAAGATCCTGATCCTGGGCGGGACCGGCTTCATCGGACCCTACCAGGTCCAGTACGCGCTCGACCGCGGGCACTCGGTCACGCTCTTCAATCGCGGGCGCACCAATCCGGGACTCTTCCCGACGGTCGAGAAGCTGGTGGGCGACCGGGCCAGCGATCTCTCCGCCCTCGAAGGCCGGAGCTGGGACGTGGTGATCGACAACTCCGCCACCAACCCGGACTGGGTCGAGCGCTCCGCGAGTCTGCTCTCGAAGTCGGTGAAACAGTATGCCTTCGTCTCGACCCGCTCGGTCTACAAGGACACGAGCCGGGTGCCGATGACCATCGACGCGGAGGTCTTCACCCCCGAGAACACCCCGGTCAAGCCGGGCGACCCGCTGCCCTACGGCCTCGCCAAGATCCTCTCCGAGCGCACCGTGGCGAAGCACTTCCCGGGTCGCACGCTGGTGGTGCGTCCCTCGCTGATCGTGGGTCCCGGCGACCTGACCGACCGCTTCACCTACTGGCCCGTCCGGATCGAGCGCGGCGGCGAGATCCTCGCCCCGGGCGACGGCAGCGACTGGGTCCAGGTGATCGACGCGCGCGACTTCTCGGAATGGGTGGTGCGGCTGGTGGAGCGACAGGTGACGGGCACCTACAACGCGCTCGGTCCTGACGGCTCCTACTCCTTCGCGGAGCTGCTCTACGGGATCAAGTCGGTGATGACCAGCGATGCCCGCTTCACCTGGGTGGACACCGATTTTCTGCTGGAGCGGGACGTCCGTCCCTATCGCGAGATGCCCGTCTGGCAGCCGTCCCGCGACGGGCGCGAGGGCTTCGGTCGCTTCGACATCTCGCGGGAGCTCGCCCTCGGGCTGACCTTCCGACCCCTCGCGGACACGGCGCGCGACACCCTCACCTACTACCGCTCGCAGCCGGCCGACCGGCAGGAGAAGCTCCGCGCCGGGATCAGCGCGGAGCGCGAGGCGGAGGTGCTCAAGGAGTGGCACGCCCGCGGCAAATAGCCGCGGGCGCCGGCGCCGCTAGCGGAGCCGGGTGGCGAACTCCAGCGTCACCGCGAGCGTCGAGTGCTTGGCGCCGATCAGGCGCCCGCCGCCCAGCACCGACTGGTCGGGCGCGATCGGCACCAGGCTCCGAGTCCAGCGAATCCCCACACCGACCGATCCGGCCGCGATCGTCCCGCCGACCACGAAGCCCGCGTCCCCGTTGTTGTAGCGGGCGCTGGTGCCGTCGGTGGGGTTGCAGGGCCGCACGATCCGCGGGGTGTCGTCTTCGAGCACCGGATCCGGGGTATCGCCGATCGGAGTCGAGAAGGAGCAGCTCAGCCGCACCGCCACGAACGGTCCACCGTAGATCCGCGGGCTGCCCCAGCCGCCCAGAGCGCGATCGAGGCGCGCCTCGACCAGCAGCGGTGCCTCCAGCCAGGTGAACGAGGCGGTCTGCCGCTCACCGATCGGGTCGCAGGGTCCGGGATCGCACGGACCGAACGGCTCGACGAACCCGACCTGCTTGCCCGAGACCGCCACCTCGGGCCGAAGCCGAATCGATCCCATCACCGGGACGCTCAGGAAGGCCCCCAACGAGCCGCGGTACTTGGCGTCGACCGGCCCCGCGCCAGTCACCGTGTTCCGGTTGGGCCCCCCGATCAGGCCGAGCTCGACGGCGTTGCTGGACCTGACGTAGCGGCGGTACCGGTCTGAGCCCCGGCGCTGGGCGTCGACGGTGGCGGGAAACAGGATCAGGCCCGCGAGCAGGGCGGGCAGGATGGCTCTGGTCATGAGGCAACAATCCGGCGTTCGAGGGGGAACGGATTTTCTGCAACCTTCCAGTTCGACGCCCCCGGCACCGGAACCGTTGCAGGTTTTCTAAGTCCCTTACATACAGCGAGTTGGCCGGCCCGGGGTCGAAGGGTCGCTACCGGCCCACCATTTGCTTGACCCGGGTCGTGTCCCGCCGGTCACCGAGGGCCTGGAGCCCGACCGATGCCCGGCCGAGCGATCCACCGACCAACCTCGAGCCCCATGACGGCTACCGCCCCGGCCCAGAGCCCCCTGGCGCCTCCAGTCGCCACCTCGGTCCTCGACACCTTCAACGCGGTGCTCAAGAAGGCCATCGAGGTCGACGCGTCGGACGTCCACCTCTGCGCCGGCGGCCCCTTCCGGATGCGGGTCCGAGGGCAGATCGTCGCCGTCAACGGCGCGCCGACGCTCAAGCCGGCCGACATGGCGGCCATCGCCAGGCAGATCTTGATCGGCGCCCGGAAAGCCACGCCGGACACGGCGGACGCAGCGCTCGCGGAGCTCAAGGACGTCGACTGCTCGTACTCGCTCGACGGAGGTGGTCGCTTCCGGGTGAACCTCTGCAGCCAGCGCGGATCGCTCGCGGCGGTGCTCCGCTCGATTCCGATCCAGACACCGTCGTTCGAGCAGCTCGGCCTCCCGCCGGTGATGCGCGACATCACGATGGAAGACCGCGGCCTGGTGCTGGTCACCGGGGTGACCGGCAGCGGCAAGTCGTCCACCCTCGCGGCGATGCTCGGCTATCTGAACGGGCTCAAGGCGAACAAGATCGTCACGATCGAGGATCCGATCGAGTTCCTCCATCGCGACCAGAAGTCGATCATGATCCAGCGGGAGCTGGGCTCGGACACCGACTCGTTCGCCACCGCGCTCCGCGCGGCGCTCCGCCAGGATCCCGACGTGATCATGGTGGGCGAGATGCGCGACCGGGAGACGATCGACATCGCGCTCAAGGCCGCGGAGACGGGCCATCTGGTCTTCAGCACCGTCCACACCACCGACGCGGTCAAGACGATCTCCAGACTGGTGAGCGTCTTCGACTCCGACGAGCAGCGGATGATCCGGCTCCGGCTGGCCGAGTCGCTCCGCGCCGTCGTCTCGCAGCGGCTGCTGCCCCGCAAGGACGGCAAGGGACGGGTGGTCGCCGTGGAGATCATGCGGCGCACCTCGACCATCGAGGAATGCATCGCCGACCCGTCGCGGACGACGGAGATCATCGACCTCCTGGCCGAAGGCAAGATCGAGTACGGGATGCAGACCTTCGATCAGCACATCATGGAGCTCTACGAGCAGGACGTGATCACCCTCGAGGTGGCCAAGTCGGCGGCGACGAGCCCCGCGGATCTGGTCCGCAATCTGGAGTTCCGCTAAGCTCTTCGAATGACCGTCATCGGCGCCGACCGGATCCGAGCGCGGATCAGGGCTGCGCCGAGTCGCTCGGTGCCGGCGCTCCGGCCGATTCGGCGCGCCCTCTCGCGCGAGCTCGCCGGGCTGTCCGGACGCGAGGTCCTCGCCCTGCTCGAGGAGCTCGACGGGCTGGCGCCCGAAGTGCCCCGCTGGCTCGGCTACGAGCTGGCCTTCCATCACGAGGCGGCGCTCGAGGCGCTCTCCGCGACGCGCCTGGAGCGGCTCGGTCGAGGCCTCTCGAGCTGGGGCGACGTCGACCCGTTCGGGTGCTACCTCTCCGGACCCGCCTGGGAGCGAGGCCGGATCGACGACCGGCGGGTGCTCCGCTGGGCCGGCTCGCCCAATCGCTGGTGGCGGCGGATCGCGTTGGTGAGCACCGTTCCGCTGAACCGCCGCGGGCACGCCGCGCCCCTGCGCACCCTGGCCGTCTGCGAGCGGCTGGTGGCCGATCGCGACGAGATGGTGGTCAAGGCCATGTCCTGGGCGCTCCGCGCGCTCGGCGTGCGCGACCCGGCCTCGGTGCGGAAGTTCCTCGGACAGCACGGCCCCGCCCTCGCGGCCCGGGTGCGCCGCGAGGTGACCCACAAGCTCGACACCGGACGGAAGCCATGAGCGTCATCGATTCGATCCGCGGCGAGTACCGGCGCTATCGCGCCCTCGCCGAATCGGCCATCGCCCAGCTCGACGACGCCGACCTCACCCGGGCGCCGAGTCCGAGCGCCAACTCCATCGCGGTGATCGTCTGGCACATGGGCGGCAACCTCAAGTCGCGCTTCAGCGACTTCCTCACCAGCGACGGCGAGAAGCCCTGGCGGCGCCGGGAGGAAGAGTTCTCCCAACGGACGGCGACTCGCGCCGAGCTGCTGGCGCACTGGTCCGAGGGCTGGGCGGTGCTCGACGGGGCGATCGACCCACTCACCGATCGGGACCTCGAGCGGACCGTGACGATCCGTGGCCAGCCGTGGACCGTGATCGAGGCGCTCCACCGCTCGCTCGCGCACGCGGCCTACCACGCCGGGCAGATCGTCTACCAGGCCAAGGCCCTGCGCGACGACCGGTGGCGCCATCTCTCGATCCCGCCGGGCGGCTCCGAGGCCTACAACCAGGCGCCCGGCTTCGACCGCCCCGACCAGCATCGCGACCGGCTCGGCCAGTCGCCCGCCTGAGCCCCGGGGCGGGCCGGGATCGCTCGCGAGCCCGGTGTTGCTGACCTCCCGCCCGGGGTGGATCTTCCGGTGCCACCCGGCCTCGGTGCGGGGCCGCGGCAACGAATCGGAGAGACATCATGGGATTTCGGTTCCGCCTCGCCACGGTCACGGCACTCGCGCTCGCCAGCCTCGCCCCCGAGGCTCGAGCGCAGATCTCCAAGGACGAGTATGCAACCCGGCGCGCGGCGCTGGCGGAGAAGGTGGCTGACGGGCTGGTGGTCGCGTTCGGCGGCGTCACTCCGATCAGCGACTTCGGGCCCTTCCATCAGCTCGCGGCCTTCCGCTACCTGACCGGCTACGAGTTCGCGGACGCGGTCTTCGTGATGGCGGTGAAGGGCGGCCGCGGGCGGGGCGTCCTCTTCGTCAACGAGACCGAGACCCGGCGCTCGCTCTACTACGGCCAGGAACCCGACTCGGTGGCCGTGGAGGCGTCGCTCGGGCTCCCCTCCCTCCCGATCGGCCGGCTCCGCGCTACGGTCGACTCGCTGCTCCGGGCGGGCGCCGCGCCGATCTGGGAGGTCCGCGACTTTGCGGCGGCCGACTTCGCCGCGCAGGACTCCCTCACCCGCGGGGGACAATTCGTGCGGGCGCTCGCCGCCGCCCATCCCGGTCTCCAGGTCAAGAACGCTCATCCGATCCTGAACCGGCTCCGCGCCACCAAGAGCGAGGCCGAGCTGGCGCTGATTCGCAAGGCGGCGGAGATCACCTCCGAAGGACACGCCGAGGCGATGCGGCAGCTGGTCACCGGAATGCACGAGTACGACGTCCAGGCGATCGTCGAGTCGAGCTTCCGACGGCAGGGTGCGGAGCGCCCGGCGTACGGCTCGATCGTCGGCTCGGGACCGCTCTCGCTCCAGCTTCATTACATGAAGGACCGGCGGGCGATGCAGCCCGGCGAGGTGGTCGTGATCGACGCCGGCGCCGAGTATGACGGCTACGCCGCCGACGTGACCCGGACGCTGCCGGTGGACGGGGTCTACACCCGGGAGCAGCGGCAGATCTACCAGCTGGTCCGGGACGCCCAGGCCGCCGCCGAGCGCAACTCACGGGCGGGGAAGTCGTTCCGGGGCGCGCTCGACAGCTCGGTCGCGGTGCGGGCCGAGGGACTCGCCAAGCTCGGGCTGATCGAATCGCCCGGGGCCACCTTCGATCCGCCCTGGCGGGTCGACTGCGCCCGGCGCCGCAACAGTGTCAGCAGGTGAATCTCTTCGCCATCCACACGATCACCCACGGGACTGGTCTCGAGGTGCACGATCCCCGCACGCCTACGAGGACGACACCTTCCGGGTGGGCGACGCGTTCACGATCGAGCCGGGCCTCTACATCGCGGAGCGGCTGCTCGACATGCTGCCGGACACGCCGAAGAACCGCGCCTTCGTCGCCAAGGTGCGCCCGGTGGTGAAGCGCTACGAGAACACCGGCGTCCGAATCGAGGACAGCTACGTGATCACTCCGCGGGGCCTCGAACGGATCAGCCTGGTGCCGCGGGAGATCGACGAGATCGAGGCCCTGACCCGCCGGAAGCCGGTGCCGTAGCCCGTGTCGCTCGTCCCGGCGGGCGACGGGTTCGCCGTCTGGGCCGTGCTGCTCGCCGGCGCGGCCTTCGCCGCGTGGTCGGAGGGCACCCGGATCGGGCACCGCCTCTCGGGCGTGCTCACCGCGATCCTGCTCGCGATGGTGCTCTCCAACCTCCGGATCATCCCGCAGGCCAGCCCCACGTACGACGTCGCGGTCGAGTACCTGGTGCCGATCTCGATCCCGCTGCTCCTCTTCGACGCCAATCTCCGCCGCCTGATCCGCGACACGGGACGGATGCTGATCGCGTTCGGGATCGGCACGGTGGGCACGGTGATCGGCGCCTGGGTCGGCCTCGAGCTGGTGCCGCTGGGCGAGCAGGGGCCCGAGCTCGCCGGGATCTTCGCCTCCACCTACATCGGGGGCGGGCTCAACTTCGTGGCGGTGGCCCAGACCACGGGCTTCGCCGACGGGAGCCGGATGGCCGCGAGCGTCGCGGCGGACAACCTGGTGACCGCCGTCTACACGATCGCGGTGATGGCGCTTCCCTCGCTCCTTTGGCTCCGGCGGCGGATCCCGTCGCCCATCGCCGACCGCGAGGAGCGGGGGTTCGCCGCCGGCCGGACGCCCGTCGAGAAAGCGCCGATCCCCTTCAACGTGCTGTCGATCTGTCTCGCGCTCGCGCTCGCCCTCGCCATCGCGGCGCTCGGCCACTGGCTCGCGAGGGTGGCGGGGCTCGACGGATTCGGGATCCTCTTCATCTCGGCGCTCGCGCTCCTGCCGGCCAACCTCTTTCCCGGGCTCAGCAAGCACCTCACCGGGCACGCCGAGCTCGGGATGATCGGGATCTACATCTTCCTCTTCGTGATGGGGGCGGCCGCCGACGTGGTCGCGATGGTCGGCTCGGCGCTCCCGATCACCCTCTTCGCGCTGGTGATCGTCGCGGTCCACATGCTGGTGATGCTGCTGGTCGGCGGAGTGCTCCGCCTGGACCTCGCGGAGCTGGTGATCGCGTCCAACGCCTGCGTCGGTGGCTCCTCCTCCGCCGGACCGATCGCGGCCGCCCGCGGCTGGGACGAGCTGGTGACGCCGGGCATCCTCTGCGGCGCGCTCGGCAACGCGATCGGCACCTTCATCGGCGTGGGTCTGGCCGCGCTGCTCTGAGCGAGGCCGCCGACGCGCTCGGTCGACGGCTCACCCTCGCGCGCGGCGTCGCCGCGGGTCCCCGGGATCAGCGCGGAATCGGCGGCAGCGATGCCAGCAGGTCGCGGAGGTAGTGGCCCCAGATGGCCGGCAACGAATGGGTGCCGTGCCCGCGGGTCTCCTCGGTGATCGGGAGCACGATCGCCTTCCCGTTCGGCACCTTGGCGATCTCCCGCTCCAGGATTCCGAGCTCCGGCGGATTG
>JAWKQJ010000006.1:0-164749 GCA_041390205.1 Gemmatimonadales bacterium
GGCGGAGTCGATGGGCGCCGAGGCGGCGAGCCGTCTGAGCGACGATCCACTGGTCCTCACCAGCTGGGGCCTCACGGCGCTCCGCCGGGACGAGCCGCAGGTGGCCTGGGCGCGCTTGGAGCGGGCGCGCGAGCTGGCCGGCGAGCGGGCGCCCGCGCTCTGGTTCTGGGTGGCGGGACTGACCCTGGCGGCGCTCGACCGGCTCGATCCGGCGCTCGCGGTGGCCAGGGAAGGGGTCGAGCGGTTCCCGCACGACGCGGTGCTCCGCAACAACTGCGCGGTCCTGCTCGAAGCGACGGGCGACTTCGCCGAGGCGGAGCGGATGCTGCGCGAGGCGATCGACGAAGGCGCCACCGCGCCCCACCCCTACAAGAACCTCGGCGACCTGCTCTACCGGTCGGGTCGCTACGACGACGCCGCCACGGCCTACGATCGCGCCGCGTCGATCGACCCCGATCTCGGCGACGACCTCTTCTTCAAGCTCGGCAATCTCGCCTTCCGCCGCCGCGACGCCGATCGCGCGCGCGAGTGCTGGGAGCGGACCCTGAGCCTGAACCCCGGGCACCAGCTCGCCCGGGCCAACCTCGAGCTTCTGCCGGTGTCGACGTGACGCTGCTCGCCGATCCCGCCTTCCCGCGCGTTGCCCGCCACCTCGAGCGCATGGGCGTGGGCGCGCTCGCCCTGTTCCGGGAGCCCTGCATCGAGCGCCGGCTGACCGCCCGGCTGCGGGCGCGGGGCAAGACCGATCTCGCCCAGTACGCGACGCTCCTCGACGCCGACGAGCAGGAGCGGGTTCGGCTGGTGAGCTCGCTCGCGATCGGCGTCACCAGCTTCTACCGGAATCCGGCGACCTGGCGCCGCTTGGGCGAGGAGCTCGATCGGACGGGCACCCTCCGCGGCTTCCGCGCCTGGAGCGCCGGCTGCGCCACCGGAGAGGAGGCGTACACGATCGCGATGCTGCTCGCCGGGACCGGCCGGGCCCGCCGCGCCGATCCGTCCGAGTGGTCGATCGATGCCACCGACCTCGACGAGCGCAGTCTCGTGATCGCGGCGCAGGCCCGCTACCCGGCGCTGGTGCTGCGTGACATCGAGCCGATGGGCCTCGCCCGCGGGGCGGTGCGCGACGGCGGCTTCGAGATCGAGCCCGCGCTCCGGGAGCGGATCCGCTTCGTCCAGGACGACCTCACCGCCTCGCGAGCGCGGGGGCCGTACGATCTGGTGGTCTGCCGCAACGTGCTGATCTACTTCGGCGAGGCGGGGCAGGCCAAGGCGCTCGAGGCGCTGGTCGGCGCCGTGGCGCCGGGTGGGCTGCTCCTGCTCGGCCGGACCGAGCTCGCCGCCGCCGAGCTGCCGGCGGCGCTCGTCGCCGTCGACCTCCGCCAGCGACTCTTCCGGAGGTGCGCGTGACGGCCCCCAGAGTGTTGGTGCGGGTGAGCGACCTGGTGGTCGCGGACGCGCCCGCGCGCCTCGCCGCGGTGGCGCTCGGCAGCTGCGTCGCGATCGTGCTCCACGAGCCGACCGCCCGGATCGGCGGCATGGCGCACGTGCTGCTGCCGTCGCAGGCGATGAGTCGGGATCGCGGCCACCCGGGCCGATTCGCCCAGACCGCGGTGCCCACCCTGGTCGAGCGGATGATCGCGCGTGGCGCGAGAGCGCCCGCGATCACCGCGCGACTGGTGGGCGGCGCGAGCATGTTCACCAATCTGACACCGCCCGGCACCATCCAGATGGGCGATCGCAACGTGGTCGCCGCGCGCGAGGCGCTCCACCGGCATGGGATTCGACTGGTCGCCGAAGCGGTCGGCGGCGACTTCGGGCGGACCGCGGAGCTCGACGTCGACACCGGTCGGCTCTCGATCACCTCGTACCTCCGCGGGACCCAGTATCTGTGAGCGACGGCGCCGGACCCTCCCCGCTGGACGCGCTCCGGGGGGAGCTCGCCGCCATCGAGCAGTCGCTCGATGCCACGACCGAGCCCGCCGAGCGCGAGGCGGTCAAGCAGCGGATCGTCGCCCTCTTCAAGAAGAACGACGCGCTGCTCACCGAGCTCGGCGAGATCAAGGAGCGGATCCGCGGTCTGGTCGAGCGCTACAAGCGCGAAGCTCCGGGCGCCTCCGCCCCCGAGCCCGACGCGGGGCCGCGAGGACGGGTCCGGGCCGACCACCTGGGCGCGTCGACCTACGTGGACAAGGGCTGGAGCCTGATCGCGCTCGGCGACCATGCCGGCGCCGCCCAGGCGCTCACCCGAGCCCTGGAGCTCGCCCCCGACGACGTGCAGGCCAAGTCGTTGCTCGGCTGGGCCGAGATGCTCGGCGCCAACTACGATCGGGCCCTGGCGATCTTCTCCGAGGTCCTCGCCGCGGAGCCGACCAACGCGCTGGCCCGCGTCAACGTCGGCTTCATCTGCCTCCGCAAGCGGATCTTCGGCGAGGCGATCGAGCACCTCTCCCGGGTGATCCGACTCGACAACGATCGCAAGGCCACCCTCTACGCCCACTACTACCTCGGCCTCGTCTATCTTGAGCGGGAGATGTACCTGGACGCCCGGACCTTCCTGGAGAAGGCCATCGTGCTGGGACCGAATCTGATCGAGGCGTACTACGATCTCGGCCGGGCGGAGTGGTACGCGGGCGAGCGCGAGGCGGCGAGGCGGACGTGGACGAAGGGAGCGGGCGCGAACAAGTTCGCGCCGTGGGCCAAACGATGTCAGGAGCTGCTGGACAAGGTCGAGCGCGGCGAGTCGGTGCCGCGCTCGCCCTCGCCGGTCTGATCGCGGCCGCGCCGCTCTCGGCGCAGGGCCGGCGGGAGATGGTCACGGTCGGCGAGGTGACCGCCGTGGCCGACCCGGCCGATCTCGATCTCGCGGTCGCCCTGGCCGAGCGCGCCGACCAACCCTCCACCTGGTACGGGCTCGGCCGCCGGGCCGCCGGGCCGCTCGCGATCGTGGTGGTCCGCGGGCAGCGGGGCTTCGACGCCATCGCCCGCGGGAGGCTGCCGTCCTGGGGCGCCGGACTCGCGGTGCCCCGCGCCCGGGTCGTCGCGATCCGCGCCGACGCCGGCGATCCCTTCCAGATTCTCAGACACGAGCTCGCCCACGTGGTGCTGCACGGCGCGGTGCGCGGTCGGGTTCCGCTCTGGTTCGACGAGGGCTACGCGGCGGTGGCGGCCGGCGAGTTCGGCCGCCTGGCGGCGCTCGAGCTCAGCCTGGGCGTCGCGTTAGGCAAGGTCCCCAGCTTCACCGCGCTGAACGCGCAGCTCCGCGCGTCGAGCGCCGAAGCCAGCACCGCCTACGGGCTGGCCGCCACGGCCGTGCTCTACGTGGCGCGCCGGCACCCGACGGGGAGCGCCGAGCCCTTCCTCGAGCGGTTGGCCGCGGGGGTGCCCTTCGACTCCGCGCTGGTGCTCAGCACCGGACTCACCATCGATCGGCTCGAGGAGGCCTGGCAGCTCGACGTGAAGCGGCGCCATGGAATCGGCCTCTGGTTCCTGGGCACCGGGATCTGGATCGCGTTAGGGGGGCTCGTGGTGGTCGCGACCTGGCTTCGGCGGCGACGCGACGCCCCGCGGCGCGCGGCGCTCGACCAGGGCTGGGTGGTGGAGCTTCCGGCGGAGGAAGTGGCTGTGCAGGATGGAACATCCGAGCCTGAGCCGCTTGACCGTGCAACCTGAGAGGCGTATCCTCAAAGCCTTATGGCGCAACCGGATGCGCAGCTCGGGCGGCGACGGAGTCTGTTCGGCCGCCGGAACCTCGTTGTCCTGGCTGCGGCCGGGGCTTGTCTGGTAGCCGGCTATCTGGTGCTGGCCTCCGGCAATGCGAGCCTCGCCGCGGTGTTACTGGTGATTGGCTATTGTGTGTTGTTCCCGCTGGCGATCGCGCTCTAGGCCGAGGGCGGTGGACGGTGCATGACCGGCTTTGCAACACGTCTCCCGGTCCAGAGGGCGGCAGGAATCCGGGTGGAGGCCGAGCGATCTGCCAGCGGGCGAATAGCTCAGCGGTTCAGAGCGCCTGCCTTACACGCAGGATGTCGGGGGTTCGAATCCCTCTTCGCCCATAGCCGGGGTGCTCATCCGACACCCCAATCGCCGCCCTTGCAACGGGCGACTCTCGTGTGGAGGTGGTCCACGATGCGTTTGAGCGTTACCCCTCTCTTGATCGGCCTGACTGCGATCGCGGCGGTACCCGCCTCGGCGCAGCTGCGCGCGTCGCGACCCACTCGGCCGACCCAGAACAACCCCCGGCTGATGGTGGCCAATCCGCATTCATTCGCGGCGGCCGATTCCGCCGCGGCGGTCCGGGTCGGTGCCGGGATGCGCGACAAGATCGCCGACATCGCGGACAAGTGGTACACCACCGTGCTGCGCAATCAGATGAATGACGCCCTGGTCCAGTACGGCTACCCGCCCGACGCGGTGCTGCCGCCGCTGGTGGCCCGGCAGCTGGCCACCCAGCTCCAGGCGAGGGCGTTCGTCTCCTCCACCTTGAACCGCGGTGAAGACGGCCGGGTCACGGTCGAAGCTCGGCTTCTCGCGGGGAACGACCAGACCGGCTTCATGGTGCGCAAGGCCCAGGAAGCCAATCAGAGCTACGAGGATCTCGGCAAGCAGATCGCCGACGAGCTCAAGCCGGCGTTCAACGCGCTCGAAGACGCCAAGGAGTGCAACGACCTGCGGGGCACCGATCCGAAGAAGGCCAAGGAAGCCGCGGCCAAGGCGCTCAAGGAGCAGCCCAACTTCGGCAAGGCCGAGCTCTGCCTCGCGCTGATCGCGCTCGAGGAGAAGGCGCCGCCGGAGCAGATCATCCAGCACTTCCAGAGCGCGGTCGAAGGCGATCGCCTGAGCCTCGAGGCCTGGGGCGGCCTGCTCGGTCAGTTCCAGATCGCCAAGGACACGACCAAGATCATCAACACCTATCGCGAGATCCTCCGGGTCGCGCCGACCAACCAGACGGTGCGCGAAGAGGCGCTCAAGTGGCTGGTCGCCGCCGGCTACCCGCAGGTCGGCGAGGAAGTCGCCGACGAGGGCCTCGCGCTCGATCCGAACAACCCGGACCTCCTGGTCCTCAAGTCGCGGGCCTGCATCGTCCAGGGCAAGCCCGAGAAGTACGACTGCGCGATCAACGCGCTGGAGCAGGTGTACGCGCTCGACACCACCAAGGCGGACACCTCGTTCTACCAGATGGTGCTGTTCGCCGCGTCGCAGGATTCGACCAAGCCGGGCCCGTACGTGAAGTGGGCCAAGAACGCGACGACCAAGTTCCCGGACAACATCTACTTCTGGGAAGAGCTGATCCGGGCGCACGGCTTCGCGGGCGACATCGACGCCGTCATCCTGGCGACCAACGAGCTGCTCAAGCGCGATACCACCAACATGCAGCCGCTCCTCAGGGCGGTCATCCTGCTCAAGGACAACGCGGCCACCATTCGCGCCCAGGCCGACACGATTCGCCAATCGGGAGACTCGGCCAGGGCGGCACAAATGGGCACGCAAGCCAACGGGGTGGTCCGCCGGGTGCTCTCGGTCGGCGCACCGCTGGAGCAATACGGCCAGGAGACCGACACCCGGAACTTCGGCATCCTGCTGGCGCAGGCCGGGCTCGGCGTGCTCCAAAGCCAGCCGATCGACTTCAAGCTGGCCGAGGAGGTCGGCCGGAAGGCGACCTCGCTGATCGGGGCCGGCAGCGGGCGCACCGTCCAGCTCGCCAACTACGTGCTCGGCATCGGTCTGATCGGACAGATCGCCGACAAGTATCAGGCGGTCGTCGACGGCAAGACCTGTGATGCGGTCAACGCCCTCGAGCAGCACGTCCAGGAGACCACCTTGGCGCTCAAGCTCGGTCGCGACATGCAGGCCAGCTTCATCGACCAGCAGTTGGAGAGCCTGGGGAGCTACGGGAAGACCATCGCGGACATGCGAAAGGCCTATTGTAAGTAGGGGGGCCGGTTTCTATATTGCGGGGCTCTCAGGGGGCTGTAGCTCAGCTTGGTTAGAGTGCCGCACTGTCACTGCGGAGGTCGCGGGTTCGAGCCCCGTCAGCCCCGTCGATTCGCTCCGACGATCACCCCGCCTCGGCGTCCCCGCGGCGGGGTGATCCGCTTCCGATAGCCGTGTATCACGACCCAGTTCTCGCCGACGAAGTCAGGTCGCTCTTTCCCGCTCCCCGGCGCGTCGTCGACGGGACCCTGGGAGACGGCGGCCATGCGGCGCTCTTCCTCGACGCGGGCGCCACCGTGCTCGGGATCGACCGCGACCCCGTGGCCCGCGCCCGGGCCGGCGAGCGGCTCGCGGGCAGACCGATCGAGATTCGCGCGGGCAACGTCTTCGATCCCGACAACCTCGAGGCGATCCGGGCGTTCGGGCCCGACGGCATCCTGCTCGATCTCGGGGTGTCGTCGCGCCAGCTGGACGACGCCGATCTCGGCTTCAGCTTCCGGCCGGGCACCAGGCTCGACATGCGGCTCTCGGGCAGCGGGGCGACCGCCGCCGATCTCCTCGCGAGCGCCACCGAGCAGGAGCTGGCCGGCTGGCTCAGAGACTACGGCGACGAGCCTCGGGCGCGTCGGCTGGCCCGGGTGATTGCCCGGCGGCGCGCTCGGGCGCCCTTCGAGACCAGCGACGATCTGGTCAACGCCATTCGGGAGGCGCTCGGTCCGACCAGCGGCGCCGCGGACTTCGCCCGGCTGTTCCAGGCGCTCCGCATCGCGGTCAACGACGAGCTGCCCGCGCTCGAGGGCGGCTTGCCCGAGCTGCGCGACGCGCTGGTCGGGGGCGGAACCCTTGCGGTCATCAGTTATCATTCGGGCGAGGATCGAATCGTGAAGCACGCCTTTCGCGAATGGAGCCGTGCCTGCGTGTGCCCGCCCGAGCTCTACCGCTGTGAATGCCGTGGACGGCCGCTCGGCCGAACCCTGACCCGTCGCCCGGTGACGCCGAGTCCCGCCGAGATCGAGCGGAACCCGCGGGCGCGGAGCGCGAAGCTCCGCGCCTTTCAGGTGGCGTCCGCGGGATGAGTCGCTCGCGTCCGTTCACCATGAAGGGCCGGCACTGGTTCGGGCTCTGGCTGCTGATCTTCCTCCTGGTGGCCGCGGCGGTGCTGGTGCGCCAGCAGGCCGCCTGGCAGGAGATCGACACCCTGCAGAGCCTCCGGAACCGGCACGCCGCCCTCGAGGCCCGCCAGGCCGAGCTGACCAGGGCCATTCAACAGGGCACCCGGAGCGCGGCGCTCTTGCCCAAGGTGGCGCGGCTCGGGCTCGAGATGCCTCGCGACACGGCGCTCAGCTTCCTCAGAGTCGAGCCGGAGCCCGATCGGAGAGGCCGTTAGGTGGCCAAGGCCGAAGTCCGGATCGGCGCCCTGGCGTTCTGCCTGCTGGCCGGCTGCGCCGCGATGCTGGGGCGCGCCGGATACCTCCAACTGGTCGAGGGCGCGGAGCTCGCCGCCAAGGCGAAGGCCCAGCGAACCGTCCGGCGGGAGCTCGAGCCCCATCGCGGCACCCTTTACGACCGCCACGAGGTTCCCCTGGCGCTCTCTTTCGAGCGCTACCACCTCGGCGTCAATCCGGACCGCGCGGGCAAGGCACAGCGGGATACGATCCTCCGCTTCGTCCGTGCGGACCTGGGAATCTCGACCAAGCGCCTCGACCAGGCCTTCGACGCGGGGCGCTACTTCTACACCCACGGCCCGTACTCGGCGAGCCAGGTCGAGCGCCTCCGCCGCTTCCGCGCGGTGGAGCTGGTCTCCACCTATCGCCGCTCCTATCCGCTCGGCGCGCTGGCCCGCCCGCTGATCGGCTCGATCCCGGTCGACAGCGGAGTCGAGCTGACCGGGCTCGAGCGTTTCCTCGACCCGCTGCTCCGGGGCGAGCCGGGCGAGGCGGTGCTGCTCCGCGCGGCGGACCGGCGGGAGTACGAGTCACCGGGCCGGGTGCTCCGCCGACCGGTGGCGGGGCACGACGTCTTTCTGACCATCGATCGCGAGCTTCAGGAGATCGCCGAGGCGGCGCTGGTAGAGGCCTTCGCCGAGCTGGATCCCGACCGCGGCGACATCGTCTTTCTCGATCCCCGCTCGGGAGAGCTGCTCGCCGCCGCGTCGCGGGTCGGCGCGGGTCGGGACTCGAGCGGGGTGGCCGCCGCGACCTTCTTCTGGAACTACTTCGAGCCCGGCTCCACCGCGAAGCCGTTCACCGCCGCCGCGCTCCTCGAGCTCGAGAAGGTGAACGACCGGGACACGGTCTCGGGAGAGGACGGCGAGTGGTGGCCCGAAGGCCGGCAGCGTCCGATCCGCGACGACCATCCCCAGAAGGGTCCGATCACCCTGCAGCGCGCGGTCGAGGTCTCGAGCAACGTGGGGATGGCCAAGTTCGCCAGCCGGCTGAGTCCGGTCGAGCACTACGACGTGCTCCGCCGCTTCGGGTTCGGCACGCCGACCGGGATCGAGTACACCGCCGAGCGGGGCGGGGTGTTGCCGCGACCGGCCGGCTGGCGCAAGGGCCAGCAGGGCTTCCAGCGTGGCGATGGCTACGCCTTCGAGGTGACCCCGATCCAGCTCGCCGCGGCGCAGCCGGGGCGATCGCCAATGGCGGCCTGCTGATGGAGCCATCGCTGGTGCGGGGAGATCCGCGACGGTCGAGGCCGCACCGTGTACTTCGCCACCAGCCGACTGTGGTGCGGCGGGCCGTCTCGAGCGAGGTGGCCGCGTGAAGCTCCGGCGCTACCTGAGCTCGCCTCGGGCGACAGCGGAACCGGGAGAAAGCGGGCAGTGTGGTCGGCGGCGTGCTCGGCAAGACCGGCACCGCGCGGCTGGTGGTGGGCAGTCGCTACGCTACAACCGGTACGCGGCCCTCGTTCGCGGCCATCTATCCGGCGGAGGACCCCAGCTGGTCGTGGTGGTCCGGATCGAGAACCCGGTCGCCGGAGTACTACGGGGGCCAGATCGCCGCGCCGATCACCGCCAAGATGCTGCGCCGGGCGATCGCGCCGATCGGGCGTCGATCGATCGCCGCCCTGGCCGAGCGCGCGGCGCCGACGCCGCGCGCCTCGGCGGATCCCCGAGTCGCCGAGTCGTCCCGTCGTGGTGGTGCCGTGGCCGACCCCGAAGGAGACGGACCGGGCTGGCGCCGGCCGCGGATGGTGCCTAACGTCTCCGGCAAGAGCGTCCGGGAGGCGGCGTGGCCCGCTGCACCGGCGCGGGTTCCGGGTCCGGTTGAGGGGCAAGGGACGGTGGAGAGCAGCCGCTCAAGGCCGCCGGCGCCATCTCACCACGGGGCGAACGGTGACGATCGTGGCGCGCGAGCGTCGATGAGCGGCGCCGGATTCCGCGCGGTCCTCGCCGCGCTCGCGGCGGACGACTTGTTGGTCGAGCCGCCCGGCCTTCTCGCCCGTCACCGGCCTCACCGCCGACAGCCGGAGCGTTCGCCGGCAACCTCGTTTCGCGATTCGCGGTCAGCCCGACATCGTCATCGTCGCGCCCTGGCTGCCGTGAGTGCCGGCGTGGCGGTGCTGGTGGTCGAGCGACCGTTGGGCCTCGGGGCGCCAGAGCCTGCGGGACGGCCGCCGCAAGGCGATCGCGCTGGCCCGGCCTGGTACGACGACCCGGCCCGGGCGCTCGGCCTGGTGGGCGTGACCGGGACCAGCGGCAAGACCACCAGCACGGCTTTGGTCCGTCATCTCCTGAACGGCGAGGGCGAGGCGAAGCACGGACGCGGCGCCTTCGATGCCGTCGGGCAAGGTCGGCCTGTCCTGACGGCCGGTCGCTCACCACGCCGGGGCCACCGACCTGGCAGGCCACGCTGGCGCGCCTGGTCGAGCGCGGCTGCCGCTTCGTGGCGATGGAGACGTCCTCCCACAGCCTGGATCAAGGGCGGCTCGACGGCGTGGTCTTCGCGGGAGCGCTCTTCACCAACCTCTCGCGCGAGCACCTCGACTACCATCGGACCATGGAGGCCTACCGGGCGGCCAAGCTCCGCCTGCTCGACCTCCTGGCGCCGGACGGCGTGGTCGCTGTCAACCGGGACGACCCGGCCTGGGCCGCGATCTCCCCGGGCGCACGAGTGATCGGCTTCGGGCTCGGGAGCGAGGGCGAGCTCCGGGCGCGCGACCTGGTGCTGGGCGCCGGCGGCAGCCGCTTCGTGGTCGACGGCCGCTTCGGAGCCCGGGAGGTCTCGCTGCCGCTCCCCGGGGCGTTCAACGTGGCCAACGCGCTGGGCGCGGCGGCGGTCACGCTCGGGATGGGGCTCGCGTTCGATCGGGTGATGGAGCGGCTGGAGAGCGCGCCCCAGGTGGCCGGTCGGATGGAGCGACTGGTCGAGACGCCCTTCGTGGTGCTCCGGGACTACGCGCACAAGCCGGACGCGCTGGAGCGGGTGCTCCAGTCCTTGCGCCCGCTCACCGCCGGACGGCTGACGGTTGTCTTCGGCTGTGGCGGAGACCGGCGATCGCGGCAAGCGGCCGACAGATGGGGTGATCGCCTTGGCCGCCGACCTGACGGTGGTGACCCTGACAACCCAGCACCGAGGACCCCGAGCGGATCCCTGACGGTCAATACCGTGGCCGAGTGGCCGGACGGCGCGCCGCTGAGCGGATCCTTGTGGATCGGCGCGCGGCGATCGGCTGGCGCTCGACCGGGCGGGAGCCTGGACACCGCTGCTGGCGGGGAGAAGGGAAACGAGACCTACCAGATCATCGGTCTTCGCGAGTATCTCCGTTCGACGAGCGGACCATCGTGCGCTCCCACCTGGGGCTCGGCGACTGATGGAAGGGACCGATCGCGCGATCCGGGAGGCGCTCGGGGATGGAGGGTCATCGTCGAGCTCGCGTTTCGAGCAGTCGACACGATACCGGGGTATCTCCGGGCCCGGAAGCCTTCGTGGCGCTCGCCGGCGAGCGCTTCGACGGGCACGAGTTCCTCGAGGCGGCGCGGGCCGTGGGCCACGGGCGCGGTGGTTCGGAAGAACGCCGCCGAGGTGCCGGTCTCACGCTCTACCGGGTCGACGACACGTCGAGGCGTACGGGCGTTCCAGCGTCACGCCGCCGCCGCTCGCTCTCCGGTCCGGTGGTGGCGATCACGGGCACCAACGGCAAGACCTCGACCAAGGAGATGGTGGCGGCTGCCTGCACGCGGTATCGGACCCACGCCACCAGGAAGAACTCCGAACAACCTGGTCGGCGCGCCGCTCACGATCCTCGAGGCTCCGGCTGACGTCGAGGCGCCGAGATCGAGGCCGGCGCCAACCAGCTCGGCGAGATCGCCCGCTGTCGCGCGATCATCGAGCCGACGGTCACCCTGATCACCAACGTGGCGGCGGGGCATCTCGAGGGCTTCGGCCGATCGCGTAGGGGTGTTCAGTGAGAAGCTCGCCCTCGCGCGGGAGGTGCCGGCCGCGATCGTCGGGGTCGATCCGCCGGCCCTGGCGGACGGCGCGGCGAGTCGCGAAGCGGTGATCACCGCCGGCTCGAGGGCGCCGGGAGCCTGTGCCCAACGGGGTCGAGATCGGGTCGGACGGCCATCCGATCCTCGAGGTGGACGGCCGCCGGGTTCGACTCGGGCTCAAGGGGCGACACCAGGCCGCCAACGCGATGCTGGTCTGGGCGCTCGCCCGGGAGCTCGGGCTCGACCTGGCGCGGGTGGCGTCCGCGCTCGAATCCTGTTCGATTCCGGGCGGGCGAGGCGAGCTGCTCGAGCGAGGGGGGCTCTCGATCCTGAACGACGCCTACAACGCCAACCCGGCTTCGTTTCGGGCCGCGATCGACCTGGCCCGGGTCCTCCGCGGCCGTCGCGACCGCCGACTCGTCTTCGTCGCGGGCTCGATGCGGGAGCTGGGCGAGGAGTCGGCCGAGCGGCACCGCGAGGCGGCGGGCTGGCTGGTCGAGCTCGAGCCGGACCTGCTGGCGGCCGTCGGGGAGTTCGTCGAGGCCCTGGCGCCCCATCGCGAGACGTTAGGCGACCGCCTGGTGACCGCCCCCGATGCGGCGGCGCTGGCTCCGCTCCTCGCCCCCCGACTCGAGGGCAACGAGCTGATCGTGCTCAAGGGATCGCGCGGGGAGGCGCTCGAGCGCCTCCTGCCCGTGCTCACGGCGACCACCGACACCACGGCCTGACACCGTTCATGCTCTATCATCTGCTCGCGCCGCTGGGCCGCGATCACATCCTGTTCAATCTCTTCAACTACATCAGCTTCCGGGCGGCCGGCGCGGTGGTGACGGCGCTGCTCCTGGCCTTCGCCGTCGGCCCGGCGATCATCCGGCGGCTGGAGGCGTTGAAGGTGGGCCAGGTCGTGCGGACCGGCTTTCTGGCCTCGCACGAAGGCAAGCGCGGCACGCCGACCATGGGCGGGCTGATCATCCTGCTCGCGACCATCGTCCCGACGCTGCTCTGGGCGCCGCTCACCAACCGCTTCGTGGTGGTGGCGGTGCTGGCCACGCTCTGGACCGGGACGATCGGGTTCCTCGACGACTACCTCAAGGTCGTCGAGGGCAAGCCGCGCGGTCTGGTGGCCCGCTGGAAGCTGCTCGGCCAGACGAGCTTCGGGCTCGCGCTCGGCCTCTATCTGCTGTTCTTCCCGACCGTGCCCGAGACCACGCTGCCGGCCACCGCGACCGTCCTGCCGTTTCTCAAGTACACGGTGGTGATCTTCCTGCCCGTGGTCTACGTCCTCTGGGTGACGTTCGTGGTGACCGGAAGCAGCAATGCCGTCAACATGACCGACGGGCTCGACGGGCTCGCCACCGGCCTCACGGCGATCGCGGCGGCCGCGTTCGCGATCTTCGCGTATCTGTTCGGCCGGGTCGACATGACCTCGTACCTCAACTTCTACTATCTGCCGAACGCCGGCGAGCTGGCGGTCTTCTGCGCGGCCCTGATGGGCGGCTCGCTCGGGTTCCTCTGGTTCAACGCCCATCCGGCCCGGGTCTTCATGGGCGACACGGGCAGCCTGGCGATCGGGGGCGCGCTGGGCACCGTGGCGATCCTGCTCCGAGCCGAGTTTCTGCTGGTGATCATCGGGGGCGTCTTCGTGGCCGAGCAGCTCTCGGTGATCCTGCAGATCGGGGTCTACAAGTGGCATAAGCGCACCCGCGGGCGGGAGTACGCCGACTCGCATCGGGTGTTCCGGATGGCGCCGCTCCACCATCACTTCGAGAAGCGCGGGTGGGCCGAGACCACGGTGGTGACCCGCTTCTACATCCTCGGGATCCTGTTCGCGCTGTTGGCGATGGCGACGCTCAAGCTCCGATGATCCGCTCGGTGGTCGGCCAGCGGGAGGCGGCCGTGATCGGTCTCGGGGCGAGCGGGGTCGCCGCCGTCCGCCTGCTCGAAGGCGAGGGGCTGCGGGTGTACGCCTCCGACACGGGCAGCACGCCGGCGCTCGAGCGGGTGGCCGCGACCCTCCGCTCCGGCCGGGTCACGATCGAGCTCGGTGGGCACGACCTCGAGCGGATCGCCGGAGCGGGGCTGGTCGTGGTCTCGCCGGGCGTGCCGCCGGGCGCGCCGGCGCTGGCCGCGGCCCGACTGGCGGGCCGCACCATCTGGGCCGAGGCGGAGCTCGGGCTCCGGGCGCTCAGGGGGCAGGTGCCTTATGTGGCGGTGACGGGAACCAACGGCAAGACCACCACCACCGCGCTGGTGGCCCACCTGTTCGAGGAGGGGCGGCGGGCGGTGGTCGCGGCGGGCAACATCGGAATGCCGGTCTCGGACCTGGCCCGGGGCGACGTCCTGCCGGAAGTGATCGCGCTCGAGCTCTCGAGCTTCCAGCTCCACGACATGCCGTCGGTGCAGCCGGCGGTCGGGGTGCTGACCAATCTCGCCCCCGACCATCTCGATCGTTATGCGCGGCTCGAGGACTACTACGCCGACAAGCGCCGGCTCTTCGCCAACGCGACGCCCGAGTCGATCTGGGTGAGCAACGCCGACGACCCGGCCTCGGTCGAGCTGGTCGAGCAGGTGGTCGGCCGCCACCTCCGCTTCTCGGTGACCGGCCCGGCCGACGGCTGGTACGACCGGAGCGCCGGCGTGCTCCGGCTGGGCGAGACGGCGATCCTGCTTCGGGCCCGGCTGCCGCTCCTCGGCGACCACAACGTGGCCAACGCGCTCGCGGCGAGTCTCGCGGTGCGGGCGCTCGGCGTGTCCACCGAGTTCATCGCGCGCGGCCTGGAGAGCGTCCGGGCGCTGCCGCATCGCCTCGAGCCGGTCGGCGAGGCCGACGGCGCGCTCTGGATCAACGACTCGAAGGCCACCAACGTGGCGTCGACCGAAGTGGCGGTAGCCGCGATGGACCGGCCCTTCGTACTGTTGTTGGGCGGACGGCACAAAGGCGAGCCGTACGCCAGGCTGGTGCCCCGGCTCTCCGGCCGCTGCCGCGCGGTGATCGCCTTCGGCGAGGCCGCCGAGACGATCGAGGACGATCTGGACGGCGCGGTCCGGGTGGAGCGGGGCGGGAGCTTCACCGCGGTGCTCGACCGGGCGCGGGCCCTGGCTCGTCCGGGCGACGCCGTGCTGCTGAGCCCGGCCTGCTCGAGCTACGACATGTTCGCGAACTACCTCGAGCGCGGCGATCGATTCCGCGCCTACGTGGAGGCCCTGTGAGCGGCAAGGGGGGCCAATCGCGGTGGGAGGTGCGGCTGCTCGCGGTGATCGCGGCGACGCTCACCGTGTTCGGGATCGCGAGCGTGTACTCCGCGGCCAGCTTCCAGAGCAAGGCGTGGGTGGAAGTCCTGAAGCAGCTCTCGGGCGCCGCGATCGGCGGGATGGTGCTCCTGATCGCGAGCCGGGTCGACTACCGGCGCTGGCGGCCGTTGGCCTGGCCGCTCCTCGGCGGCACCCTGCTGCTGCTGCTCCTGGTGATCGCGCCCGGGGTGCCCGATTCGATCGTCCCGGTCCGCAACGGCGCGCGACGCTGGATCCAGCTCCCGCTGCTCTCCTTCCAGCCGTCGGAGATCGCCCGCTTTGTGATCGTGGTCTGGGTCTCGGCGATCGCCTTCAAGAAGGGCGCCCAGATTCGCGAGTTCAAGAAGGGGATCCTGCCGGTGCTGCTGGTGACCGCGCTGGTCGCCGGGCTGGTGATGGTCGAGCCGAATCTCTCGCTGGCGACCGTGCTGGCGCTCCTGGGTGGGGTCGTGCTCTTCGTGGCCGGAGCCCGGATCGGTCAGTTCCTGCTGCTCGGCGTGACGGGGCTCTTCCTGCTGATGGGTGCCGTGCAGGCGTTTCCGCACAGCTTCCGTCGGGTGAACTGCTTCCTCGGCCTGGCCGATTGCCAGGGAGCCGACTGGCAGGTGGGGCAGGCGGTGCTCGGCCTCGCCTCGGGGCGGTGGATCGGACTCGGCTTCGGGGAAGGCCAGCTCAAGCTGAACTACCTCCCCTATGCGCCCTCCGACTTCCTCTTCAGCACCATCGGGGAGGAGTGGGGCTTTCTCGGCGTGACCTTCGTGATCGGGCTCTTCGCGCTCTTCTGCTGGGTCGGATTCCGGATCGCGCGGCAGGCCCGCGATCCCTTCGGCCAGCTGCTCGCGGCCGGTCTGACCGCGTCGATCGGCCTGAGCGCCCTGATGCACATGGCGGTCAACCTGAGCCTGATGCCGACGACCGGGCAGACGCTGCCGTTCATGTCCGCGGGTCGCTCCAGCCTGATCGTGACCCTGCTCGCGGTCGGCGTCGTGATCAGCGTGGGTCGCGGCCCGGCGCCGGCCCGGAGCAGGGGCAGGGCCGGCCGAGCCGACGAATGACGGCGTCGCCGACGCTGCTGATCGCGGGCGGCGGAAGCGGCGGTCATCTGATGCCCGCGCTGGCGATCGCCGAGGGGCTCCGCCACCGTCACCCCGATTGGCGGCTGGTGCTGGTGGGCGCGGAGCGGGGCGTCGAGGCGAAGCTCCTCCCCGGGCGAGACTTTCCCTACTATCTCCTGCCGTTCGAGCCGATCTACCGGCGCCAGTGGTGGAAGAACTTCCGCTGGCCGTTTCTGGCGGTTCGCCTGATCGCCGGGCTCGGGCAGCTGTTCCGCAAGGAGCGGCCGACCATGGTGATCGGCACCGGCGGGTTCGCGGCGGGGCCGGTCGTCTGGTACGCGCGGCGCCGCGGGCTGCTCACGGCGATCCTCGAGCAGGACGCGTTTCCGGGGCTCACCACCCGACGGCTGGCCGGCCGGGTGGACACCATCTTCCTGAGCGTGCCCGAGGCGCGGGAGCACCTCCGCCCCGCGGCGGACACCGAGGTGGTGGTGACGGGGAGCCCGATCGTGCCGCCGGAGGCGGGGCGGGGGCCGGAGGCTCGGCGGAAGCTCGGGATCGATCCGGATGCGTCCGTGGTGCTGGTGACCGGTGGCGGGCAGGGGGCCGTGGCCGTCAACGAGCTGGTGGCCGCCTGGATCCGGAAGGGGATCCCCGCGGGCGTGACCCTGCTCTGGTCCACCGGCAAGGGGAGCCACGAGCGCTATCGCCCCCTTCACGACCCGCCCAGGGTCCAGGTGTTCGACTTCATCGATCCGATCGCGGACGCGTATGCCGCGGCGGACCTCGCCGTCACCCGTGCGGGGATGATGACGCTGGCCGAGCTCTCCGCCTGGCGGATTCCCTCGCTCCTGATTCCGCTCCCGACCTCCGCCGCCGACCACCAGCGAAAGAACGCCCGCGCCCACGCGGAGGCTGGAGCGGGCGTGGTGGTCGAGCAGGAGGCGCTCGACGGGGTGGGGCTCCGCGCCAGGGTGGAGGCGATGCTCGCCGATCGGGCCGGGCTCGAGTCGATGGCCGAGGCGGCCGGGGCCCGGGGCCGGCCGGAGGCGCTGGACACGATCCTGAACCGGGTCGAAGCCATGATCGGGTCCTGATCGGTCTTTTCCAAGCTGTGGTGGTTTTTTAGATTAGGCCGTTCGGGATGAACCTGTTTCTCCAGTCGGATCCGCGGCCGCTCCACTTCGTCGGCATCGGTGGGGCCGGGATGAGCGCTCTGGCGCTGATCGCCCGGCGCCGGGGCATTGCCACGACCGGCAGCGACGCCGACCTGAGCGGCTGCGGCGACCTGGTTTCGGCCGGGGCCACCGTCGTCCAGGACGCCGCCCCCGAGCTGGCAGCCGCGGCGCGGGCGGTGGTCGCGAGCGCCGCGATCCCGGATGGCCATCCCGACCTCGAGGCCGCGCGGGCGGCCGGGGTTCCGGTGGTCCGGCGGAAAGCGGCTCTGGCGGAGTTCATCGGCAGCGCCACCTGTGTGGCGATCGCAGGCACACATGGAAAAACGACAACGACGGTGATGACCACGGAGGCGCTCACCGGTGCCGGCCTCGCGCCGACCGGGATCGCCGGCGGGCGCGTCTCGCTCTGGGGCGGCAACGCCAAGCTCGCGAGCGACGACCTCTTCGTGGTCGAGGCGGACGAGTACGATCGGGCGTTCCTGACCCTCACGCCCAGGGTGGCCGTCATCAACAACGTCGAGGTCGATCACCTGGAGTGCTACGGCTCGGTCGAGGCCCTGGAGGATGCCTTCGTCGAATTCGCCTCGCCGGCCGACCGGGTCCTGGTCGGGAGCGAGGGCGAGGGCGCCGATCGGGTGGCCAATCGGTTCTCGAAGGGCCGGGTCTGGCGCTTCGGCTTCGAGGGCGACCGGGCCACGCCGGACGTGACCCTGACCGAGGTCGAGCTCGGGCCGAACGGGAGTCGGGCGCTGCTTGGGTTTCCGGGCGGGGTCACCCAGCGGCTCGAGCTCGCGGTGCCGGGGCGGCACAACCTGCGCAACGCGGCCGGCGCCCTGGGGGCCGTCGCGGCGCTCGGCGGAGACTTGCCGAAGGCGGCGCTCGGATTGGCGGCCTTCCGCGGCGTGGGGCGGCGGTTCGATCGGCTGGGGGAGTGGCACGGGGTCACGATCGTGGACGACTACGCCCACCATCCGACCGAGGTCCGGGCGACGCTGGAAGCGGCCCGTCAGGCCTTCCCCGGGCGCCGGATCGTGGCGGCGTTTCAGCCCCACCTCTTCAGCCGAACCGCGGTGCACGGGGCCGCGATGGGGGCGGCGCTGGCGCTGGCCGACCGGTCGGTGGTCACGGCGATCTACCCCGCTCGGGAGCAGCCGCTGCCGGGGGTGACGGCGGACCTGGTCGTGAACGCGGCCCGGGAGGCCGGCGCCGACGTCCTGCTCCATCCGGATCGACCCAGCCTGCCCGAACGGGTGGTGAGCCTGCTCGAGCCAGGCGACGTGCTGCTCACGCTCGGCGCCGGGAACATCACCCACCTGGGAAGAGAGATCCTGGCGTGGTCGAAAAGCTGACCCGCCGGCTGGCGATCGGGCTCGCGGCCGCTGCCCTCGGGCTGGTGGCCCTGCTCTGGGTGGCGGTGCCCCCGGCGCTCCGCTCGATGTCGGCATTCCAGGTGCGGCGGATCGAGATTCGGGGAATCAAGTATCTCGACGAGGCGGTCATCGTCCGCGCCCTGGAGCTCCGCGACGGGGCCAGCATCTTCGACCCGACGGAGCCGCTGGAGCGGCGAGCCTTCGCGCTCACGGGTGTCGGCCGGGTGAGCATCGGTCGCCGGCTGCCCGGCACGCTGGTGATCTCGATCTACGAGCGGCCCCCGGTCGGGCTCACCGCGACGGACGACGGGTTGTCCCTGGTCGATCGGCGGGGCCGGCTCTTGCCCTACGACCCGACCCGTGGCCCGCCGGATCTTCCTCTGACCCAGGCTGATCCGGGCGTGCTCGGCGTGGTGGAGCGGGTGCAGGAGCTCGATCCGACTCTCTTCGCCCAGGTGCTCGAGGCCCGGAAAGAGGGATCGGCCGTGGTGCTCCGGACGGCGAGTTACCGGCTGCTCTTTCGGGTAGGGGCCACTTCCCGCGAGATTGAGGGGATCGGGATCGTGAAGGCCGAGGTGGAGCGGCGGAAGATGCGGGTGTCCGAGCTGGACGCCCGCTTCGAGGGGCGGGTCATCGTGCGCGGAGGGGGACGGACGTGAACGGTGGTCGGGATCGAATCGTGACGGCGCTCGACCTGGGGAGCACCCGGGTCCTGGCCGTCATCGGCGAGGTCGCCGGATCGGCCCGGGCGCCGTCGGTGCGGGTCCTGGGCATCGGGAGCGAGCGCACCACCGGGATTCGTCGCGGCGTGGTGCGCGACATCGAGGAGACCACCCGGGCCATCGGACGGGCGCTCAAGGACGCCTCGCTGATGGCGGGCGTCGAGGCCACGCCGGTCTACTGCGGGATCGCGGGCGAGCACGTGAGCGGGCGGATCTCCCACGGCGTGGTGTCGGTGACCGGCAACGAGATCCGGACCGCCGACGTGGCCCGGGTGAACGACGTGGCCGCCAACGTGGCCTTCAGCCGGGACCACGAGCTGCTCCACGCGATTCCGCAGGACTATCTGGTCGATCAGCAGGCGGGCATCACCGACCCGATCGGGATGACGGGCTCGCGGCTCGAGGCGCAGGTCTATCTGGTGACCGTGCTCTCGAGCGCGCTGACCAATCTGCGGAAGTGCGTGGAGCGGTCCGGGCACCGGGTGGCGGAGTTCGTGCTGGAGCCGCTGGCGGCGTCGCTCGGGGTCCTGACGGCGGACGAGCGGCAGCTGGGCGCGGCCCTGGTCGAGCTCGGAGGCGGGTCGACCAACGTGTCAGTTTTCCACGACGGGACCATCCGGCACACCGCGTCGCTGATGTTCGCCGGCACTCACGTCACCAACGACATCGTCCACGGGCTCCAGATTCCGCAGCTCGAAGCCGAGCAGCTCAAGGAGCAGCACGGGGCGGCGTTCGAGCCGGCGGTGAGTGAATCGGAAACGGTCACCCTGCCGGCGGCGCCGGGTCAGGCGGACCGGGTGGCGCCGCGGCGGATGCTCGCGCACATCATGCACATGCGGCTGCGCGAGATCTTCGAGCTGGTGTCCGACGAGCTCAACCGGGCCGGGTTCCGGCAGCGGCTTGGCGGAGGGGTTATTCTCACTGGTGGCGGCGCGCAGACGCCGGGCATCGTCGATCTCGCCCGGGACACGCTGGCGCTGCCGGTTCGGCTCGGCGTGCCGGGCGAAGGATTGAGCGGCCTGGTGGATCGCGTCGAGTTTCCCCGGATGGCCGTCCCGGTGGGTCTGGCGCTCTACGGTGCCCGGCAAACGCAACCGAGTGGCGGCTTCCATGCCGCGGCGAAGCGAGTTCAATCCGTCGACCGGGTGATCGGCCCGGTCAAGCGGTGGCTGCAGGACTTCTTCTGAGACTGGCGCGAGGACACACGAGCATGACCTTCCGAATCGAGCAGCCCGCTGGAGCGAAGCACGCGCGGATGAAGGTGATCGGCGTCGGTGGCGGTGGCGGCAACGCGGTCAACCGGATGATCGAAGAGCAGCTGGTCGGGGTCGAGTTCGTCTCGGTCAATACCGATCTCCAGTCGCTCGAGGCCAATCGCGCCGACGCCAAGGTCCAGATCGGGAAGAAGCTCACCCGCGGCCTCGGCGCCGGCGCCCGGCCGGAGATCGGCCGCCAGGCGATCGAGGAGAACCGCGACGAGGTGCTCGAGGTGCTCCAGGGCGCGGACCTGGTGTTCGTCACCTGCGGCATGGGCGGCGGCACCGGAACGGGCGCGGCGCCGGTGATCGCGCAGATGGCGCGCGACATCGGCGCGCTCACCGTCGGGATCGTCACCAAGCCCTTCCTCTTCGAGGGCAAGAAGCGGATGAAGCAGGGCGAGACCGGGATCATGGAGATGCGGCAGAACGTCGACACCATGATCGTGGTCCCGAACGAGCGCCTGCTCGCGGTGGTGGGCAAGGGGATCCTCTTCCAGGACGCGCTCAAGAAGGCCGACGAGGTGCTGCTCCACGCCACCCAGGGCATCGCCGGGCTGATCACCGCCACCGGCATCATCAACGTCGACTTCGCCGACGTCCGCACCGTGATGCAGAACGGCGGCTCGGCGCTGATGGGCACCGGCACCGGCGCGGGCGACAACCGCGCGCTCGAAGCCGCGCAGCAGGCGATCTCGAGCCCGCTGCTCGACGACGTCTCGATCAACGGCGCGAGCGGCGTGCTGATCAACATCCTGGGCGGCGACCTCACCATGGGCGAGGTCACCCAGATCAGCGAAACCGTGCACGACGCGGCGGGCGACGAGGCCGAGATCATCTTCGGCGCCGGGCTCGATGCCGCGCTCGCCGGCGAGGTGCGGGTCACGGTGATCGCGACCGGCTTCGATCGGGCGGTGACCGGCGCCAACGCCCCTCCGGTCGCGGCGACGCCCGGCGTGATCCAGTTCCCGAAGGCGCGCAAGGTGGTGGGTGGTGGCGTGGTCGAGCCGCCGCCGGCCCCGGCTCCGCAGCGCGCGCCGGCCCGGCCGGCGCCGCAGCCGCCCACCCCGGCCGACGTGCCCGACCTCGAGATCCCGGCCTTCATCCGACGGCAGATGGACTGATGCGGGCCGCGGGACGAGATCGGATCCGCGCGGCCCTCGCGCCGGCGCTCCTCGGGCTCCTGGCCTGCGGCGCGCCGGCCGTGCAGGAAGCCCCACCGATCGAGCCCGCACAGGTCGTGGTCGCCATGGTCGACACCCTCCGCGGAGGGGAGTCGCTGGGCGAGCTGTTCGAGCGGCACGGGATCGTCGGGGTCGATCTCCTCGACCTGGTCCGGCTGCTCCAGATCGACGCCCGCCGAATGCAGGCCGGCGAGGTCTTCGAGTTCGAGCACACCGATCAGACGGAATCGGCCTTCAAGGTCACCCTCCGGTCCACGCCCCGCGAGCAGGTCACGGCCGCGTGGGACGGCGATGCCTGGAACGTCAGCCGGCGCCGGATCCGCTGGGACACCACCGTGGTCCGACTCGAGGGACGGGTCGAGACCTCGCTCTACGACGCCATGGCGACCGCGCTCGCCACCGAGAACTTGAGCGACAACGAGCGGATCCGGATGGCCTGGGATCTGGCCGACGTCTTCCAGTGGCAGGTCGACTTCACGACCGACCTCCAACCGGGCGACGACTTCGTGGTGGTCTTCGAGCGGGAGCGCTCCGAGCGGGGAGACACCCGACTCGGCAGCATCATCGCCGGCGAGCTCGAGGTGGCGGGGCGCCCCCTCGAGGCGTATCGCTTCGCGTCGGACTCGGCCACGAGCGAGTTCTACGACGGCAAGGGGCAGTCGCTCCGGCGCGCCTTCCTCCGGGCCCCGGTCGAGTTCCGCCGGATCTCCTCGGGCTTCACCCGGTCGCGCAAGCACCCGATTCTCGGGACCTGGCGCCGTCATACCGGGATCGACTTCGCCGCCGACGCCGGCACGCCGGTGCGCGCGGCGGGCGACGGTCAGATCGCCTTCCTCGGCCGCTCGGGCGGGTACGGCCGGATGGTCGAGATCCGGCACAAGAACGGGATCACGACCCGGTACGCCCATCTCAGCGCGTTCGGTCGGGCGATGCAGCGCGGCTCCTACGTGATCCAGGGCGACGTGATCGGCTACGTGGGCTCGACCGGTCTCGCCAACGGTCCGCACCTCCACTACGAGTTCCGGCAGGCGGGTGTCGCCCGCGACCCGCGGCTGATCAACGTCGGCACCGGCGAGCCCGTGGCCCAGGCGCTCCGGCCCGCTTTCCTGCTCGAGCGCGATCGCCTGATGCGACTGCTGCATCCCGCCGCCGCCGCCGCCGCCGAGGTGGCGGACGGGTCGGAGTGACGCCGATCGGCGTCGTCCGCACGTAAGTCACTCATGACCGTCGTCACCATCCTGCTCGGCGCGCTCGGGCTCGCGGCCGCGTCCTACGTCCTGCTCGAGCGGCTCGGGCGGCGGGCCTGGCTTCCGACCGCGCTCCGGACGATCGCGTACTCGGTCGTTGGGATTCTCCTCGTCAACACCTCGTGTCAACGGGCGCCGGAGCTGCTCCGGCCGCTGGTCCTGCTCGACGGGTCGCTCAGCATGGCGGCCGCGGGCGGACGCTGGGACGAGGCGCGTACCCGGGCCGCACAGCTCGGCGAGGTTCGGGTCGTCGGCCCGCTGGGCACCGACTCGTCGCCCTCCGGCGGCCGCTCGGAGGTGGCGCCGGCGGTGCTGGCCGCGGCGGCGACCGGCCGGCCGGTCTGGCTGGTCACGGATGGAGAGGTCGACGACGCGGTGGAGCTGCCCCCCGACGTGCTGGCCCGGGTCGGCGTGGAGACGCTGGAGCGGGCCGGCGGCACCGACCTCGCCCTGACCCGGGTCGATCTGCCCGACCGGCTCGCGGTGGGCGACACCCTCCGTCTCGAGGTGGAGGAGCGGGCCGCGGCGACGACCTGGCCGCCAGGACCCAGGTCGGGATCGCGGTCCGCTCCCGGGCACTCTGGCTCGAGGGCACGGTGCCGCTCCGGAGTTGGCAGCGGCACAGCGCAGTTCGAGAAGCCGCTCCAGGGAGTGGGTGCGGGCGACCACCTCGTGGAGATCTCGCTGGTCGACCCGCAGGACCAGGAGCCCACCACCGATCTCCGCTATGCGATCGTGGCCGTCACGCCCACGCCGGGCATCGTGGTCGTCGCGTCGCCGGGGAGCTGGGAGAGCAGGTTCCTCTACCGGACCATCGAGGACGTGGCCGCCCTGCCGGTCAGGGGCTACGTCTCGTTCGGGACCAACACCTGGCGCCGCCTCGGAGACCTCGCGTCGGTGACGTTGCCGGAGGTCCAGGAGGCCGCGTCCCGAGCGGACGTGCTCGCGATCTTCGGCGATCCGCCCGAGTCGATCCGGCGGGCTCGGGTCCGGGGCCGTTGGGACTGGGTCGCGACCTCGGATCGGGCGGCGCCGGTGGCTGGCGACTGGTACCTGCGCGCGGGAGCGGCCTCGCCGGTGGCCGGGGCGTTCATCGGGCTCCCGGTGGACAGCTTTCCACCCGCCCTTGCCGTGGCGACCCTGGCTCCTGACCCGGGCGACTGGGTGGCGCTCTTCGGCCAGGCGGACCGGCGCGGGGTCGAGCGTCCGGCGGTGGTGGGCCGGGACTCGGCGGGTCGCCGGGCCGTGATCGTCGGTGCGGCGGGACTCTGGCGGTGGGCCTTCCGCGGGGGCGCCAGCGAGCAGGCCTACCGGGGTCTGGTCGCGGGTACGCTGAGCTGGCTGCTCGGGGGCACCGACACAGTGAGCGGTCGGGCGCGCCCGGATCGGCCGTGGCCCAGCGAGGCCGTCCGATCGTGTTCACCCGGAACCGGC
This sequence comes from Gemmatimonadales bacterium, assembly GCA_041390205.1. Classification (GTDB taxonomy): domain Bacteria; phylum Gemmatimonadota; class Gemmatimonadetes; order Gemmatimonadales; family GWC2-71-9; genus SHZU01. The sequence goes on from JAWKQJ010000006.1 coordinate 24,100, forward strand.
CAGGCGAAGCGCCGGTGGAGATTCGCCTCAGCGCCGATTCGAGCACGATCGTCGACACCCTCCGTTTCGACGGCAGGGGTCGGGCCGAGCTCCCGCTCCCGGTGGGGGCCTACCGGTACCGGCTCGCCGGCGGCGGGGCCGGCATGGTGGCGGTCGAGCCGTACAGCGTCGAGTTCCTGCGGCGGCCGGTGCGGTTAGCCTCCAAGGAGCCGAGCGGCAGCGCCCCGCCCGGTCGGGAGCCGCTCCGGGACATGCCCTGGATCTTCGGGATCGCGATCCTGGCGCTCTCCGGCGAATGGTGGTGGAGGCGGCGCGCCGGTCTCCGGTAGGCTCGGCTGGTTAGCTTTCCCGCATGGCATCCAATCGCGTCACCCAAGGGAAGAAGCTGGGTCTGTGGGGCAAGCTGAAGCGGCTGGCCTTGACCGACGTCGGCACCCTGGTTCGGGGCTTCAAGGCGGCCGACATCGAGGCCATGGAGCGGCTGCTGCTCGAGGCCGACCTCGGCGTCTCCGCCACCACCGAGCTGGTCGACCTGGTGGACGACCAGGTCCGGCGGGGCAAGCTCAAGAGCGAAGACGACCTCAAGCAGGCGATCGTGGCCCGGGTGGCCGAGCTGGTGGCCGGGTCTGCGGATCCGGCGAGCCTCGCTCGCGCGGCGACCGGCCCGACCGTGGTGCTGGTGATGGGGGTCAACGGCTCCGGCAAGACCACCACCGTGGCCAAGCTCGCGCACCGCTACCGGAAGGCGGGCGACTCCGTGCTCCTGGTCGCGGCCGACACCTACCGCGCCGGCGCGATCGACCAGCTCAAGCTCTGGGCCGAGCGCCTCGGCGTCCCGTGCGTGGCGGGGTCGCCCGGCGGCGACCCCGCGGCGGTCGCCTTCGACGGGATCGAGGCGGCCAAGGCGCGGGGTGCGACGCTGGTGTTGATCGACACGGCCGGACGGCTCCACACCCAGGAAGGCCTGATGGAGGAGCTCCGCAAGGTGGGCCGGGTGGTCGGGCGACAGTGTCCCGGGGCGCCGCACGAATGCCTGCTGGTGCTCGACGGCACGGTCGGCCAGAACGCGGTGCAGCAGGGCCGGCTCTTCGCTGAGGCGATCCGGCCCACCGGCCTGGTGATCACCAAGCTCGACGGCAGCGCCCGGGGCGGGGCGGTGGTGGCCCTGCGCCGCGGCCTCGACGTGCCGATCCGGTTCCTCGGCCTCGGCGAGGGCGTCGACGACCTGGTGCCCTTCGACGCCCGCTCCTTCGCCGCGGACCTGGTTGCCGAGGACGACGCCTAACGATGGGCTCGCTTCGCCTCGACACGCCGGTCCAGTTCCTGAAAGGGATCGGCGAGCGGCGCGCGGAGCAGCTGGCCAAGCTCGGGATTCGCACGGCCCACGACCTCCTCTGGCACCTCCCGCACCGCTACCTCGACGCCTCGAGCGTGACCCCGATCGCCCGGCTGCAGATCGGAAACGAGGTGGCCGCGGTGGGCCAGGTGGTGGCCAAGGGGGTGCTGCCGACCCGGAAGGGTCTCCGGATCTTCCACGCGGTGCTGCGTGACGGGAGCGGGGCGATCGAATGCGTCTGGCCGGGCCAGGCGTTCCTCGATCGCACGATCGCGGAAGGGCAGACCCTGCTGGTGGCCGGACCGGTCCGCTTCTACCACGGCCGGCAGATGGCGCCCCGGGAGTTCGTGGTGCTGGCGGATCCGAACGACGAGGGCGGTGAGGGGCTCGCCGCGGGTCGGGTGCTGCCGGTCTATCCCGCCACCCAGGGCCTCAGCCACAAGCTGATCCGCTCGCTGATCAATCGCCACCTGGACGACCTGGTCGGCCTCTCCCGCGAGATTCTCCCCGAAGATCTGCGCCGGCGCTTCGAGCTGCCCGAGCTGCCGGCCGCGCTCCGCGCGGTGCACCACCCCGGCTCGGTGGCCGAGGCGGAGCGGGGCAGGCGGCGGCTGGCACTCGACGAGCTGGTCGACCTCCAGCTGATGCTCGGCCGGGCTCGTCACGTGGCCAAGCGGGGTCGCTCGGGCGTGGCGTTCGAGAACAAGCGCGAGCTCACCACCCGGCTCAAGGAGAGCCTGCCCTGGCCGCTCACCGGCGACCAGCGGCGCGCGATCCGCGAGATCATCGGCGACATGACCAGACCGGACCGGATGCACCGGCTGCTGATGGGTGACGTCGGCACGGGCAAGACGGTGGTGGCGCTCTTCGGGATGCTGCTCGCCGTCGAGAACGGGTACCAGGCCGCGCTGATGGCGCCGACCGAGCTCCTGGCCGAGCAGCACTTCGCCACTCTGCGGACCCTGCTCGAGCCGCTCGAGATCCAGCCGAGTCTGCTGGTGGGGCGGATGACGGCGGCCGAGAAGAAGCGGGTGCGGACCGAGCTCGAGCGGGGCGGGAGCCGGGTGGTGGTCGGTACCCACGCGCTGGTGCAGGAGACGGTGGAGTTCGCCCGCCTGGGTCTGGTGGTGATCGACGAGCAGCATCGCTTCGGGGTCGAGCAGCGGGCCGCGCTGATCGGCAAGGGCGAGATCCCCGACGTGCTGCTGCTCTCGGCCACGCCGATTCCGCGATCGCTCGCGCTGACCCGCTACGGCGACCTGGATCAGAGCGTCCTCAAGGAGAAGCCCTCCGGCCGCGGCGCCATCCGCACCTCGGTCCGGACCGCCAAGCAGCGAGACCAGGTGCTCGACTTCGTCGAGCGCGAGTGCGCTGCCGGTCGCCAGGCCTACGTGGTGCTGCCGGTGATCGAGGAGACCGAGAAGGCCGATCTGCTGGCCGCGAAGACCATGGCGGAGACGCTCCGGGGCCGCTGGCCCGGGCTCACGGTCGGGCTGGTCCACGGCAAGCTCAAGGCCGCCGAGCGCGACGAGGCGATGCGCGGGTTCCGCGACGGGACGATTCAGGTGCTGGTGGCGACCACCGTGATCGAGGTCGGGATCGACGTCGCGAACGCCACGGTCATGCTGATCGAGCATCCCGAGCGGTTCGGCCTGGCCCAGCTCCACCAGCTGAGAGGGCGGGTCGGCCGCGGCGCCATGGCGAGTCACTGCATCCTGATGGCGACCGAGGCCAGCCGGAGGCTCCGCGCCTTCGCGGCGACGACCGACGGCTTCCGGATCGCCGAGCTGGATCTCGAGGAGCGCCGCCAGGGCGACCTGCTCGGCGCCCGCCAGTCGGGCGACGCGGACATCCGGGTCGCGCGGTTCCCGGACGACAACGATCTGCTCGGACAGGCCCGGTCGGTGGCCCGCGAGGTGCTGGAGGCCGATCCGGGGTTGGAGCTGCCGCGTCACAAGGCGCTCCGGGCCAGGGCACTGGCCCGCTATCCCAAGGCCGAAGTGCTCTTCCGGGTGGGCTGAGGCATCGTCTCGGGCGTGGCGAGATTCGCCGCTCGGGCCCATCTTCCCGACCGACCAGACAGATCGCGGGCGTCCTGAGCCCGCGCTCGCCCGCATGAGAAGGCATGGATGGCAACCCACGTCCTGATACGATCGCGAAAGACGGAGCTGGCCTGGGCGGTAGCCCGGTGGGCTGCGTTGCTCGCCGTGCCCGGGCTCGTGGCGTGGCTGCTGGTCTCGCCCGACGCGGCGCTGGCCACGCTCTGGTACGTGGCCATCCCCGTGCTCCCGGCCACCTTCTTCGTGAACACCGCCCTCTGGCGCGGCGTCTGCCCGCTCGCCACCCTGAACGAGCTCGGCAACCGGATCGGCACCCAGCGCGAGATCCCGGCGAAGGTGGCCGGCGCGCTCGGCGTAATCGGGTTGGCGCTCTTCCACCTGCTGGTGCCCGCGCGGCGCTTCCTCTTCAATACCGAGGCGCCGGCTCTGGTCGGAGCGGTGGCCGGCGTCGGAGTGCTCGCCGTGGCGCTCGGGGCCGTCTACGCGGTACGATCGGGCTTTTGCAACGGGCTCTGCCCGGTGCTGCCGGTCGAGCTGCTCTACGGGCAGGCGCCGCTGGTGCCGATCGCTCGCGGCCGCTGTTCCTCCTGCGCGGTGTGCACCCCGCGGGCCTGTCTCGACCTGGCTCAGGCCCGGGCGCCGGTCCAGGCACTCGGCCCCGGTCGGCGGAGCGCGGCCTGGCTGCTCACGCCTTTCGGCGCCTTCGCCGCGGGGCTGCCTGGGTTCATCGTGGGATACAGTCTCACGCCCGACGGACCGTTGAGCACGGCGCCCGCGGTGTATGCCGCCACTCTGGGCGGCTCGCTCGCGAGCTTCCTCGCCGTGGCGGCGATCGTCGCCGGGCTCGGACTCACGACCGGGGTGGCGTTTCCAGTCCTCGGCGCCGCGGCGGGCGGTCTCTACTACTGGTTTGCCGGTCCCGCCATCGCGGGTCGCTTCTCGGCCGGCGCGTCTGTCGCGACCGGGATTCGCGCCGTCGGTCTCGCGCTGGTGGCCGCCTGGCTGGCGGCCGCGCTCTGGCGGTCCAGACCTCAGGTCCGGCTCCGCCGGGGCTGATCGCTCTCGATCGATACGCAGTGTCGGCCACCCTTCTCACTCTCGGCGACGTCGCCGTTCGCTACGGCGCGACGACCATTCTCCGCGGCGTGGGCTTCACGGTCGCCGCGGGGCAGCGCTGGGGCATCGTCGGGCGGAACGGCGCGGGGAAGACGACCCTCTTCCGGCTGATCACCGGAGCCGAGGCGCCGAGCCAGGGCACGGTCGCCCGGGCGCCCGGGCTCAGACTGATTCACCTCGACCAGCATCGTGACTTCGGCACCGCGGCCACGGTGTGGGACGCGGCCGCGCAGGGCTTCGCGGACCTGATCGCGCTCGAAGAAAGACTCGGTCGGACCACCGAGCGGCTCGCCGAGCTGGGCGACCGGGCGACCGAGGCGGACCTCGAGCGCTACGGCCGGGAGCAAGAGGAGTTCAGCCGCCGCGGCGGCTATCAGTACCAGGCCAGGATCGAGGCGGTGCTGCAGGGCCTCGGCTTCGATCCGGCCGAGGCGCGGGGGCGCCCGCTCGGGTCGCTGAGCGGGGGCGAGCGGGGTCGGGTGGGCCTGGCGGCGCCGCTCGCCTCGCCGGCCGACCTGCTCCTGCTCGACGAGCCGACCAACCATCTGGACCTCGAGACGACCGAGTGGCTCACCGGCTATCTCCGGGGTCTCGACGAGACCGTGATGGTGATCAGCCACGACCGGGCCTTCCTGGACGAGGTCGTGGATCACGTCCTCCACGTCCACGCCGGCACCACGCGCGACTACCGCGGCGGCTACTCCGACTTCGTCCGCCAGCGGGCGGAGCGGGAGATGTCCGAGCGACGGGCCTTCGAGCAGCAGCAGCAGCAGATCCGCAAGGAGGAGGACTACATCCGGCGCAACATCGCCGGACAGAATACGGCGCAGGCCAAGGGCCGCCGCAAGCGGCTCGAGCGACTGCCGAGACTCTCGCCGCCGCCCGGAGAAGAGGGCGCCATGGCGATCCATCTCCAGCCCGGTGAGCGCGGGGGCGATCGGGTGGTGGCGACGGAGGCGCTGATGTTGTCCGTCGCCGACCGGGTGCTGGTCGAGGACGCGACCGTGGTCGCGATGCGGGGCGACGTGATCGCGCTGGTGGGCTCGAACGGAGCGGGGAAGTCGACCCTGCTGGCGACCCTGCTCGGCGCCCGCGAGCCCGACGGCGGCGTCGCGCGGCTGGGCCAGTCGATCACGGCGGCGTGGTACCGACAGGATCTCGCGGGCGTGCCGCTCGATCGAGCCATCTTCGACCTGATCCACGACCTCCGGCCGAGCTGGACCCGGGGCCAGGTGCAGGGTCACCTCGGCGCCTTCGGCTTCAGCGGCGACGAAGTGCGGCGATCCACCTCCTCCCTCTCGGGCGGCGAGCGGGCCCGGGTGGCGCTGGCCATGATCACGCTCGCGCGCGCCAACCTGGTCGTGCTGGACGAGCCGACCAACCACCTGGACGTCGAGAGCATCGAGGTGCTGGAGGACGCGATCGACGAGTTCGAGGGGACCACGATCCTGGTCAGCCACGATCGGGCCTTCCTGCGCGAGCTCGCCACCCGGGTCTGGACCATCGAGGACGGGCGGCTCGACGACTTCCACGGCAGCTTCGTCGAGTGGGAGGTGCGGCGGGACGAGCGCCGCCGGGCCGCGGTCGCCGAGCGCGCCGCCCAGGCCGCGGCGGAGGTCGCGGCCACCCGGACGGCGAACGAGCGGCAGCGACGGGAGCGGCTCGCGCCGGGACAGCAGCGGCGGGCGGCGGAGCGTCGCGCGGTCGACGCGGAGGCTGCGGTCGGGCGGCTCGAAGGCGAGGTGTCGCGGCTCGAAGCGGCGCTCGCGGAGCCGGGGCTCTACGACGGGGCCGAGGGCGCGGCGCGGGCCCGCGAGCTCAGCGAGGAGCTGGGCGAGGCCCGCGCCAAGCTGGCCCAGGCGATGGCGGCATGGGAAGCCGCCGCGCTCGAGGCCGGAGGCTGATGGCGCGCTAGGAGAGCGCCTCGAGCAGCCGGTCCACGTCGGCGAGATCGTTGTAGACCGAGGGCGCGATCCGGATCCAGTAGGGCGCCACCCGGACGTTCACCTTGGCCCGCTCCAGCTTCCTGGTGATCTCTTCCTGCCTCTGGTGCGCGAAGGTCACGATCGGCGACGTGCTCCCGAGCGGGGTCTGGGGCACGAAGCCGAGCCGCGGCATCTCCTGCTGGAGCCGGTCGATCAGCGGCTGCCGATGACGCGCGATGTTCTCGACTCCGAGCTCGCGGATGTAGGGCAGGGAGACTCCGAGCGCGGCGGCCACGCCGTGCGCCATGGTGCCGAGCTGGAAGTAGTGCGCGGCGGTCGAGCCCGGCGTCCAGCTCACCGGCGTCGGATAGCGGGGGTCGGTCGGCGAGAGATGGATGTCGGTGTCGGGCGCCGACTCGTAGCTCCAGTGCGGTCGCTCGACCACCGTGCCGAGCAGCTCTTCCTTCACGAAGAAGAATCCCAGGCCGAAGTCGCCCATCAGCCACTTGTAGGTGGCGGTGGCGGCGAAGTCGAGGCCGGTGGCCCGCACGTCGAGCGGCACCGCGCCCACGCCCTGGATGATGTCGGCGTAGACGTAGGCGCCGTGCGCATGGGCCAGCCGGCACACGGCCTCGAGGTCGTGCTGAAAGCCGTTGTACATCGAGACCAGCGACACCTCGACCAGCCTGGTGTCGCGGTCGACCAGCCGCTCCAGGTCGGCCAAATCGATTCGGCCATCCTCCTTGGCCGGTGCGATTCGGAGATCGAGACCGCGCTTCTCGAGCTCCTTCAAGTGGAGCAGCGCGCCCTCGAAGTGGAGCGCGTCGGTGACGACGTTGCCGCCGCCCTTTCCGATCCCGAGGCACTCGGTCACCAGGTTCTCGCCGGTGCTGGTGTTCGGGATCAGGCTGATCTCGGTCGGCTTGGCGTTGATCAGCCGGGCGAACTCGGCCCGGACGTCGGGCCGCGGCGGCGCCTTGCCCGCCGGCGAATCGGCCGGCGCCAGCGTCGAGCGCCGGTCGACCGCCTGGCGGTAGGCCAGCGCGGCGCGGACGGGCATGGGGTGCGTGTAGGCGCCGTTGATGTAGCTGTAGCCGTCCGCGATGTTGAAGTCGTCCTTGCGGGGGAACCGAGTGCCGCCCCGAGTCCCGGCCGCGACGGACGGGATCCCCGTGTCGGCGAGCGCGCGGCCCGCCCCGGGGCCGGCCAGGGCGATCGCCCCGAAACCGCGGATCAGGTCCCGCCGGTTGATCGTCATCGCTCACCCCCCCGCGGTATCCGGGACGTTCTCGAAGAAGTCCACCACGCCGGTCTCGAGCGAGTACTCCGCGCCGACGACCAGCAGCCCGTCTTCCTCCATCAGCTGCTCGAGCGCCTCGGAGCCGTGGCGGAGCGCGTTGACCGAGGCCCGCACGTTGGCGCGGCCGGCCTCGCGGGCCAGCGCCTCGGGATCACCCTTCAGGTCGGTTGCGAGGAGGCTCACCACCGCGGGGCGGATCCGGTCGACCAGGCTGCGCAGATTGCGCGACTGCCGCTCGGTCGGCGTCTGGAGCTCCTCCATGGTCGCCTGGATCGCGCCGCAGCGGGTATGTCCCAGCACCACGACCAGCCGGGTCCCGAATCGCTCGGCCGCGAACTCCACGCTGCCGATCTGCGAGCGCGCGATGATGTTGCCGGCCACCCGGATGACGAAGAGGTCGCCGAAGCCCTGGTCGAACACGATCTCCACCGGGACCCGTGAGTCGGAGCAGCCGACCACCACGGCGCGAGGCTCCTGCCCGGCGGCCAGCTCGGCGAAATGGGCCTCGTCGAGCGGCATCTGACTGGTCCGGGCGCCGGAGACGAAGCGGCGATTGCCTTCGCGCAGGCGGGCCAGGGCGGCAAGGGCTCGGTGCATGAGTCTCGATGTCGAAGGGGGCGCGCTAATATGGGCCCGGTGGAGGCCGACCTGAAAGGGGCCGCCGCCGCCGACGACTTGCCCAGGCCAAGGGGCGGAGAGATCGTTGGACCATGACATGGCAACCCGAGGTCGACGAGCTCCGCCGCCGCGAGGAGCTGGCGCGGCGGATGGGCGGGCCCGAGAAGGTGGAGCGGCAGCACCGGGCGGGCCGGCTCACGGTCCGGGAGCGGATCGATCAGCTGCTCGATCCGGAGAGCTTCCACGAGATCGGCGCGCTGAGCGGCGTCGCCGAGTACGGGCCGGACGGCGAGCTCCTCTCCGTCACGCCGAGCAACACGCTGCTCGGCCGGGGGCGGATCGACGGCCGCCCCGTGGCCATCGAGGCCGACGACTTCACCGTGCGGGGTGGCGCCGCGGACGCCGCGATCCACGACAAGCAGGTCGCGGCGGAGCAGCTGGCGCGCGAATACCGGATGCCGCTGATCCGTCTGGTCGAGGGCACCGGCGGCGGGGGCTCCGTCAAGACCCTGGCCGAGTCCGGCTACACCTACCTGCCGTTCCTCCCCGGGTGGGACCACGTGGTCGCCAATCTCTCGACCGTGCCGGTGGTCGCCCTCGGGCTGGGCCCGGTGGCGGGGCTCGGTGCGGCCCGGATGGTCGCGAGCCACTACTCCGTGATGATCGAAGGGCAATCGCAGCTCTTCGTCGCCGGCCCGCCCGTGGTCGAAGCCGCCGGCGAGCGGCTCAGCAAGGAGGAGCTCGGCGGCAGCCGGATCCACACTCGGAACGGAGCCGTCGACGACGAAGTCGGGTCGGAAGCCGAGGCATTCGCCGCGTGCCGGCGCTTTCTCTCGTACCTGCCGTCGTCGGTCCACGAGCTGCCGCCGCGAGTCGAGCCCGAGGACGATCCGGGCCGCAGGGAGGAGTGGCTGATCGACGCCGTTCCGCGCGACCGGCGGCGGGTCTACAAGATGCGCCCCATTCTCGAGGCGCTGATCGATCGGGACTCGCTCTTCGAGATCGGCCGCTACCAGGGGCCCTCGATCATCACCGCGCTGGGGCGCCTCGACGGCTGGCCGGTCGCGATCGTGGCGTCGGAGCCGTTCGCCCTCGGCGGGCTCTGGACGGCCGCGGCCTCCGACAAGCTGCTGCGCTTCGTCGATCTCGCCGAGACCTTCCACCTGCCGGTGGTGCATCTGGTCGACAACCCGGGCTTTCTGGTCGGGAGCAGGGCCGAGGCCGAGGGGACCATCCGTCACGGCGTCCGGGCGCTCGCGGCGATTTACCAGGCCACGGTGCCGTGGTGCACGGTGGTGATCCGAAAGGCCTTCGGCGTGGCCGGCGCCGGGCACGGGAATCACACCCGGTACCGGTATCGGTTCGCGTGGCCGTCGGCGGACTGGGGCTCGCTGCCGCTCGAGGGTGGAATCCAGGCCGCCTACAAGGCGGAGCTCGAGGCCTCGCCCGATCCGGAGGCGCGGGTCGCCGAGATCATGGCCGAGCTCGATCGGATCCGCTCGCCGTTCCGCACGGCCGAGCGCTTCCTGGTGGAGGAGATCATCGATCCCCGCGACACCCGGCGGATGCTCACCGAGTTCGCGAACCTCGCCGCGCCGCTGCGCCAGGTCGGCCCGCCGAGCTTCGGGACCCGCCCGTGAGCCGGCGCGTACTCCCGGCGCTCGCCGTGATCGGTGCGCTCGCGGCGTGTGGCGACGGCGGCGTCGAACCGGGTCCGACGGTCGCGTCGGTGAGCGTGATGCCGGCCAGCGTTTCCCTCGCTCCAGGCGGCACGGCCCAGCTCACGGCGACCGCGAGCGACAGCCGTGGGAGTCCGGTCTCGGCTACCGTCGCCTGGTCGAGCAACGCCACCGGCGTGGCGACGGTCTCGACGAGCGGTCTGGTGACCGCGGTCGGGGCCGGGACGGCGCGGATCACCGCGGCCGTCGGGAGCGTGGAGGGCTTCGCGAACGTGACCGTCACGGGCGGCCAGAACGTCCAGCTCGCCGTCCAGCTGACTCAGGCCGTCCAGAACGCGACCGGCACGCTCCCCCTGGTCGAGGGGCGGGCTGCCGCGGCCAATCTCCTGGTCTCCGCGACGCCCGCGATCCCGGGTGGGGTTCGAGTGGCCTTTCACCTGCTGATGGCCGGCGGAGTGGTCTTCGCCGACACGATTCAGACGGGCCCCTTGGCCGCCAACGTCTCGCTCGAGTCGCCGTCGGCTCAGGTGCTCATTCCCGCCAATTTCGTCAGCGCGGGGGTCAGCTGGGAGGCGACGGTGGTCGATGCCGCTCTCCGCGCCGGCGCCGCCCCGGCGATCCGGGCTCCGGCACTGGCTCCCGCGCCGCTCACGATCGCGTCGCTGCCGACCCTGCCGATCCGCTTCGTGCCCATGATGATCTCGAATCCGTCGAGCTCGGTCGGGAACGTCGACCAGGGCAACCTGGAGCAGTATCTGGTCGCCGTGCGCGCGGTGCTGCCCACGGGGCCGATCTCGGCCACCGTGGCCTCGCCGATCGCGACGAGCGCTTCGTTCGGGACGCCGCCGAGCGGCGGCGACCCGGCTTTCTGGGTCCAGCTGGTGCAGGAGCTCGATCTCGCGCGCACCCTCGATCCGAGCTACTCGGCCCACTACTGGTACGGCGTGATCCGTCCGCCCTCCGGGTTCAACCAGGTCACCAACGGCGGCTGGTCGGCCATTCCCTCCGATCCCAACGACGTCGGTCCGGGCGGCCGCACCTCGTCCGGCGTGGCGGTCGGCTGGTTCAACAACCAGCGCCTGTCGGCGGAGCTGGTCTCCCACGAGCTGGCGCACGCGCTCGGGCGTCGCCACGCGCCCTCGTGCGGCGCCGGCAATCCGCTGGACTCGTCGTTTCCGTATCCGGGTGGCGCGATCGGTCGGGTGGGCCACGACGTGGCCTCGTGGGCGCGGGGTGTCACGGCCCTGGCGACGCCGATCCCCTCGACGATCGGCGACCTGATGGGCTACTGCTCTCCGCAGTGGGTGAGCGACTACACCTGGGACGCGATCCGCCAGTGGCGCCAGGCGAGCGGGCCGATCACGGGACCGCCCGCCGGGCGGATGGTGGTCGTGACGGGCCGAATCGGCGGAGACGGCGCGCCCACGATCGATCCGGGGTTCGTCACCGAGGGCCCGCTCCTTCCGGAAAGCCGGGGCGCCACGGTCCGGGTCCGGCTGCTGGACGGCAGCGGCCGGACGCTGGCCGAGCGGTGGGAGCGCGCGGTGCGGCAGGAGGTCGGCGAGATCACAACGTTCACCGCGCTGGTGCCGGTCTCGCGGGCGACCGAAACCGAAATCGCCTCGGTGGTGGTCGAGTCCTCGGGCCGGGCGGCGGTCTCACCGTTAGGCGGCGACCGGCCGGTCGTCGCCATCCGGACCCGGCGCATGACGGCGGGGCGGACCGAGCTCCGTTGGGACCCGGATCGGGCCGGGCGGGTGCTGATCCGCGACGCCGCGACCGGCCGGGTGCTGGGCTTCGGGGCCGGCGGCCGCGCGATCGTACCGAGCGATGCCCAACTGTGGATCGTGCCGAGTAGCGGGCCGGACGGCTCGCCCCGTTAGTCGGGCGGGATCCGGAGCACCTTGGCCCCGCGGGAGCCTCCCCGGGCCAGATCGACGAGGGCGCGCCGCGCTTCGGCGAGCGGGTAGCGCTCCACTGCGGGCGCGATCCCGGTCCGGGCCGCCACCTCGAGGCACTCCGCGACGTCCGCCCTGGTCACGTTCGCCACGCTCTTGATCTCCTTCTCCATCCAGAGATGCTTCGGGTAGTCGATCGTGGCGAGGATCTCGCGGTCGTGACTCTCCTTCCGAATGGCGTTGACGACCAGCCGGCCGCCCGGAGCGAGCGCCTCCAGCGCGCGGACCACCGGTGTCCAGACCGGGGTCGTGTCGATGATCGCGTCGAGCGGCTCCGGCGGCGCCTCGGTCGTGTCGCCGGCCCAGTCGGCGCCGAGCTCGAGGGCGAACGCTCGCTGCTCGGCGCTCCGCGCAAACACCGCGATCGGCGAGCCGGGGAGCGCCGCCCGGGCGAAGCGCAGCGTCAGGTGCCCCGAGGCGCCGAAGCCGGTCAAGCCGAGTCGCTGTCCCGGGGAGAGGCCGGTCAGCCGGAGCGAGCGCCATCCGATGGCGCCGGCGCACAGGAGCGGCGCCGCGGCGTCGTCGTCGAGTCCCTCGGGAATCGGGTGGGCGAAGCGCTCGGACACCACCATGCGCTCGGCGTAGCCGCCATCGACGTCTCGGCCCGTGGCTCGGAAGTCCGGGCAGAGGTTCTCCCGACCGGACCGGCACCAGCGACACTCGCCGCACGCCGACCAGATCCAGCCCACTCCCACGCGCGCGCCAAGCGGGAAGCGTCTCGCGGCCGGGCCCCTGGCGACGACTCGACCGACGGCCTGGTGTCCCGGGATCACCGGGAGCGCCGGCGGCGGCGTGCGGCCGTGGATCTCGTCGAGCTCGGTGTGGCAGACGCCGCAGACCGAGACCGCGATCGCGATCTGATCCTGTTCGGGCGAGGGCGGGGGACGGGTAGTCGGTGCCAGCAGGTGGTCGGCCGCCGCTGGATCGCCGAGGCCGCGGAGCTCGATCGCGCGAAAGCCGTCGCCCGTCACCAGAGGTCGATCTGTCGGGTGAACTTGACCGCGAGCGCCCGGTTGGCCACGCCCGGCGAGGTGCCCGTGGTCCGCCCCTCGTTGTAGACCACGAAGAGGCCGGTTCCGGCCGGTCCCAGCCATCCGAAACGAACGTTGGCGCCGAGGCTCTCGCTCTGGTTGTCGTACTGGGTCAGCGCCTGGAGGTAGAGCGCCGGCGTGAACGCGTAAGCGAGCTTGAACCGGGTCAGCACCCGCTCGAACGCGCCCTCGCTGAGGTCGACGTTGTCGTAGGTCACCGCGAGGGCGGCGTTGATCGCGTCGTTCGGGCGGAGCGCGAAGGTGAGGGAGCCGCCCCACCGGTGACCGGTGTAGAAGCCGCCGATCGTCGCGGTACCGCTCAGGGAGTAGGGCGAGCTCAGGTTGGTGTTGAACACCGTGGCCCACTCGAAATGATCGTACACGCCGGGTGGAATCCGCACCCCGGGGGCGATCTCGAAGGTGTCCCGCAACGCTTCCCGCGTGAAGTTGGTGCCGGGAAGCTCGAAGAAGGCGCCGTTCGCGAAGAGGAAGTGTGAGTCGACGTGGATCAGCCGACTCTGGGGAGTGCCATCGACGTCGTCGTACTGCCGGAACGTGATGTGGGGGCGGGTCTCCCGAAACCAGGGGATCTTGGGCGTCCGCAGATGGCGGAGAATCCGTAGGCTGGTGAAACGGAAGCTCGGGCGCTCCAGGAATCCGACGTCGGTCCTGAACCCTTCGTCGACCTGCCGAACCGCGGCGCCGACCTCCCAGAGCCGGGTGGTGTAGGTCCCGCTCAGGTTGTAGGCGAACGACGACTGGCTCACCTCGGGCGTCGCGGAGTGAGCGACGTAGCCGTCCACCGAGACCGCGTCGCCGATCCCCACGCGCCCGTCGACGCCGACCACCACGTTGTGGTCCGCGGTGTTGTCGGTGTTGAGGCGGTTCACGACGACGGCCCCGATCCGCGAGCGGTGGGGCAGCTCGTAGACCAGCCGGCCGACGGCGTAGTTGGTCCCATCCGCCACCCGCTCTCCGGCAACGTCCACCGCGTCGGTCTGCACGCCGAGCAGGCCCACGCTCAGACCTCCGATCCGGCCGGAGATCCGCCCGCCGGCGAGGATGGGCACCGGCTGGCCTTCCTGGCCGATCCCGACGCGCCGACTGAAGAAGAGATCCACCGACTGCGGCGTGCCGAACGCGAAGGTGCCCGCGTTCTCGAGGAAGAAGGGTCGCTTCTCGGGAAAGAACAGGTTGAAGCGGGTCAGGTTGATCTGCTGCTCGTCCGCCTCGACCTGGGCGAAGTCGGTGTTGTAGGTCAGGTCGAGGGTCAGGCTCGGGGTGAGGCCGAACTTGGCGTCGAACCCGGCTTCGCCCTGTCCGTCCGTCGGCTCGCCGCTCGTGTAGTCGCGGCGCACGGACCCGAGCAAGTAGGGAATCAGCTGCGCCGGACGCCGGCTGGGCGGGTCCAGGCCCTCGAGCGTTCCCGCGAGCGAGACCCGGAAGAAGGTGTGTTGCCGCGGCACCGGGGCCCAGAAGTCCTCTTCGTTCTTGCGGCGGATGTAGCGCGCCAGGTTCAACCCCCAGGTCTGATCGACGCCCGCGCCGTAGCGGAGCGTCTGGAAGGGAATCCGGAACTCGGCTACCCATCCCAGACTGTCCACCGTGGTGGCGACCGACCAGGCGCCGTCCCAATTCACGTTCTCGTTGGCGCCGGTGATCGTCGGTTGGCTGCTGGCGGGGCCGCCGAAGCCGCCTTCGCCTTCCTTGGTCACCTGCCCGTCGTGCTGGATCCCGGCCGGCGTGGTCCCGAAGACGTAGCCGTTCTGGCGGTCGTGATAGGTGTCGAGCAGGATGATGAAGGCGTCCTGCTCCTTGAGCGACAGGTCGCGCCGGGTCTCGCCTCGAATGATGCCCGCGGGGTCGAGGTCGTAGAGCCGGGCGGCGACGTAGATCGCGTCGCGATCGTAGATCACCCGGACTTCGGTCCGCTCCGTGGCGGGGCGGCCGTCGAATGGCTCGTGCTGAACGAATTGACCGATCGGAGGGGCGCTGGCCCAGGCCGAATCGCCGAGCCGGCCGTCGATCACCGGTGGCGACCCGACGCGGGCAGCTCGGGCGATGGGAGGGCCGGGGAGGTCGCCAGCGTTCTGGGCGGAGACGCGCCGTGCACCGACCGCCGCGGCGATGAGGAAGACGAACCGGCTCCGGCGCATGGAGGTGAATCTACCTCGCCAGCGGAACGGCCGCCGTCGCATCCGGCCGGCCGTGGGACCCCACGAGCGAGGCGCGCGGGACGAGTGTGCGAGTCGGACGGGTCGCTAGCAGATGCGGGGTAGCTGATCCCCTGGCAGGAGGTCGACGATCCGGGTTCCTCCCAGGCCCGTCTTCATCACGACCGTGCCCGGGTGACGGGGTACGGCCTCGCCGATCAAAGTCGCCTCCCGGCCCAGCGGATGATCCCGGACGGCCGCCAGGGCCCGGTCGGCCGCGTCGGGGCTCAGGAACGCCACCAGGACGCCCTCGTTCGCGACGTAGAGCGGGTCGAGCCCGAGCAGCTCGCAGGCGGCGCGGACGTCGTCGGGAACCGCCAGGGCGCCCTCGTCGATCTGGACGCCGATGCGGGCCGCGGCGGCGATCTCGTTGAGCGCGCTGGCCAGACCGCCACGGGTCGGATCCCGCAGCACGTGCACGTCCGCTCCGGCGGTCTCGTGCAGTCGCTCCACCAGCGGCCAGAGGTTCGCGGTGTCGCTCGCGATCTCGGTCTGGAGGGCGAGCCCTTCGCGCGCCGCCATGATCGCCATGCCGTGCCGGCCCAGCGGTCCGCTCACCAGGATCCGATCGCCCGGCCGGGCGAGAGCCGGCGCGGGGGCGAAGCCGGGGATCGGCTCACCGATGCCGGTGGTGTTGACGTAGAGCCCGTCGGCGTTGCCGCGGTCGACCACCTTGGTATCCGCCGTCACCAGCAGCACGCCCGCCTCCCGTGCCGCGTTCGCCATGGTGGCGACGATCCGGTCGAGCAGCGCGATCTCCAGACCTTCTTCGAGCACGAACCCGGCGGCGAGGTAACGGGGGCGGGCCCCCATCATCGCCACGTCGTTGACCGTGCCGTGGATCGCGAGCGCTCCGATGTCTCCTCCCGGAAACTCCAGGGGGCGGACCACGAAGGTGTCGGTCGACACCACGAGGGAGCCTCCGCCGAGCTCGAGCAGCGCGCCGTCGCCGAGCTGGCCGAGGATCGGGTTGCCGAAATGGGGCAGGAAGCGCTCGCGCACCAGCGCCGCGCACAGCTTGCCGCCGGAACCATCGCCGAGCAGCACCCGCTCGGTGTCGGTTCGGGGCGCCGGGCAGGCCGGTCCGGTGGCCGGCCAGGTGACCGGATCAGCTCGCGACATCGGCGCCCTCCGCGTGCCGCCGGAAGTTGTAGTACGCCGCGCAGGCCCCTTCAGCCGAGACCATCGGGGCGCCGAGCGGGTGCTCGGGCGTGCAGCGCGCTCCGAACGCCGGGCACTGCTGAGGCTTGAGGGTGCCGCGCAGCACCTCGCCCGCGCGGCACTCGGCCGGCTCGTCGACCGCGAGGCTCTCGAGCCCGAAGCGGAGCTCCGCGTCGAAGTCGGCGAACTCGGGGCGGAGGGCGAGCCCGCTTCGCGGGATCTCACCCACGCCGCGCCATTTGCGATCGGTCAGCTCGAAGACCTGCTCGATCTGCCGTTGGGCCGGACGGGTGCCTTCGCGAGACACCGAGCGGACGTACTGGTTCTCCACCGCCGCGCGGCCCTCCTCGAGCTGGCGGATCGCCATCCAGATCCCTTCGAGCAGATCGACGGGCTCGAAGCCCGTGACGACGATCGGCACCCCGTAGCGGGCCGCGATCGGCTCGTACTCCGTCCAGCCCATCACCGAGCAGACGTGTCCGGCGGCCAGGAAGCCCTGGACCCGGTTGTCCGGCGCGTCGAGGATGGCCCGCATCGCCGGGGGCACGGTGACGTGGCTCACCAGGAGCGAGAAGTTCTTGACGCCGAGCTGCTTGGCCCGCCACACGGCCATCGCGTTCGCGGGCGCGGTGGTCTCGAACCCGACGGCGAAGAACACGACCTGCCTGGTGGGATTCGCGATGGCCAGCTCGACGGCGTCGAGCGGCGAGTAGACCACCCGCACCGTGCCGCCGCGGGCCTTCACCGCCAGCAGGTCGCACTCGCTGCCGGGCACCCGCAGCATGTCGCCGAACGAGGTGAAGATGACGTCGTCGCGGAGCGCGAGCCGGTGCGCCTTGTCGATCTGCTCGAGCGGGGTGACGCAGACCGGGCAGCCCGGCCCGTGCACCATCTCGACCGCACCCGCGAGCAGCTCGTCGAGGCCCTGCTTCACGATGGTGTGGGTCTGCCCGCCGCAGACCTCCATCAACACCCAGCGGCGCGTCGCGACACTGCGGATTCGAGCGAGCAGCGCCTTGGCGAGGGCGGGGTCGCGATACTCCGAGAGGTATCTCACGAGAGCGGCCGCTCCATCTCGTCGAGACTCCTGTCGGCCACCTCGCCGATCCAGTCGAGCTCCTCGAGCTGGCTCATCTCCTTGAGGATCGCGAAGGTTCGGCGGGCTTCCTCCTCGTCCACCTTGCTGATCGCGAAGCCGACGTGGACCACCACGTAGTCGCCGGGCTGGACCTGCTCGTCGACGTAGGCGAGGCAGACCTCGCGGCGCACCCCACCGAAGTCGACCGTGCCCACCGGAAGGCCTCTGTCGTCGCGCGGGTCGAGAATCCGGCCGGGATTGCCGAGACACATAGGGGGCTCCTCAGGGGGGGGTGGTTGGCAGGATGGCGCTCGCGTCGCCGGCCGCCAGACGGGCGGCCGCGACCGCCGCCTGGCCGTAGCTGATCGCGCCGTCGTTCGGGCTCAATGCGCGCGGCGCGAGCACCCGGAGCCCGAGTCGGGTGAGCCGGGTGCTCAGAGACTCGAGCAGTCTGGCGTTTTGGAAGCAACCGCCGGCGAGCGCCACCGTGGAGAGGGCCGACGACTCGGCGATCTGTCGGACCAGCTCCTCGGTGGTGCGGGCGACGCTGGCGTGGAAGTCGGCCGCGAGATCGGCCCGGTCGTCGCCACGCTGGAGCCGCCAGCCGATCGCGGCGAGGATCGGGAGCGGGTCGGCCACCAGGATCCCGTCGATCACGTCGATCCGGCCGGGGTGCTCGGCGGCGGAGCGCCGGCCCGCCAGGCTCTCGAGCTCCATGGCCGCCTGGCCTTCGAACGAGGAGACCTGTCGCACCCCGAGCACCGCGGCCGCCGCGTCGAAGAGCCGTCCCATCGAGGAGGCGAGCGGGCTGTTGATCCGGGCCGCGATCTGCCGCTCGACGAGCGCGCGGTCGGCTCGGGCGATGCCGGCGAAGGCCGCGGCGAACGACGGCGCGCAGGGCGGATCGAGACTCAGATAGCCCAGCGCCGCCCGCCAGGGAGCCCGGGCGGCCGCGTCACCCCCGGGGAGCGGGGCCGGGAGGAAGTGGGCCACCCGACGGTAGTCGCGAAGATCGGCGATCAGGACCTCGGCGCCCCAGACGGTGCCGTCGGCGCCATAGCCGGTACCGTCGAACGCCACCCCGATCACGGGGCCTGTCTCGCCGTGCTCCGCCAGGACGGCGGCAACGTGCGCATGATGGTGCTGGACCGCGACCGCCTCGAGCCCGAGCTCCCCGGCGATCCTGGTGGAGAGGTAGCCGGGGTGCGCGTCGTGGGCCACCACCTCGGGACGGACCCGGAAGAGGCGCTGGTAGCCGTCGAGACTCAGCCGGAACTGCTCCAGGGTCTCGAGCGAGTCGAGGTCGCCCTGGTGCTGGCTGACGAACGCCCGGCGCTCGACCGCCAGGGTGAAGGTGCTCTTGAGGTGCGGACCGACCGCCAGGATCGGCCGCGGCGCCGCGAGCGGGAGGCTCTGCGGCATCGGCGCGAAGCCCCGCGCCCGGCGGAGGAAGACCCGGCGGTCGCGAACCAGGCGGACCACGGAGTCGTCGTAGCGGGCCAGGATCTCGCGATCGTGGAGCAGGAAGCCGTCCGCGATCCGACCGAGCCGCTCGAGGGCTTCCTCGTTGCCGATGGCGATCGGCTCCTCGCTCAGGTTGCCGCTGGTCATCACCAGCGGTCGACCGGCGCCCTCGAGCAGCAGGTGATGGAGCGGCGTCGAAGGCAGCATCAGGCCGATCCACGCGAGGCCGGGCGCCACCGCCGGCGCGATCGGGCTGTCCGCCCGAGCACGGACCAGCACGACCGGACGCTCGGGGGTCGCGAGCTGCGCCGCCTCGGCCTCGGTGAGCTCGGCGAGGTCCCGGGCCGCCTCGATGGTCCGAACCATCACCGCGAAGGGCTTGGCCTCCCGGCGCTTGCGGCTGCGCAAGCGGCGCACGGCGCGGTCGTTGGTGGCGTCGACCGCGAGATGAAACCCTCCCAACCCGCGCACGGCCACGATGGCGCCGGAGCGGAGCAGGGTCACGGCGCGAGCCAGCGCGGGGGCGTTCCCGGTGATCCGCACCCGGTCCGGGATCACCAGCTCGAGCCGCGGGCCGCAGCGATGGCAGCTGTTGGTCTCGGAGTGGTGCCGGCGGTCGCCGGGGGTCTGGTACTCGGCCAGGCAGTCGGGACACTGGGCGAACGCCCGCATGCTGGTGCGCTCGCGATCGTAGGGCATCTCGTCGATGATCGTGAAGCGCGGGCCGCAGTCGGTGCAGGTGATGAAGGGGTAGCGGTAGCGACGGTCGGACTCGTCGAACAGCTCCCGCTCGCAGGCGGGGCAGGTGGCCACGTCGGCCGACACCGGTTGGCGCCGGTTCGGCTCGGCGAGGCTCTCGATCACCGAGAACCCCTCGAGCCCCTCGGGCTCGTGGCGGTCGACGCCGACCTCCTCGATCCGCGCGAGCGGTGGCGCGTCCGCGCGGAGCTCCTCGAGGAAGGTCGTCAGGTCGAGCTCGATGCCCTCGATCTCGATCTGCACTTCGCCCGAGGCGTTGCGCACCCATCCGCCCAGATGATGCCGCAGCGCGAGGCGGTGGACGAAGGGACGGAACCCCACGCCCTGGACCAGCCCGGTGACCCGCACCCGGGCCGCGGCTCGCTCGGCCGGGATCACGCAGCGACCTCCGACGCGGCGACCAGTTCCCGGAGGAAGTCGAGCCAACCCTCGAGCCCCTCGCCGGTTCGGGCGGAGGTGGTGAAGAACCGGAGGGCGGGATTGATCGAGGCGGCGTTGGCCTTGGCCAGCTCGAGATCGAAGTCGACGTGGGGCAGCAGGTCGATCTTGTTGATCACCACCTGGCTCGAGACCCGGAACGTCTTGGGGTACTTGAGCGGCTTGTCCTCGCCTTCGGTGACGGAGAAGACGGTCACCTTGGCCGCCTCGCCGAGATCCCAGCTGGCGGGACAGACCAGGTTGCCCACGTTCTCGATGAAGAGCAGCCGGGTGCGTTCCAAGTCGATCGCGTCGAGCGCGTTGGCGATCTGGCTCGCGTCGAGATGACAGGCGCCGCCGGTCACCACGGCCTGAACCAGGCGGTCGGTGTGCCGGGCGAGGCGATCGGCGTCGTTCTGGGTCTGGATGTCTCCGGTCACCACGGCGATCGAGAGCTCGTCGCCGAGCGCCTCCAGGGTCCGCTCGAGCAGGAGCGTCTTCCCGGAACCGGGTGACGAAACCAGGTTGAGCGCCACCACCCCCGCGGCGTCGAGGCGAGCCCGCACGCCGGCCGCGAGCTCGTCGTTCCGAGCCATGACCCGCTCCCGAACCTCAATGACTCGGACGCCCATCGTCCACCTCCACGTAGACCAGCCGGAGATCGGTCCCGGGCTGGATCGTCAGATCGAGCGCCGCCCCGGTGAAGGGCGGCTCGCTGAGCAGCGCCTCGAGGCAGAACCGGAAGTTGGCCACCTCGATCCCGACGTCGTCGCCGACCTCCACGCCCAGGCTGAGCACCCGGGTCGGCCCGGGTGGGAGATGGGCCTCGGCGATCCGGCAGACCTCGTGGGCGAGGCTCATCTCGTGCATGCGTGCCTCTCAGGGCCGGCTGGCGGCGAGTGGCGCCTCCCAGCGCGTCAGGCGATCCACGGCGCGCTCCACCAGCGCGTCGATCGCGGCCGACACCGGCGGTGTCAGCTCCGTTCCCATCTCGATCTCGCCCGGTTGCACGCCGAGCGCCACGATCTCGGCGGGCAGCGATCCGCGCAGCTCGGCCAGGGCCAGCACGTCGCGGAGGTCGATCTCGTGGGGCGAGAGCTTGGCCGCGAAGTAGCGCGGCACCTCCGCGTCCACCAGCTCGATCGGCTCCCCCGCGGCCTTGCCGGCGTCGATCGCGTCGAGCAGGAGCAGCCGGTCGGCGCCTTCGACCAGGTGCAGCAGGTTCATGCCCCAGGTTCCCCCGTCGATCAGCTCGACCGACTCGGGCGCCAATGGCCGGAGCCGCTCGAGCGCGACGATCCCGAGACCGTCGTCACCCATGAGCGGGCTGCCGAGCCCGATCACGATCGTGCGCCGTCCGGGCTCAGCGGGGGGCATCGACGTAGTCCGCGTCGGCTTCGACGAACCGCCCGCCGCTGATGATCGAGGAGATCGTCCCGGTCCGCTCGACGTGATCCGCCCGGATCGCCAGGTAGACGTGGAGCGGGATGAAGATCAGGAAGCCCCAGGTGGCGACGTGGTGGATGAACCGCGTGATCGGCGCGCCGCCCAGCAGGCCGTTGACCCAGTTGAACGCGGCGAAGAAGAGCCCGTCGGGGTTGGCCTGGCCGTAGAGCGCGAAGCCGGTGACGGCCGACACGGCCGCGAGCCCGTAGATCGCGGTATAGCTGAGCTGCTGGAGCGGATTGTGACCGAGGTAGCGGGGCGCCTCCTCCGGCCGGATCATCAGATAGAACTTCACCATCTTGAACAGGTTGGCCCAATCCCGCGGCCGAACCGGGAACAGCGCGCCGAGGCGCTCGAACCGGTTGCCCATGAAGAGCCAGTAGACCCGCACGATGGCCGTCATCACCAGCACGGCGGCCGCGAGGAAGTGGATGAAGCGGACCCACCCCATCAGGAAGTGCGCGCTGGTGTCCCCCCAGGTCATGAAGTAGGGCTTGCCGATGTAGAGCCCGGTCACGGCGAGCACCACGATCGAGAGCGCCGCCGCCCAGTGCATGAACCGGAGCGGCCGCTCCCAGAGATAGACCCACTCGTAGTCGCCGCTGGGCGGTGGGACCCGGCGAACGAAGTCGAAGGTCCCTTTCGAGATCGGTGGCCGATGAGGTCGGCCCGCCGTCGGCGGACTGGTCATTGGACCTTCACCTCCACGATGGGCTTGCCGGTGGCGTCGAGGACGTGGACTCCGCAGGCGATGCACGGGTCGAAGCTGTGCACCGTGCGGAGGATCTCGAGCGGCTGCTCGGGCCGGGCCAGGGGGTGGTTGTCCACCAGCGAGGCTTCGTAGGGACCCATCTGTCCCTCGCCGTCCCGCGGCGAGGCGTTCCAGGTGCTGGGCACGACGCATTGGTAGCGGCTGATCTTGCCGTCGGTAATCTGGACCCAGTGGCCCAGCGCGCCCCGCGGCGCGTCGAGGAAGCCGTATCCCTGGGCGTTCGCCGGCCACGACGACGGGTCCCACTTCGAGCCGTCGAAGGTCTTGGTGTCGCCGGCCTTGATCCGCTCCACCAGGGAGTTGAACCAGACGTTCATCCGCCGGGCGATCAGGACCGTCTCCATCCCGCGCGCGGCCGTCCGGCCGAGGGTCGAGAAGAGCGCCGCCGGCCCGACGTTCAAGGTGCTGAGCAGATCGGTCACCATCGGGCGGACGTCGGGATGTCCGGCCGCATAAGCCACCAGCATCCGGGCGAGCGGTCCCACCTGCATCGGCTTGCCGTCGTAGCGGGGCGCTTTCATCCAGGTGTACTTGGGCTGGTCCTGGAGGTAGTCGAACGGCGGCTTGGGACCGGTGTAGCGGGGCGAGGTCTCGCCCTCGTAGGGATGGAGCCCGGCGCCGTCGCCGCCCGCGTACTCGTACCACGAGCTGGTGATGTACTCCTTGACCATCTGCTGATCGTACGGGTGGACCGTGCTCAGGTCGCCGTCCAGAATGATGCCTCGCGGGAAGTAGAGCCGGTCGAGGTCGCCCAGCTCGGCCTCGGGAAACTCCCCGCAGGCCAGGAAGTTCCGCACCCCGCCGCCGATCGAGCCCCACTCCTTGTAGAAGCCCGCGATCGCCACCAGGTCCGGCCAGTAGACCTGCTCCACGAACGCCTGCGCCCGCTGGATCATGGCCTGCACGTCGACCAGCCGCTCCGCGTTGATGGTCGCGGTGTCGTCGAGGTTGATCGCGCTCGCCATCCCGCCGACCAGGAAGTTCGGGTGCGGGTTCTTGCCGCCGAAGATGGTGTGAAGCCGGATGATGTCGCGCTGCCAGTCGAGCGCCTCGAGGTAGTGGGCCACCGCCAGCAGGTTGACCGCCGGCGGCAGCTTGTACGCCGGGTGACCCCAGTACCCGTTCGCGAAGATCCCGAGCTGGCCGCCGGCGACGAACTTCTTGAGCCGGTCCTGAACGGCGCGGAAGTAGGTCTCCGAGTTGTTGGGCCAGGGCGAGAGCCGGGCCGCCAGCTCGGCCGTCGCGCGGGGGCTCGCGTCGAGGGCGCTCACCACGTCCACCCAGTCGAGCGCGTGCAGGTGGTAGAAGTGGATCACGTGGTCCTGGATGAACTGCATCCCGTGGACCAGGTTGCGGATCAGGTTCGCGAGCGGCGGCACGGTGATGCCGAGCGCGTCTTCGACGGCGCGGCAGGAGGCCACCGCGTGGACCACGGTGCAGACGCCGCAGATCCGCTGGGTGAAGGCCCAGGCGTCCCTCGGGTCGCGGCCCTGCATGATCGTCTCGATGCCGCGGAACTGGGTGGCCGACGCCCAGGCGTTCTGGATCCGCCCGGCGTCCGCCTGGGCCTCGATCCGGAGGTGGCCCTCGATTCGGGTGATCGGATCGACCACGATCTTGACGGGCGCCATGGGCTACTCCTTCGATGCGTCGGTCGGGGGAGACGGAGGACTGGAATCGACCACGGGGAGCTTCCGTCGTTGACGGGCCTGATGGACGCCGGTCGCGACCGCGTGGGCCGCGACGCCCGCCGTGGCGCCGACCGCGAGCGCCGCGCCGATCAGGTCGACCCGGCTCTCGACCCCGAAGCCGCCCACGTCCGGCAGCCGCCCGTAGAAGGGCGTCATCGTGTCCCAGAAGTTCCGCTCGGTGCAGCCGATGCAGGGATGCCCCGCGCCGATCGGCCAGTTGGTGCCCGAGTTCCACTGGAAGATCGGGCAAGGGGAGAAGGTCGCCGGGCCCTTGCAGCCGACGTGATACAGGCACCAGCCGCGGCGGGCCGCGTCGTCGTCGAAGGCCTCGACGTACTGGCCCGCGTCGAAGTTGGCCCGTCGGGGGCACTGGTCGTGGATCCGGGCGCCGTACGCGAAGAGCGGCCGGCCGTCGCCGTCGACCGCGGGCAGCCGGCCGAAGGTGAGGAAGTGCGCCACCGTCGCCGTCACCACGTCGCCGATCGGCGGGCAGCCGGCCACGTTGAGCACCGGCTTGTCCTTGACGATCGCCGAGACGCCGACGGCGCCCGTCGGGTTGGGGCGCGCCGCCTGGACGCTGCCCCAGTGGGCGCAGGCGCCGACCGCGATGACGGCCGCGGCCCCCGCGGCCGCCTCTTCCAGAATGTCCTTCGCGGTCCGGCCGCCGATCGTGAGGTAGACCCCGTCGTCGTTGAGCGGCACCGAGCCCGTGACCAGGAGGAGGTACTTGCCCGCGTTCTCCCGCATCACCGACTGGAGGGTGTCCTCCACTTGGTGGCCGGCCGCGGCCATCAGGGTGTGCGAGTAGTCGAGGGAGATCAGGTCCAGCACCAGGTTGCCGATCGTCGGCTCGGCGGTGCGGAGCACGCTCTCGACGCAGCCGGTGCACTCCTGGAGCTGAATCCACACCACGCTGGGCCGCTTGGCCTCCTGCAGCGCGGCGGCGACGCGCGGGGCCGCCTCTCGACCGAGGCCGAGCACGACGGCGAGGCTCCCGCAGAACTCCAGGAACTCGCGCCGGGAGATCCCGCGCTCGTCCAGATGGTCTTTCAGGGTGTCGCCGGCGCCCCAGGGATGCATCGTGGGGATGAACATTCGGGCCCTCCCGGTCCAGGGACTCGGACCGGCGGCGGGCTCGGGTGCCCGCCGTCGGCAAAGCGTGGCGGGTTCTGCAACTGCAATAGCCAGAAGCTCCTGGCGGGCCCGTGAAGGTTCCTTGAAAGGGCTTCGAACCTTTCCACAAAATGAGAACGGGGCGATCCTCGGAGGGACCGCCCCGCTGGGCGCCTGTGGCTGGAGCCAGCCTCAGGCCATGGCCATCTGCGGCTCTTCCACGGGCCGTGGCCGGAATTCGAAATGGGCGGCCTGCACCGTCTCGTAGTCGCGGGCCGTCTTGATGCGGGTGATCCGCCTGCCGAAGATATCGACCCGGCGCGTGGTGACCCCGGGGAAGATCGGACTGACCTCGTACCAGACCTGCGGGCTGAGCCGGGGGTAGCGAAGGGTGTGCTCGGACTTGAGACGGGCCTGCATCTGGAGCATGGGTGACCTCACTCGACCGGAAAGAGTGTTCGCTGGCTCGGGGTCGCCGTCTTCAGGGTCCTGTCAGGACCGCGTCGGGGTCGACGGCAGCCACAAGATTGGACACCTCGACTGCAACCGCAAGATGGGAAAATCGATGCACTGTCAAAGAATGACACGATCGTAGATGTAGTATCGGCGCCACTTTAGCCCACTTGAGGCGGCGGGGCGGGCCGGTTCGCCCGCCCCGACGGATTGACCCTGTTCTCGCCCCGCGGGTAGGTTAGACGCCCCTTTGGAGCCGCTCGAAGCCAATGGAACACGTTGACATCAAAGCACTCCCGGGCCGGGTCGGCGAGCAGGTCCGGGTCGCAGGTTGGGTCACCACGATCCGCTCGAGCGGCAAGCTCGCGTTCGTGGTGTTGCGCGACGGCACCGGGTACCTCCAGGCGGTGGTCTCCAAGCGGGACGTCACGGACCAGGTCTGGGGCGCCACCACGGGCCTGACCCAGGAGACCTCGCTCCTCGCCACCGGCACGGTCCAGGCCGACGCGCGCTCTCCCGGCGGGGTGGAGCTGCTGGTGTCCGGCCTCGAGATCGTGGGCACCTCGGTCGATTTCCCGATCTCCCCCAAGGAGCACGGGACCACCTTCCTGTTCGAGCATCGCCATCTCTGGCTCCGGAGCCGGAAGCAGGTCGCGATCGCCAAGGTCCGCCACCACGTCTTCAAGGCGATCCACGACTTCTTCGAAGAGCGTGGCTTCTACCACGTGAGCACCCCGATCCTCACCGGGAGCATCGGCGAGGAAGCGGGCAATCTGTTCTCGACCGAGTACTTCGATCTCGGCAACGCCTACCTGGCCCAGACCGGCCAGCTCTACGTCGAGGCGGCCTGCGCGGCGCTCGGCCGGGTCTACTGCTTCGGGCCGACCTTCCGGGCGGAGAAGTCGAAGACCCGGCGGCACCTGACCGAGTTCTGGATGGTGGAGCCCGAGGTGGCCTTCGCGGACTCGGCGGACAACATGCGGCTCCAGGAGGATTTCGTCTCCTATCTGGTGGCCCGGGCGCTGGAGCGCTGTCGCGACGAGCTGGCGGAGCTCGAGCGCGACCTCGCCCCCCTGGAGCGGATCACGCCGCCGTTTCCCAGGATCGAGTACACCGACGCGGTCGCCAAGCTCAACCAGCTGGGCTCCGACATCCGGTGGGGCAACGACCTCGGCGGGGACGACGAGACCCTGCTGGCGGGGCAGTACGACCGGCCGGTGTTCGTGATGAACTACCCGAAAGAGGTCAAGGCCTTCTACATGAAGGAGAACCCGGCCGACCCGCGGACCATTCTCGGCAACGACTGCCTGGCGCCCGAGGGGTACGGCGAGATCATCGGGGGGTCGGAGCGCGAGGACGACCACGATCGGCTGCTCTCGCGGATCATCGCTCAGGGCCTCGATCCCGAGGCCTACAAGTGGTATCTGGACCTCCGCCGCTACGGGACCTTCCCCCACTCGGGCTTCGGCCTGGGGGTCGAGCGGACGGTCGCCTGGATCTGCGGGATTCCCCATATTCGCGAGACCATAGCCTTCCCGCGGCAGATCCACCGGCTCTACCCCTGAGGGCGCTCGGTTAGGAAAGTCTCCCCAAAGGTTTTCAGATCGCCGCCCTGGGGTATGTTTGGGAGCCGGCTCACGTTGGCTTCACGAACCCATCAACCCCACGAGCGATCATGCCTCCAAGAACCGTCGGTTCCCGACTGCGCATTGGCGTCCTGCTCTCCGCGGTGCTGACCGTGCTCCTCGCTGCACCGGCCCTGGCGCAACAGGCGTCGGAACAGACCGGCTTCATGGCGGCCGTGGACAATGCGGTCGGCGTCCTGAACGGCTGGCTCAACACGGTCTTCTTCTTCGACGTGATGTTCTGGGACGAGGCCCATCAGCTGCCGCTGGTGGTGCTCTGGCTCGTCGTCGGCGCGATCTTCTTCACGGTCCGGATGGGGTTCATCAACATCCGCGGCTTCAGCCACGCCGTGAACGTCACCCGCGGCAAGTACAGCAACCCGGACGATCAGGGCGAGATCAGCCACTTCCAGGCCCTCACCACCGCGCTCTCCGCCACCGTCGGACTGGGCAACATCGCGGGCGTGGCGATCGCGGTCTCGGTGGGCGGTCCGGGGGCGACGTTCTGGATGATCATCGCGGGGCTCCTCGGGATGAGCACCAAGTTCACCGAGGTGACGCTGGGCCAGGCCTACCGTGAGGTGCGGGCCGACGGCCGGGTCCTCGGCGGGCCGATGGAGTACCTCTCCCGCGGTCTGGCGGGGCGGGGGCTTCCGGGCTTCGGCAAGGTGCTGGCCCTGATCTTCTCGGTCCTCTGCATCGGCGGCTCGCTCGGGGGCGGCAACAGCTTCCAAGTCAACCAGTCGCTCAACGCGCTCACCGAGACGATTCCGTTTCTCGAGGGCCATCGCTGGGTCTACGGCCTGATCATGGCGGTCGCGGTCGGGCTGGTGATCATCGGCGGGATCAAGAGCATCGCCAACGCGGCGTCGCGGATCGTCCCCTCGATGGTGATGATCTACGTGGTCGCGGCCATCTTCATCCTGATCGACAACGCCTCGCACATCCCGGCGGCCTTCGGGACCATCTTCTCCCAGGCGCTCTCGCCCGACGCGGCCTACGGCGGCTTCATCGGGGTGCTGGTGATGGGCTTCCGGCGAGCGGCCTTCAGCAACGAGGCCGGCGCCGGCTCGGCCTCGATCGCCCACTCGGCGGCCAAGACGCCGTATCCCGTCCGGGAAGGCATCGTCGCCCTGCTCGAGCCGTTCATCGACACGGTGGTGGTCTGCACCATGACGGCGCTGATCATCGTGATCACCGGCGCCTACAACAACCCCGAGTACGCCGACATCATCGCGGCGCAGCAGGGCGCGGCGCTCACCTCGCGGGCGATGGGCGAGCACATCAGCTGGTTCCCGTACGTGCTCTCGATCGCCGTGATGCTGTTCGCCTACTCGACGATGATCTCCTGGTTCTACTACGGCGAGCGCTGCTGGACCTACCTCTTCGGCGACGCCCCGGGCACCACCCGGATCTTCCAGGCGATCTTCGTGGTCTCGACCTTCCTGGGCTCGGTCGTCACGGCGACCAACGTGCTGAACTTCGGCGACACCATGATCCTCGGCATGGCCTTCCCGAACCTGCTGGGCGTCTACTTCCTCTATCCCCAGGTCAAGCAGGCGCTGGACACCTACTGGGCCAAGTACAAGGCCGGCGAGTTCCCGGTCTACAAGTAGGCATCGCGGTCTCACACACGCGTTCCGTGGCGGCTGGCGTCGGAGGACGGTAGGTTCTCCGGCGTTCGCCCCCGCGGGGGCGGCCCCACACCCGACAAACGACGAACGGCGGAGCGGCAAGTGTCGAACGGCACGGCGGAGGCAGAGTCCGGCCCACTCACCCGGCTTCTCGAGCGGTTGGTGGACATCAAGCCCGACGAGGTGCGCGCCACGCTCTGGGCGGCGGCCTACTTCTTCTTCCTCTTCGCCAGCTACTACATCCTCCGGCCGATCCGCGATCAGGCGGGGTTGGCCGGCGGGGTGCGCAATCTCCCCTGGCTCTTCACCGGCACGATGATCGCCATGCTGCTGGTGAACCCTCCGTTCGCCGCGCTGGTCGCCAAGCTGCCGAGACAGAAGTTCGTCCCGCTGGCCTACCGGTTCTTCATCCTGAACCTGGTGATCTTCTACCTCCTGTTCACCACCCAGGGCGAGTCCTCGCAGGTCTGGGTCGGCCGGGCGTTCTACATCTGGACCGCGGTCTACAACCTGTTCGTCGTCTCGATCTTCTGGGGCTTCATGGCGGACGCGTTCAAGTCCGCTCAGGGCAAGCGGCTCTTCGGCTTCATCGGAGCCGGCGGGACCCTCGGCACGATCGTGGGCTCGACCCTCACGGCCACGCTGGTGACGACGGTCGGGGCGCCGGCGCTGCTGCTGGTGTCCGGGGTGCTGCTCGAGGTGGCCGTGCAATGTGCGCTCGCGCTGGGCCGGCACCTGACCATTCGGCACCGGGGGGCGGCGGGGCCGGATCGCGGCACTACCGCGATCGGCGGCGGGGTGCTGGCCGGGATAACCCACGTGGTCCGCTCGCCGTACCTGCTCGGCATCTGCGGCTACATGTTCCTCTACACGATCGGCTCGACCTTCCTCTATTTCCAGCAGGCGACGCTGGTGGATCAGGCGCTCTCCGATCGCGCCGCGCAGACCCAGCTCTTCGCCAAGATCGATCTCGCCGTCAACGTGCTGACCATCGTGGTCCAGCTCTTCTTCACCGGGCGACTGCTGGTGTGGCTCGGCGTGGCGGGCGGGCTGATGCTGGTGCCGGCGATCTCGGTCGGCGGCTTCCTCGGGCTGGGCTTCGCGCCGTCGATCGCGATGCTGGTGGCCTTCCTGGTGCTCCGGCGCGCCGGCAACTACGCCGTGGCCCGCCCGTCGCGCGAGGTGCTCTACACCGTGGTCGGCCGCGAGGACAAGTTCAAGGCCAAGAGCTTCATCGACACCTTCGTCTACCGGCTGGGTGATCAGGTGGGCGCCTGGGCCGATCCGCTGCTCAAGGCCATGGGTCTGGGCATGACCGGCATCGCCCTCGTCGCGGCGCCGATCGCCGGTCTCTGGCTCGTGGTCGGTCTCTGGCTCGGTCGCCGCCACGCGGCGGCCGCCGGGCGTGAGACCACGCCGGACGGGGAGTCGCTCGCGGCGACTTGAGTCGGAGTCGGTCAGGGATCCGCCGCGTCGCGCAACGCCGCAGCCGCGCCACCGGAAGGCCGCCCGAGCTCGGGCTCGAGCCGCGCGATCGCGTCGACCGCGCTGGTACAGGCCGGCGGGCGGGTCGATGTCCGACGAGCGCCCATCCCTTGGGCGGCCCTCGTTACCAGCTTCGAGGGTCGGCCTTCAGTCTCCCGCAACGGGTCGCAGCTCGCGTGCGACGGCGAACCGCTCTCCGGCCGTAAAGCGTCGAGCCAGGGCGTAGGCCTCGACTTCGAGCGGGATCCGCGCGTAGCGACGACCGCCCGCCACCCAGCCCTTCAGATACTCCCTGGCGAAACGCTCTGCGCCCAAGGCCTGGAACTGGGCCACGTGGACCAGCTCGTGAAAGAGGAGCTCGTCCCAGCGCGCCCCAGCGACCTCGACCGAGGGCCCGACCAGCACCGTGTCGATCAGGGTGATCGCCGCGAAGCGGCCGAATCGGAGGATCACCTCGGGCAGGGCCGCTTCGAACTCCGCCCGGGCCAGGCGCGCGATCCGAGCCGACGCCAAGAGCTCCGGATCGAACCAGGCCCCGAGCCGCTCCCGGTCCGGGGCCGCGAGCGGCGCGCCGTCCTGCCTGATGCGATCTCGCGCGGCACGGAGCCAATGTCCGCCGAGATCCGCGCCGAAGTCGAGCAGGGTGCTCAGCCCGTCGACCCGCCCGCGGCCCGCTCGGCCGCTTTGACCTCGTCCCAGATCTCGTCGAGACGCTCGAGGGTGGCGTCGTGCAGGTCCACCCGCGCTCGGCCGCCAATCGCTCGACCTGCCCGAATCGGCGGCGAAAGCGCCGGTTGGCGCGCTCGAGGGCCTGACCCGGCGGAACGCCGGCCTTGCGCGCCAGGTTGACGACCGCGAACAGGAGGTCGCCGATCTCGTGGTCGAGCGCGTCGGGGTCGCGCGGCTGGTCGCGGAGCGCTTCCTCGACCTCCTGGAGCTCCTCGCGGACCTTGCCCGCCGGTCCCTCGGTGTCGGGCCAGTCGAAGCCGACGGCGGCCGCGCGCTCCTGCAGCCGATGGGCCATCAGCAGGTCCGGGAGGGTCTCCGACAGGCCCTCCAGCACTCCGCCGACGCCCTCCTTCTTCTTCAGCCGCTCCCAGGGCTCCTTGGGGCCGAGGTCGAAGAGGTGCGGGTGGCGTCGCATCATCTTCCGCTCGAGGTCGGTGGCGACCTGGTCGGCCGAGAAGTCGCCCCGCTCCTCGGCCAGCACGAGCTGCCAGGCCAGGTGCAGGAGGAAGTCGGCCGTCTCGGCCCGGATCGCGTCGACTTCACCCGAGCCGAGGGCGCGGTCGAGCTCGTGGACCTCCTCGAGCAGATAGGGGCGCAGGGTCTCGCGGGTCTGAACTCGATCCCAGGGACAGCGCTCCCGGAGATCCCTCACCATCGCCATGGCCCGCTCAAGTGCTGATTTTTCTTGCATTTGGCCTCCCTGCCGCCAAATTGTATCGGTGCTGGACCGCGCGAGGAAGCTCGGACCTTCGGCGTGGTCGCTCGGACCCGAAACGAGGAACGATGGAACGTCACGGGCCCTGGCTCGAGGTGGATCTCGCGGCCCTGCAACGCAACGCCCGGCGCTACGCCCAGCTGGTGGGCGCCAGGATTCTCCCGATGGTCAAGGCGGACGCCTATGGCCTGGGCGCGGTCGCCGTGGCGCGGGCGCTCGAGCCGCTGAGCCCATGGGGATTCGGGGTCGCGGCCCTGTCCGAGGCGGTGGCGCTCCGGCAGGCGGGCGTCACCCGGCCGATCGTCTGCGTCACCCCCTTCGTGCCCGGCGACGAGCCCTCGTTCCTCGAGCACCGGGTGCGGCCCGCAATCGCCAGCGTCGCCGGGCTCACCACCTGGACCGGCGCCAGCCGGGAGCCGTTCCACCTCTCGATCGAAACCGGGATGATGCGGGGCGGCATCCGCTGGAACGATGACGCCGATCTCGAGGCCGCCAGCCGGATGCTCGAGGGCGCGCCGGGATACGAGGGCGCCTTCACCCACTTTCACAGCGCCGACGATTCGTCCGAGAGCACCGAGCTCCAGTGGACCCGGTTCCAGAGCGCGCTGGCCAAGCTGGGCGGGCGCCCGCCGCTGGTGCACGCGGCCAACAGCGCGGCCGCGCAATGGGACGACCGGTTCGCGGGGACGCTGGCTCGACCCGGGATCTTCCTCTACGGCGGCAAAGCCGGCGCCCTCGAGCCCGAGCCGGTGGCCCGGCTCACGGCGCGGGTGGTGGCCGTGCAGCAGGGCCGGCCGGGCGACACGGTGAGCTACGGCGCCACTTACCGGCTCCAGGACCGCCGCGAGCTGGCGACCCTCGCCATCGGCTACGCCGACGGCCTGCCGAGGTCGCTCGGCAACCGGGGCAGGGCCTGGCTCCAGGGCGCCCGCCAACCGATCGCCGGGCGGGTCACCATGGATCTCACCGTGCTCGCCACGACCCCGGGTACCGCGACGGTCGGCGACGTCGCCGAGCTCTACGGGCCGTCCCTTTCCATCGACGCCCAGGCCGAGGCCGCGGGCACCATCGCCTACGAGCTGCTCACTTCGGTCGGGAAGCGGGTGAGCCGCCAATACCGAGGACTCCGATGAATCCCCATTTCGCCACCCTCGTGCTCGGGCTGGCCCATCAGGCCGAGCGCGCTCAACGGGCGGCTGCCCGGGCGCCGATCAGGTGCCCGGCGCGTCCGCGCGCCAGATCGGCCAGACGATGATCGAGACCCTCTCGATGCTCGAGGAGAAGACCCGCGGGCACCTCGAGCCGGACGAGGCGCAAGCTGCTGGCGGACGCGCTGACGGCCCTGCGCTTCCGCTTCGTGCAGGGCGAGAAGTCCCAATGAGCTCCGGTCGCCGGGCGATCCTGATCGTGATCGACGGCCTCGGCATCGGCCGGGCCACGACCAGGCCAGCTACGGCGACGAAGGCAGCAACACGCTCGGCAACGTGCTCGCCCAGGCGGAATCGGTGCTCGGCGCGCCGGTCGCCCTGCCGAACCTGACCCGGCTCGGTCTGGGCGGCTGCGCCCTCACCGGAGTGCCGGCGGCTTCGGCCCCGCAGGGGGCGTTCCGGCACGGCCCAGCCCGTGAGCCCGGGAAGGACAGCACCACCGGGCACTGGGAGCTCACCGGGCTGGTGCTGCCGGCCCGTTTCCGACCTTCCCGCAGGGGTTCCCGGCGGAGCTGCTGGAGCAGTTCACCCGGGAGACGGGGCAGGAGGTGCTGGCAACCGGCCGGCCTCGGGCACCGCGATCATCGACGAGCTGGCGGGCGAGCAGCGGCAGACCGGCAAGTGGATCGTCTACACTTCGGCCGACAGCGTGTTCCAGGTGGCGGCCCACGAGGAGATCGTTCCCCTGGAGGAAGCTCTATGCCGGCTGCGAGGCCGCCCGGAGGCTTTGCGCCGGCCCTACGGGGTCTCCCGGGTCATCGCCGGCCGTTCGTGGGGGAGCCGGGCGCGTACCGCCGGACTCCGCGCCGGAAGGACTTCTCCCTGCCGCCGGTCAGGCCGACCCTGCTGGATCGGCTCCATGAGGCCCGGATCGACCGGGTCGGGGTGGGGAAGGTGGACGACCTTTTCGCCGGCCGGGGCATCTTTTCAACACACACGGAGACCAATGCCGAGGCCTATGCGCTCATCCAACGGACGATGGGAGAGTTGGCCGGGGGCTGGTCTTCGCGAACGTGATCGAATTCGATCAGACCTGGGGCCACCGGAACGACGTGCCCGGGTTCCTCGGGGGCTGAGCGAGCTGGATCGGGCCGTCGGCGAGATCGTAGGGGCCGCCAGAAGGGCGACCTGGTTATTTTTACCGCCGACCACGGAAACGACCCCACGACTCCCTCGACCGATCACTCGAGGGAGCGGGTGCCGGTTCTCGTGGCCGGCCCTGGGTTCGCCCGGGGCCGATCGGCGAGCGGCGGTCGTTCGCCGACGTGGGGCAGACCGTGGCCGAGTTCTTCAGTGTGGCGCCCCTCCTGGCGGGCGAGTCTTTTCTCGAGGCGGTGTGGCGTGGCTGAGACGCTGCTCGACGCGGCTCGCCGCGCCCAGGCGAACGCCCACGCGCCCTACTCGGGGTTTCGGGTCGGGGCGGCGCTGGAGGGGGACGACGGCCAGGTGTTTGTCGGATGCAACGTCGAGAACGCCTCCTACGGGCTCACCGTCTGCGCCGAGCGGGCGGCGGTGTGTCAGGCGGTGGTGGCCGGGGTGAGCCGGTTTCGGCGGGTGCTGATCGTCACCGACGCGGAGCCGCCGGTGGCCCCCTGTGGAGCCTGCCGGCAGGTGCTGGCGGAGTTCGGGACGGATCTCGTGGTGGAGTCGGTCGGACCGACCAGCCGGAAGTCGTGGCGATTGGAGGAGCTGCTGCCGGACGCATTCGTGAAGGACGTGCTGTCGTGACCCGCTTCCCTTGGCTCGTGCTGGCCGCCGTCGTCGGTCTGGCCGGATGCACCGAGCGGCTCACCACCCCGGGCGAGTGTCCGGCGCTGTGCCCCGGCGATCCGCTGATCGTTCGGGACACCACCCTGCTCGCCGTCACCGGGGGCGACTCGACCTTCTTCGGCTACGTGCCGCGGGTGGCGCGGAGCGCGCTGCTCGTCTCCGACGGGCTCGAGGCCGGGGAGGCGCGCTCGTTCGTGGTCTTCCCGACGGTACGGACCGACTCGGTCTCGCTTGACGGCACGTTCTACGAGTTCCTGCCCGACACGGTCAAATTCGAGCTCACCTTGCTGAGCCGGGACTCGACCGCGGCGGGGCTCACGATCTATCTCCACCGGATTCCGATCACCACCGACACGACGGCGACCTTCGCCGAGCTGGAGCCGTTGCTCGGATCGTCGTCGATCTTCGACAGCATCGTGGTGCCGGATACGCTCAAGGCCGGCCTGGTCTCTTCGCTGATCACGGACGAGCGGATCGCGGATCTGCTGGTGCCGGCCGAAGACAGTGGTCGGGTCGGGGTGGGTCTGACGGTCCGGGCCTCGAAGGCCACCGGGGTCCGCCTCGCGTACGACGCCATCGGCGGCGCCTCGGCGCCGCTCTACGAGATTCGCGGCCACGCGGGCATCGCCGACACGGCCCGTCAGCGCCAGTCGCTCCAGGTGCGTCCGCTCGACATCGGTGGGGTCGGCTACGTCTTCGATCGGGATTTCCAGGCGGGGGCGGATCCGGACCTGCTCTACGTGGGCGGGCCCACCGGGGCGCGCAGCCTGATCCGGTTCGAGCTGCCGTCCGACATCGATTCGGCCCAGGTGCTCAGAGCCACCCTGGAGCTGACCCCCGCGGCGCCGGCGGTCGGTCTGCCCAACAGCCCGAACGGCGACAGCGTCGCGGTGCGGGCGTGCTGGCGGATCTCGGAGCCAAGTCGCCGGTGCTCCAGTCGGCAGGCGTCCAGCTCGCCGGGCGGATCGTCGAGGGCACGGCGCAGCCGGTGCAGATCGATCTCCGCGCCCTGGTGGCGCAGTGGCGAATCGAGAACGGCCCGCCGTCCACGGTGTTGCTCGCCCACTTCCAGGAGGGCGGCACCTTCATGCAGCCGGTCTTCTTCTCGACCCGGTCGGCGACCGGACAACCTCGCCTCCGGATCACCTACGCGCTGCCGACCCGGCCGGGGCACCCATGAAGACCATCAGGCTCGCGATCGGCTTGCTCCTGCTGGCGGGCCGCTGGCGGCGCAGTCCTCGCAGTTCGGCGTACGCGGCCTCGGGATCCCGATGCGGCCGTACTCGCCCGCGCCGTGGCGACCGGCGGCGCGTTCGCGATGTTCGACCCCGAGTCGAGCCTCAATCCGGCCGCGGTCGCGTCGGTGCTCCAGTTCACCTCGCTGCTCTCCAACGCCCAGAGCTTCCGGAGCTCGTCGAATCCGTTCGGCAGCGCCACCGGGCGCGACGCGCGCTTTCCGCAGATCACGGTGCTCGGTCCGATCGGCGGGACCAATCTCGCGGCCGCGCTCAGCATCAGCGGCTACACCGACCGCAGCTTCGCGATCGGGACCACCGACAGCATCACCCTCCGCGGCGAGCGGTGGCGGTCTTCGACACGCTGAGCGCCACCGGCGGGCTGAGCGACCTGCGGGCGGCGCTGGCCTGGCAGGTGAGCCCGCGCTTTCACCTCGGCGCGGCCGGGCACCTGATCCGGGCTCAATCGGGTGCTCAACTCGCGCGCATTCTCCGACACCGCCTACGCCGGCGCGACCGAGCTGAACGAGCTCTCCTATCTCGGCTTCGGGGTGTCCACCGGGTTCGTGGCCCGGCCGGTGAGCCGCCTGGCGATCGCCGGCCTGGTGCAGGTGGACGGCGGTCTCACCACCAGGCGCGACTCGACCGATCTCGGCTCGATCGACCTGCCTACCACGCTCGGCGGCGCGATTCGCTGGCAGCCGTCCCTCCAGGCTGGTGATGGCCGGGTCGGTGCTGCGGCGGAACTGGTCCGTCGCCGACGCCGACCTCAAGGCCCAGGGCGGGGTCGGCGCGCTCAACACCACCGAGATGGCGGTCGGACTCGAGCTGATCCGCAACAGCCGCAACCCGGCCCACAAGGCGATCCGCTTCGGGGCCCACTACTCCACGCTGCCGTTTCCGGTCAACCCGGGGATTCAGCCCCACGAGTACGGCCTCTCGCTCGGCACCGGTCTTCGCTTCACCGGTGGCCGCGGCGGGTTCGACATCGCCCTCGAGCAGCTCTGGCGCTCCGACGGTGAGGGCTTCTCCGAGCGGGCGTTCGTCCTCACGCTGGGTGTGAGCCTCCGGCCGTGACCGCGCCGAAGCGGGTCTACATCGAGACCTACGGCTGTCAGATGAACGTCTCCGACACCGAGCTGATGTTCGGCGCGCTCGGCAAGGCGGGCTACGACCGCACCGAAGACCCCGCGCTGGCGGACGTGATGCTGGTGAACACCTGCGCGATCCGGGATCATGCGGAGCAGCGGGTGGTCGGCCGCGTCGGCGAGCTGCAGCGCCACAAGCGCGCCGGGACCGTGCTCGGCGTGGTCGGATGCATGGCCCAGCGCCTCGGTCAAACCCTGCTCGATCGGGTGGCCAAGCTCGATCTCGTGGTCGGGCCGGACGCCTACCGCACCCTGCCGGAGTTGATCGCCGAGGCGAGGGATGGGCACCGCCAGGCGGACACGACCTTTCGCGACTGGGAGCACTACGAGGACGTCCCGGCGGTGCGCGAGCCGGGGCCCCGCGCCTTCGTCACGGTGCAACGGGGCTGCGACTACAAGTGCACCTTCTGCGTCGTGCCGTTCACCCGGGGGCCCGAGCGGAGCCGGGCACTGGACGACGTGGTGCGCGAGGTCCGCCAGCTGGTCGAGGACGGGGTCAGCGAGGTGACGCTGCTGGGCCAGACCGTCAACTCGTATCACGACGGCGCCCACGACTTCGGCGACCTGCTCCGGGCGGTTGGGTCGGTCGACGGCATCCGGCGGGTCCGCTTCACCAGCCCGTACCCGACCGACTTCACCGACCGGGTGATCGCGGCCATGGCCGAGACGCCCGCGGTGTGCGAGCACGTGCACCTGCCGGCCCAGGGCGGCTCGAACGCCGTGCTCAAGCGTATGCTCCGGCGTTACACCCGGGAGCGCTATCTCGAGGTCGTGGAGCGGCTCCGCGCGGCGATGCCGGCGCTCACCATGTCGACCGATCTGATCGTCGGGTTTCCGGGCGAGACCGAGGCCGATTTCGAGGAGACCCTCGCCCTGGTCGAGGCCGCGGCTTTCGACGACGCCTATACCTTCCGATACTCACTCCGGGACATACGCCGGCGCCGTCGAGCTCCGCGACCGGGTGGACGAGGTCGGTCTCGCGGGATCGCCTCGACCGGCCTGATCGCCGCGGTGCTGCGCGCGCCAGACCCGACGCAGGAACCTGCAGCGGGTGGGCGAGATCCACGAGGTGTTGGTGGAACAGCCGGCGCGGCGGGGCGGGGCGATGCTCGGGCGGACCCGCACCAATCTGCTGGTGCTGCTGGACCTGCCGTCGGAGAGCATCCGGTCGTTACCATCAGGTGCGGCTGACGGGGACGACCGGGTCGACCTTCACGGGCGCGGTCGCGGCTCAACCCTCTGGCGGTGCTATAGTACAAGAACCTGGTCGAGGATCACGTCGTCGAGGCGTACGGCAGCTCAGTCGCACTTTCCCGAGTTCTGCGACTGCGAGATCTGCCGGGCGGACGTCGTGGTCTACGCGCTGAATCGGCTCCCGCCCCGCTACGTCGCCACCCTCGAGGGCACGGTGGTCACCGAGGTGAGCCTCGACAAGCAGCAGGGGCGGGCTTCGATCGACGTGGCCGTGCTCGACGGCTTCAAGCAGGTCGCGCGGTCGCCGCGCGCTGCAGGAGGACCGCCAACCAGGATCGCTGAGCCGCTCCACGCTCCAGAGCCTTTCGGACGGGCCCGCCACGGCAGGCCGTCTGCCGTTGAAGGTGTCCCCGCCGCGAGCGGGTTATGGCTGGCGCTGGCTCGCCGGCGGTCGCGTTCGACGATGCAGGGGGCCGACCAGCTCGGTGGCGCTCGCCGCCGCGCTCGCCGCCGGCACGATGGCCGGCCTCGTGCTCGGCCCGACACCGGCAGCGGCCGTGATCGTCCTGAGCCTCGCATCGGGCACCCGCCTCGGGCGGAGGCTGCCGATCGCCGGCCTCCTGATCTGCGCGGCCGGATTGGGTGCCGCCCACAGGGCGCCTCGGCCGCCACGGCCGAGAGCCGGACCTGCGATGTCGCGGCTACCCGGCCGGCACGATCGAGGCTGCGGGTCCAGGGTGGAGGAGCCGACCGCCGGCAGGAGAACATCGGCGCGGGCGAGGCCGCTCGACGCCGGGTGCCGGGGCGCGGTGCAGGTTCGCTGGTCGAGCGGCGAGCGGGTCCGGGCCGGTGAGACGCTCCGACTCGAGGGCCGATGGCTGCCATCGAGCCGGGCGCTCGGGGTGGCGGGCGGCCTCCTGGTGGCCCGCCGCTCCGAGCGCCTCGGGTTCGCGCCGGGCCTGCTCGACCGCCTCCGCAACTGGCTCTTCGTGCAGTCGCGCTCGCTCTACGGGACCCGCGCCGCTGTCGTCGACGCCCTGATCCTCGGCCGGCGCGGCGGGATCGATCCGTCGCTCACCAATGCGTTCGCCCGGGCCGGGTTGGTCCACATCCTCGCGATCAGTGGCTTTCACGTCGGGATCGTCGGGGGCTGGGCCCTGCTTCTGCTCCGCTTGGCCGGCGTGTCGCGCGCGCGGGCCCGACTCGCCGCGGCCACGCTGGTGAGCTGCTACGTCGGCTTCATCGGCTTTCCGGCGCCCGCCGTCCGGGCGGCGGCGCTGGCCTGGGTGGTGACGATCGAGACCGAGCGGCAGCGGCGCCCGAGCGCGGCGTCGGTGCTGGGCGTCACCGGAATCGCGATGCTCCTGCTCGACCCGTTCGCGGTGACCGGCGTCGGCGCCTGGCTCTCGGTCACCGCCTTGGCGGGGGTCGGCGCGGCGACCCGCTGGAGCGACAAGGCGCTGAGCCGGGCCGGGCCGGTGCGGATCCTCTCGGGCTCGGTGGGGGCCACGTTAGGCACGGCTCCGGTGGCCGCGCTGGCGCTCGGCATGATCGCGCCCGTCGGAGTGCTCGCCAATCTCGCGGCCATTCCGCTGGCGGGGCTCGCGGTGCCCGGCGTGCTGGCCAGCCTCCTGCTCGGCGGGCTGGGTCCCGCGGTGGGCGGTCCGCTCGCGGCGGGCAGCGGCGTGGTGCTCGCGAGCCTGGAGGCGCTCGCCGCGCTCGCCGCCCAGGCGCCCGGGGGCGCGCTGCTGTTCGAGCCGGGCCTCCTGCCGGCCGGGATCGCCCTGGGCGTCCTGCTTCTCGCCGCCGGTCTGCTGCGCGACCGCCCCACCAGAGCCGAGGCGGGGAGGCGCCTCGCGTGGCTCTCGGGGCTCGCGCTCAGCGGGAGTCTGGTCCTCGGCTGGTGGCGGGCCGCCGACGCGGGCACCCGGCTCACCTTGCACTTCCTGAGCGTCGGCCAGGGCGACGCCGCGCTGGTGGAGACCTCCGGGCATCATTGGGTGCTGATCGACGCCGGGCCGCGGGACCAGCGGAGCGATGCCGGCCGGCGGGTGGTGTTGCCCTTCCTGGTTCGGCGCGGGGTCTCGAGTCTCGACGCGGTGCTGCTCTCGCACGCCCATCTCGATCATTTCGGCGGCGCGCCGGCGCTCCTCGGGAGGGTTCGGGCACGGGTTGTGCTCGAACCCGGGCGTCCGTCGCCGGATCCGGCGTACCGTGCGCTGCTCGACCAGCTGGACTTGGCCGACGTGCCCTGGTCGGTGGTCAGGGCCGGCCAGCGCTTCACGGTGGACGGGGTCACCTTCGAGGCCCTGCACCCCGACACCAGCTGGAGCGGCTGGGGCGATGATCTGAACGAAGATTCCCTGGTGCTCCGAATCCGCGCCGGCAAGTTCACGGCCCTCTTCATGGGCGACGCGGGCGAGCCGGTCGAGGCGCTGCTGGCGGGGCGGGCGGGGCGGGTCGATCTTCTGAAGGTCGGGCACCACGGATCGGCCACCGCGACCACCGACCGGTGGCTGGCCGAGCTCGACCCCTCGATCGCCGTCGTGAGCACGGGGCCGAATCGGTACGGACACCCTTCACCCGAGGCGCTCGCCCGGCTCGCGGCGAGCGGCGCGGACGTCTGGCGGACCGACCTGGACGGCACCGTGACCGTGATGGTCGACGACGCCGCCGTGCGGGTGAAGGGCCGGCGGAGAGCACGGGGCTATCCGCTGCACTGAGACCCACTTCTCGAATCGGACACCGGTATGACCAAGCCGCTCGTCACCATCGAACGCTTCATCATGGAGGCCGAACGGAAGCACCCGGAGGCCACCGGTGAGCTCTCCAATCTCCTCTACGACTTGGCGCTCGGCGCCAAGATCATCGCCGCCTCCATCCGGCGCGCGGGCCTGGTGAACATCCTCGGCTCCGCGGGCGTCACCAACGTCCAGGGCGAGGAGCAGAAGAAGCTCGACGTCTACGCCAACGACGCGCTCAAGAACGCGATGCGCTACACCGGCCGGGTCTGCGTGATGGCGTCGGAGGAGGAAGAGGAGCTGATCCCGATCCCCTCGGGCTACCCGCAGGGCAAGTACGCCGTGCTGTTCGATCCGCTCGACGGCTCCTCGAACATCGACGTCAACGCGGCGGTCGGCACCATCTTCAGCATCTACCGCCGGACCTCGATGGAAGGCGCCGGCACCCTGGACGACGTGCTCCAGCCGGGCGACGAGCAGGTGGCGGCGGGCTACGTGATCTACGGCTCGAGCGTGATGCTGGTCTACAGCACGGGCAACGGGGTGCACGGCTTCACGCTCGACCCGACCTTCGGCGAGTTTCTGCTCTCCCACGAGAACATTCGGATTCCCGAGGTGGGTCGTTACTATAGCGTCAACGAGTCCAACTTCGGTCGCTGGAACCGGCTCACCCAGCGCGCGGTGCGCGGGTTCCACGGCGACTTCCCGGACCGGATGAAGGGCAAGAACAGCCGGTACATCGGCTCGCTGGTGGCCGATTTCCACCGCAACCTGGTGGCCGGGGGCATCTTCCTCTATCCTGCCGACACCAAGAACCCCGAGGGCAAGCTGCGTCTCACCTACGAAGCCAATCCGATGGCGTTCATCGCTGAGCACGCCGGTGGCGCCGCCACGGACGGCCGGCGCCGGATCCTGGGGATCCGGCCCGAGCGTCTGCATCAGCGGACCCCGCTGGTGATCGGCTCGAAGGCGGACGTCGAGTTCGTCGCCTCGGTGCTCGCCGAGGAGGAACCCGCGTGAGCGAGGGGCATCCCGGTCTGGTGCCCGTCAAGCCGCTCTACGGTCCGGCCGATTGGTCGGGCGACCCGGGTCGTCCGGGCGCCTGGCCGTATCTCCGCGGCGTCTACCCTTCGATGTACGTCGGGCGCCTCTGGACCATGCGCCAGTACGCCGGCTTCGGCACCGCCGAGGAGACCAACGCGCGCTTCCGGCTCCTGCTCGACGCCGGGCAGACCGGTCTCTCGACGGCGTTCGATCTCCCGACCCAGATGGGCTACGACTCCGACCATCCGATGGCCGCCGGCGAGGTCGGCCGGGTCGGCGTGGCGATCGATACGGTCGACGATCTGGCCCGGCTCTTCCAGGAGATCCCGCTCGATCGGGTCTCCACCTCGATGACCATCAACGCCACGGCGGCGATCCTGCTCGCGATGTACGTCGTGGTGGCGGAGGAGCAGGGGGTCGATCGGAGCAAGCTCTCGGGCACCATCCAGAACGACGTGCTCAAGGAGTACATCGCCCGCGGGACCTACATCTATCCGGCCGAGCCCTCGCTCAGGCTGATCACCGACATCTTCCGGTTCGTCGCCGACGAAGACCTCAAGTTCAATCCGATCTCGATCAGCGGTTACCACATTCGCGAGGCGGGCGCTACGGCGGAGCAGGAGGTCGGCTTCACGCTCGCCAACGCCCTCGAGTACTGCCGCCGGGCGATCGGCGCCGGGATTCCGATCGAGCGCTTCGGCCCCCGGCTCAGCTTCTTCTTCGCGGCGCACAACGATCTCTTCGAGGAGGTCGCCAAGTTCCGCGCGGCGCGGCGGCTCTGGGCCCGGATCGCGCGCGATCGGCTCGGCGCGGACGACCAGACGGCCAAGCTCCGCTTCCATACCCAGACCGGCGGCGTCACCCTTCAGGCGCAGCAGCCGCTCAACAACGTGGTCCGGGTGACCGTGCAGGCCCTCGCCGCCACGCTCGGCGGCACCCAGTCGCTCCACACCAACGGCTACGACGAGGCGCTCTCGCTCCCGACCGGCGAGGCGGCCACGCTGGCGCTCCGGACCCAGCAGATCCTGGGCTTCGAGAGTGGGCTCGACCGGACCGTCGATCCGCTGGCCGGGAGCTACTACGTCGAGAGCCTGACCGACGAGATCGAGCGCCGCGCCACCGCGCTGATCGACGAGATCGACGAGCTGGGAGGCGCGGTCAAGGCGGTGGAGGCCGGCTACTACCAGGAGGCGATCGGCCGAAGCGCCTACGAGCTGCAGAAGGCGCAGGAGGATGGCCGGGTGACGGTGGTCGGCGTCAACAAGTTCACCACCGACGAGCCCCCGTCGCCGATGGAGCTGCCGGACTTCGCCGAGCTCGAGGGTCGCCAGCGGGGGGCGCTCGAGCGGGCCCGCGCCGCGCGCGACGGGGCGGCGGCCGGCGAGGCTGTGGCCGCCCTCGAGCGGGCC
The DNA here is from genome assembly GCA_041390205.1 of Gemmatimonadales bacterium. Classification (GTDB taxonomy): domain Bacteria; phylum Gemmatimonadota; class Gemmatimonadetes; order Gemmatimonadales; family GWC2-71-9; genus SHZU01. Next base: position 67,627 of record JAWKQJ010000006.1, read on the forward strand.
GCCGGGTCCGACGAGGCCCTGATGCCCCGGATCCTGGAGGCGGTGCGGCGGCGAGCCACGCTGGGGGAGATCAGCGACGCTCTGCGGCGCGCCTGGGGCGAATACCGAACCTGATCCACGCCCGCGCGGCGAGGAGAGAGCGATGGGGCACACCATCCACCACATCACGGTCTCCCGGACCGCGCGCTACGTGGTGGCGGGCGAGGAGAATGGAGCGGTGGAGGTCTGGATCGTCCTCCACGGCTACAGCCAGCTTGCGAGCAGCTTTCTCCGCTGGTTCGAGCCGGCGCTCAGGCCCGGCCGACTGATCGTCGCGCCCGAGGCGCTCTCGCGATCGTACTTCGACGAGACCAAGGCCCGCCGGGTGGGCGCCTCCTGGATGACCCGCGAGGATCGCGAGGCGGAGATCGAGGACTACGTTCGCTATCTCGACCAGCTCGCCGACGAGCTGCTCGGCATCCTGCCGCCCCGGCCGCGCCTCGAGCTCCACGGCTTCTCGCAGGGGTGCGCCACCGCGGCGCGCTGGGCCACCTTCGGCCGGCATCGGATCGACCGCCTGGTGCTCTGGGGCGGGACCACCCCGCCGGACCTCGACCTCGAGCGGCTCCGCAGCAATCTGCTCGGCGCCCCGATCACCATGGTCGTCGGCGACCGCGACCAGTTTCTCACGGCCGAGCACGTCCGGGCGGAGGACGAGCGCCTCCGGGGCGTCGGCTTGAAGGTCGACAGCCGGACCTTTCCCGGCGGCCACATGGTCGACCCGACCGTGCTCGCGACCCTGGCCTGAATCCGAAAGGAGTCGAGATGCTCGCCCGCTGGCTCACCGGTGTCCTGACCCGAGAAGTCCGAACCCTGATTCGCGAGCTCGCCGCCTATCCCGACGAGAAGCAGATCTGGGCCACGCCGCCCGGCGTCAGCAACTCGGCCGGCACCCTGGCCCTCCACCTGGCCGGGAACCTCAACCACTTCGTGGGCGGAGTGCTCGGCGGGAGCGGCTACCGCCGGGATCGAGACGCCGAGTTCGCGCGGCACGACGTTCCGCGGGCCGAGCTCGAGCGTGAGCTCGAGAGCGTGGTGACCATGCTCGAGCGGGTCCTGCCCACGCTGGACCAGGCCAAGCTCGACGCCCCGTATCCGGCGCCGCCCGGCGGATACTCGATCGTCACGGGCGACTTCCTGGTCCATCTGGCGTCGCACCTGGCGTACCACATCGGTCAGCTGGACTACCACCGGCGCCTGATCACCGGGTCGGCCACCTCCGTCGGTCCCCAGAGCCTCGGTGAATTGGCCACCAGTCGGAAGGGGTGAGTGGAGGGCGCTGGCTTGAAGGCTGGGGGCGGGCCAGCTAACTTGGCTAGCTGTATTCGCTTACGGTTCCCAGAAACGAGCTATGCCGACCTACGAGTACCAGTGCGCCAAGGGGCATGTCTTCGAGGTCTTCCAGAAGATCTCGGACAAGCCCGTGGCCAAGTGTCCCACCTGTAAGTCCGCCGCCAAGCGACTGATCTCCGGCGGCGCCGGACTGATCTTCAAGGGAAGCGGCTTCTACATCACCGACTACGGCAAGGACGGCAAAGGTCCTCGCAAGGCCGAGTCGGCCGAGTCCAGCGGGACGTCGACGGAATCGGCGGAGAAGCCCTCCGGGGAGAAGCCAGCCGACAAGCCGGCCGAGAAGAAGAAGACCAAGCCCTCCGGGAAGTCGAAGGCGTGAGCGACTCGATCCGGCTCGCCTTGGCGCGGGCCGCCGGCGACCTCGGTCAGCCGGACGCCGAGTTCGTCCTGGAACGCCCGCGGGACGCCGGGCACGGCGACCTCGCCACCAACCTGGCCCTGGTGCTCGCCAAGGGCCTCAAGCGGAATCCCAGGCAGCTCGCCGGCGAGATCAAGGAGCGGATCTCGCTGCCCGAGGGCCTGGTGGCCAAGATCGAGATCGCCGGGCCCGGGTTTCTCAACTTCTGGCTGGCGGAGGACGCGCTGGCCGATCAGGTCCAGGCGATCATCGACGCCGGCGGGGATTACGGCCGCTCCGAGCTCGGTCGGGGCGTCTCGGTCAACGTCGAATTCGTCTCGGCCAATCCGACCGGCCCGCTCCACGTGGGGCACGGGCGCGGCGCGGCGCTCGGCGACGGGATCGCCGCCCTGCTCGAGTGGACCGGCCATCGGGTGGTTCGCGAGTTCTACATCAACGACGCCGGGGTCCAGATCGACCGCCTGGCGGAGAGTGTCTGGGCTCGGGTGCAGGAGGCCGTCGGGCGGCAGGCAGCGATACCCGAGGGCGGCTATCACGGCGACTACCTGGTCGAGACCGCCGCGGCGCTGATCGCCCGGGACGGGCGCGCCGTCGCCGACCTGCCGACGGCGGAAGGGATCGCCCGGTGTCGGGCGTTCGCCGTCCAGACCCAGCGTGAGGAGCAGGACCAGCTGCTCCGCGACTTCGGGGTCCGCTTCGATCTCTACAGCTCGGAGCAGGCGCTCTACGACGACGGCAAGGTCGCCACGGCGCTTCAGCTGCTCGGCGCGCGCGGCCTCACCTTCGAGGCCGAGGGCGCGCTCTGGATGCGGACCACGGAGTTCGGCGACGACAAGGACCGGGTGCTCCAGAAGAGCGACGGCAGCTACACCTACCTCGCGCCGGACATCGCCTACCACGTCGACAAGTTCGCCCGCGGGTTCGATCATCTGATCGACGTCTGGGGCGCCGACCACCACGGCTACATCCCGCGGATGCGCGCGGTGCTGGTCGCCCTCGGGCATCCGGCCGAGTCGTTCGAAGTCCCCCTGGTCCAGCTGGTCAAGGTCGTGAAGGGCGGGGAGGAGGTGAAGATGTCGAAGCGGGCCGGCACCTTCGTCACCCTGCGCGACCTGCTCGACGAGGTCGGCACCGACGCGGCCCGCTACTTCTTCCTGATGCGGCGCGGCGACACGCCGTTCGTGTTCGACGTCGACCTGGCCACCCGTCAGACCGACGAGAACCCGGTCTTCTACGTCCAGATGGCTCACGCCCGGCTCTCCGGCATCTTCCGGGTGGCGGAGCGGGATCCGGCCGGCGTCGGCAACCGACCCGAGCTTGCCGCGCTCACCGCGCCGGAGGACGCCGAGCTGCTGAAGGCGCTCACCGCCTTTCCGGTGCTGGTCGAGCGCGCGGCACGCGATCGCGAGCCGCACCGGATCACGGCCTATCTGGAAGATCTCGCCCGCCTGGTACATTCGTGGTACCACCATTGCCGCGTGCTCGGCGAGCCGCCCGCGGTGGAAGCCGCGCGGCTCGTTGTGGCCCGCGCGGCCCGCGTCGTGGTCGCCAACGGGCTGCGTCTGCTCGGCCTCTCCGCTCCGGACCGGATGTGAACCGATGAGTCTCGTCGTCGTGGGAAGCGTCGCCCTGGATTCCGTCTACACGCCCTTCGGCGAGACCGCCGACGCGCTCGGCGGCTCGGCCGTCCACTTCAGCATGGCGGCGTCGCTGCTCCACCCCGTGCACGTGGTGGGCGTGATCGGGAGCGACTACCCGGTCGAGCAGCTCGAGCGGCTCAGCGGACGCGGGATCGACTGGTCGGGCGTCGAGCGTGCCGACGGCGAGAGCTTCCGCTGGAAGGGCAAGTACAGCTACGACCTCCAGAGCCGTGAGACGCTGGAGACCCGGCTCGGCGTCTTCGCCGCCTTCAAGCCGAAGCTGCCCGACGAGTGGCGCTCGGCCAGGCTGCTCTTTCTCGGCAACATCGACCCGGTGCTCCAGCTCGACGTGCTCGAGCAGATCGAGGCGCCGGAGCTCGTGGTCTGCGATACGATGAACTACTGGATCCAGGGCAAGCGGCCGGAGCTGCTCGAGCTGCTCAAGCGGGTCGACGTGCTGTTGGTCAACGACGGCGAGGCGCGCGAGCTCTCCGGTCAGTGGAACATCCACAAGGCCGGGCGCTGGATCCTCAAGCAGGGGCCGAAGCGGGTGGTGATCAAGCAAGGCGAGTACGGCGCCCTCCTGATGGAGCCGGGGCGCACCTTCTACGTGCCGGCCTACCCGCTGGAAGAGGTCTTCGACCCGACCGGCGCCGGCGACGCCTTCGCCGGCGGCTTCATGGGCTACCTCGCGCGGGCCGGCTCCACGGCGCCGGAGCAGATGCGGCGGGCGATGGTCTATGGGTCGACCATGGGCTCCTTCGCCGTCGAGGGCTTCGGCATCAAGGGATTCGATGGAGTGGACGGGAACCGGGTCGAGGGCAGGGTCCAGGCCTTCGTCGACTTGACCCACGTCCCGGCCGCGGAGCCGCTGCCGTGAGCGACCGCCAGTACGCGGGCGCCGGCGTCGACCTCCGCCAGCTCGACTCCGCCAAGGTCCGGATCGCGCGGGCCGTGGCCGGGGCGCGGACCGCCCTCTCGGTCGGCGAGGTGGGCGCCTTCGGGGGCATGCTCAGGATCCCGACCGGGATGCGGAGCCCCATCCTGGTGATGAGCACCGACGGGGTCGGCACCAAGGTCCTGGTGGCCCGGATGGCCGGGGTCTGGGACACCGTGGGCGAGGACCTCGTCAACCACAGCGTCAACGACATCCTGGTGCACGGCGCTCGGGGGATCGGGTTCCAGGACTACGTGGGCTCGAACGGCCTCACCGAGGATCAGCTCGCCGGCCTGGTCGAGGGCGTGGCCCGGGGCTGCCGGGCCCACGAGATGGCGCTCACCGGCGAGACGGCCGCGATGCCGAGCGATCTACAGCCCCGGCGACTACGACCTGGCCAGGCACGATCGTCGGTGGTGAGAATCTGCCGCCCTCCACGGAGACCGGATCGAGGCGGGCGACGCTGGTGGCGTTCGAGTCCACCGGCCCACACCAACGGCTATACCCCCTGGCTCGAAAGATTCTATTCGACAGGATGCAACTCGATGTAGGAAGCACGGTTAGCGAGCTAGACAGACCGTGGGCGAGGCCCTGCTCACGGTCCATCGCAGCTACGTCCGCTGCTTCCGCCCACACCTCGAATCGAACCACGGACTGGCCCACATCACGGCGGCGATCGCCAGGAATCTGGTCCGAGTATTGCCCCCAATTCGAAGCGTATGGTCGACAGCGCCTGTGGAATGGCCGTTACTCTTTCCGCTATCTCGCCGAGCCGGACAGGCCGGGACCGACGATGCGCGAAGTGTTCACCCGGGGTCGGGATGCTGGCGGTGGTCCCGCCGGCCCTCGCGGGCGACCTGATCGCCTGCGCCACTCCTGATCCGGCGTGCTCCGCGTGGGTCGCCGGCGAGGTCCGCTCCGGCCCTGGGCGTGGAGGTTCACCACCATGAGCGAGGCCTGAGTGATCGACGCGTTGCGATGCTGGCATCGATCGGAGGCGTCGTCCTGACGGGACCAACCCGGCCCAAACGGATCCGGTCGCCGAGCCGGTCGTGCCGCACTACTGCGAGCAGCATCGAAGGCCCGGTCGCCCGGGTCTGCCGCAGCCGGGTTCGACGCCGTCACCTGGATGCTGCCTTGAGCGCGCTCGCGGCGAGCGGCGGCAGTCCTGAGTCTCGGCACTGCCGGCGGATCGAGCGGCTTGGCCAGGTGTCGATCACGCTGCGGGGGAGCCTCGCCCGCACCGTCCTCCCGGTCACCGCCTACGACGGGGCCACCGACACGGTCGGCGCGGTTCGCCGCTTCCTGGTGGCGCTGCCCAGGCTGGACGCCCGCTTCGGGATCATCGCCAAGCCTCTGCCGGTCGGCACGGTCTCCGCCGACTTCCTCGCCAGCGTCATCCTGATCCCCAAGGGCGCCACCGAGGACGTCCGCTTCGGACCCGAGGTCCGCTCGATCGGCGACGTGGCGCTCGGGTTTGGTTACGGGATCCGGATCGCGATCGAAGCCCAACGGGCCGCTGCCGACGCCAGCCCAACTTCAGGCCGGACGGCGCTCCCGACCTTCGGCTACGGCGACCTGAGCGCCGGCAGCACCTACGCCTACACGCGTTTCCGCCAGCGCCATCAATGCCCGGCTGCTGGTCGGGAAGCGATGGGGCAACTTCGAGCTCACGGGCGGTGGTGGCGGGGTCGACCTCCCTCTCCGGGCGCTATTCGCTGAGCCAAGGACCCCGTTGCCGACAGCCTGATGCCCAGAGTCGACTCCACCATGTCGGGAATGGATCGTCACCTCACTAACCTCTCCCTGGTCTCTCGGTCCGGACTCCGATCACGTTCGAGGGCGGGTTCCAGATCGGAAAGGACGAGGATCTGGCCACGATCTTCCAGGCCCACGACACCCGGGCGGGCACCTTCGGCGGAATCGGGTTCGGGATTAAACTGTAGGCGTGAACGACACCGAGGCGATGGCCGAGCTCCCGACTTGGCCTACCGCGGATGGGGACGGGTGCAACCCAATCCGCTGGTCGGCGCTTTGGTGTTGGGGCCCGACGGCGTGCTCGGCGAGGGCTTCCACGCCGAGTACGGCGGTCCGCACGCCGAGGCCGTCGCCCTCGCCGCGGCGGGAGAGCGGGCCAGGGCGCCACGCTGTTCGTCACCTCGAGCCGTGCAGCCACCAGGGAAGCAGCCGGCCTGCGTGGACCGGATCCTGGCGAGCGGCGTGAGCCGGGTGGTGATCGCCGCGGCGGACCCGCACGCGGTCGCGGCCGGTGGCCGAGCGGTTCGGCAGGCCGGGGTCGCGGTGGAGATCGGGGCCCGAGCCACCGACGCGCTTCCAACCAGAACGCCGCCTTCCACAAGGCGCTGGAGCGGCGCCGGCGGCCGTTTCTCGCCCTCAAGCTGGCCACCTCCCTCGACTTTCGGATCGCGGACGCGTGGCGGCCATTCCCGCTGGATCTCCGGCGAGCAGGCCCGCGATTTCGTCCACTCGGTACTGGGCCGGATCTGACGCGATCGCCGTCGGTGGCAAGACCGCCCAGGTGGACGACCCTCGCTCACCGCGCGTGGCGCCGTCGAGCCGAGGGTCGCTCCCGACCCGGTGGTCTTCGCCGGCTCGCGACGACTCGCGGTGGACAGCGCACAGCTCGCCTGACCGCGCGCTCGATCCGCACCATCGTCCTCGCCCGACTGGACCGGAGCGAGACCTGTGGTAGCCTGAGCCGCCGGGGTCGAGCTGCGGACGTCGACACCGTCGGCGAGGGCCTGGCCGAGCTCCCGCAGCGCGGCATTCAGAGCATCGTGGTCGAGGGGGTGGGCGACTGGCCGGGGCGCTGCTCGCGCGGCTGGCTGATCGCTTCGTCTGGATCGTGAGCCTCGTCTGGCTGGGCGACACCGGGTGCCCGCCGCCGAGGCCTCGAGGTCCACCGCTGCTCCAGGCGGAGCGCTGAACCTGGACTGACCGCAAGGGACTGGGCCAGGACACGCCGCGGTCTTCGATCGCCCCTGATGTTCACTGGAGTCGGTCACTGACGTCGGCCGGTGTGGCGGCGGGCCACGGCCGACGGCGGACGCGACCTCAAGATCGCGACCCGGTACCGCGGGCTCGCCATCGGCGAGAAAGGTCGCGGTCGACGGTGCCTGTCTCACCGTGGTCCGGAAGGTGGAGCTGGCTGGTTCGAGGTCCACGTGGTCGCCACCACACTGCCCGGACCAATCAGGCTGGCTCCGCGCCGGGAGCCGGTGAACGTCCTGGAGCGAGCCCTCCGGCTGGGCGATCGGCTCGGCGGCCACCTGGTGCAGGGCACGTCGACGGCGTGGGGCGGGTGGTCCGCCGCGCCACCGAGGGCGACGCGCTGCTCCTCGACCTCGCCGTGCCGAAGGACGTGGCCCGGGTCTCCATCCCCCTCGGGTCGGTCACCGTCGACGGCGTGAGTCTCACGGTGAATCGGGTCGTCCGACGGGGTATCATTCAGGTATCGCTGATCCCGCACACCCGGGCGTCGACCACGCTCGGCGATCTGGTCGTCGGGGCGAGGGTCCACCTCGAAGGCGACCTGATCGGCAAGTATCTCCAGGCCCTCGGATCCCGAGTCCGGGCGGGCCGTTGACGGCGGAACCATGAGCTTCGGCACCATCGAGCAGGCCATCGACGATCTTCGGAACGGACGCCTCATCATCGTGGCGGACGACGAAGACCGGGAGAACGAGGGCGACCTGGTGGCCGCAGCCGAATTGGTCACCCCCGACCTGATCAACTTCATGACCAGGGAGGGTCGGGGGCTGATCTGTCTGACCCTCACCCCGGACCGCTGCGACCAGCTCGGCCTGGCGCAGATGACCCCCGAGAACACCGAGCAGATGGGCACCGCCTTCACGGTCAGCATCGACGCCGAGCGGCGCTTCGGCGTCACCACCGGGATCTCGGCAGCCGATCGGGCCCGCACCATCCACGTCGCGATCCGGCCGGAGACCCAGCCGGCCGACCTCCGCCGGCCCGGCCACATCTTCCCGCTCCGGGCCCGCCCCGGCGGGGTGCTGCAGCGGGTGGGACAGACCGAGGCCAGCGTCGACCTCGCCCGGCTCGCCGGGCTGATGCCCGCCGGGGTGATCTGCGAGATCCTCAACCCTGACGGCTCCATGGCGCGGCGGCAGGAGCTCTTCGAGTTCGCCAAGAAGCACGAGCTCACCTTCGTGACCGTGGCGCAGCTGGTCGCGCACCGTCTCACCACCGAGCGGTTGGTGAGCCGAGTCGCCCAGGCCACGCTCCCGACCCGGCACGGCACCTTCCGGATCATCGGCTACCGCAACGAGGTCGACGACGCCGAGCACGTGGCGCTGGTCCACGGCGAGGTGGACGGCGAGCCGGACGTGCTGGTCCGGATGCACTCGAAGTGTCTCACCGGCGACGTCTTCCATTCCCGCCGCTGCGATTGCGGCGACCAGCTCGACGCCGCGATGCAGAAGATCGTGGCGGAGGGCAAGGGCGTGATCGTCTATCTCGATCAGGAAGGGCGGGGCATCGGCCTGCTCAACAAGCTCCGCGCCTATCAGCTCCAGGATCAGGGCGACGACACCGTCAAGGCCAACGAGCGACTCGGCTTTCCGCCGGACCTCCGCAACTACGGCATCGGCGCCCAGATCCTCCGCGACCTGGGCCTCTCCACCATCAAGTTGATGACCAACAATCCCCGCAAGGTCGTCGGGCTCGACGCCTACGGATTGAAGATCACCGAGCGCGTGGCCCTCGAGCTGCCGGCCACGGCCGAGAACCAGGCCTACCTCGCGGCCAAGCGCGACCTCCTCGGCCATCACATCGGCCACTGACGCACATGGCGGACATCCAGGGGGCGCTGACCCCGACCGGGCGGATCGCCATCGTGGTGAGCCGATACCACGAGCGGATCACCAGCCGGCTCCTCGCCGGCGCGTTGGAGTGTTGCCGGCAGGCGGGCTTCGCCGACGACGCGCGCGACGTCCTCTGGGTGCCGGGCGCCTTCGAGCTCGGCGTGGTGGTCGAGGAAGCGGCCGCGTCGGGCCGGTATGCGGCGGTGGTGGCGCTCGGGGTCGTGGTCCGCGGAGAGACCCCGCACTTCGACTACGTCGCCGGCGAGACCTCGAGCTCGCTGGCCGCCACGGCGCGGGTCCGGCGGATGCCGGTCGGCTTCGGTCTCCTCACCGTCGACACGACCGAGCAGGCGCTCGCCAGAGCCGGCGGCGCCCAGGGCAACAAGGGCTTCGAGGCGGCCGAGGCCGCGATTCGAACCGCCTCGGTGCTGGCCGCGCTTCGCGCCTCCGATGCTGCGGACTGAGACCCGGGGCAGGGCCCGGGCCCTGCAGCTGCTCTATGGCTCCGAGACCACCGGCCGGTCGGTCGCGGAGCTGGTGCCCGGTCTCGCCCGGCTGACGGGTCCGGAGCCGCTGGTGCTCGACTTCGCCGAGCGGCTGGCCGCCGGCGTCTCGGAGGACCGGGAGGCGCTGGATCGTCGGATCGGCGAAGCGACCGAGCACTGGCGGCCGAGCCGGCTCTCCGTCATCGACCGCAACATCCTCCGCCTCGCGGCGTTCGAGCTTGCTCACGAGCTGGTTCCGGCCCGGGTGGCGATCGACGAGGCCATCTGGCTCGCCCAGCGGTTCGGCACCCGGGAGTCGCCCCGGTTCGTGAACGGGGTCCTCGATCGGATCGCCCGCGACCTGGGCCGGTTGTGAGGATCCTGCTGGTCAACTGGCAGGATCTCGACAACCCGCATGCGGGCGGCGCCGAGATCCACCTGTTCGAGCTCTTCGGACGGCTGGCCGGGTTCGGGCATCAGGTGCGTCTGGTCTGCTCCGGATGGCCGGGGTGTCCGCCTCGAGCCACGGTGCGGGGCGTCGAGGTCGAGCGCCACGGCGGGCGACACGGCTTCGCGCTCGCCGGGCGCGGCGCGGTGCGGCGGGCGCTCGCCTCCGACCGGTATGACGTGGTCGTCGAGGACGTCAACAAGCTGCCGCTCTACCTCGCGGGCCTGACCACTCTGCCGTTCGTCGTGATCGTCCCCCACCTCTTCGGCACCACCGCCTTCGAGGAGGCCTCCTGGCCGGTGGCGTCCCTCGTGGTGCTCGCCGAGCGGCGGATACCCCGCGCGTATCGGCGGGCGTGGTTCCACGCGATCAGCGAAAGCACCCGCGACGATCTGGTCGCGCGCGGGGTCGCCCGCGAGCGGATCGAGGTGATCCATCCGGGCATCGACCTCGAGTGGTTCACCCCCGACCCGAGCCTTGACCGGACTCCGGAGCCCTCCTTCTTATACGTGGGGAGGCTTCGCCGATACAAAGGCGTGGAGGTCGCGCTCGAGGCCCTGGCCATCGCGCGGCGCTCCCGGCCGGAGCTTCGGCTCGACATCGCCGGCAGCGGCGAGGATCGTCCCCGACTCGAAACGGTGGCCCGGAGGCTCGGCGTCGAGACGTCGGTCCGGTTCCATGGCTTCGTCGACGAGGAGAGCAAACGGCGGATGCTGCGAACGACCTGGGCCAACGTCTTTCCGTCACCCAAGGAGGGCTGGGGCATCACGGTCACCGAGGCGGCGGCCTGCGGGACGCCCTCGATTGCCTCGGACAGCCCCGGCCTTCGAGATTCCGTCCAGGCCGACCGGACCGGTCTCCTGGTGCCCCACGGCGACGCCGAGGCCCTGGCACGCCGAATGCTCGATCTCGCTTCGAGCCCGGACCGGGTGCGGGCCTTGGGCGCGGCCGCCCGCCGCGCGGCCGAGGGCTGGGGCTGGGACGACGCGGCGCGGGCCACCGAGGCCCACTTACAGCGAATCGTTGCCGGCGGGAAGCCGTCGGATCACTCGAACTGAGGAAGGCATGAAGACCACGATCAGCGTGCGGCACACCGAAATCACCGACGATCTCCGCGAGCGCACCAACGACGTCCTCGAGCGGCTCGGCAGCCAATCGCCGCATGCGCTCGACGCCACCGTGGTGTTCGACCTCGATGGGCTCAATCACCAGGTGGAGATTCGACTGCACGCGCGCGGTGGCCAGATCCTGATCGGCACCGGAGAGGGTCCCGACCACCGGACCGCGCTGGACCGGGCGGAGGACAAGGTGCGCCGCCAGCTCGAGCGTGACGGGGGCGGGGCCCGCCGAGCCCGCCGGGCCGCGAAGCCGCGTCCGTGACGCTCCGGCCCCGGGACCTGCTCACTCGCCAGGGCGAGTTCCTCGGTCTCGAGTCGCTGACGGGGGAGACCGGTCTCGACCGCGTCCTCTCCGACCCCGACATCGCGAGCCCGGGTCTGGTCCTGGCCGGCTACACCGGGCGGTTCGTGCCCCACCGGCTCCACGTGCTCGGCGAGACCGAGGTGACCTACCTCGGGACCCTCTCGCCCGAGCGCTGCCGGGAAACGCTGACGGAGTTCCTTCGCCACGACCCGCCCTGCGTCTTCATCACCAAGGACCAGGCGCCTCCCGATCCGCTGCTCGAGCTCGCCACGGAGCACGGCGTCCCGATCCTCCGGACCAAACACAAGACGGCCGAGTTCTACCGCCGGATCAAGCCGATCCTCGAGGAGGCCTTCGCCCCGCGGACCACGCTGCACGGCTCGCTGGCCGACGTCTACGGAGTCGGGCTGCTCTTCATCGGCCGTAGCGGGATCGGCAAGAGCGAGTGCGTGCTCGACCTGGTCGAGCGGGGCCACCGGCTGGTGGCCGACGACGTGGTGGTGGTGACCCGGCGCGGCAACGACGTGCTGATCGGGCAGGGGCACGAGCTGGCCGCGCACCACATGGAGATCCGCGGCGTCGGGCTGATCGACATCCCCGCGCTCTTCGGGATTCGGGCGGTGCGCCAGCAGAAGCGGATCGAGGTGGTGGTGGAGCTGCTCGACTGGGACAAGGCGATGGACGCCGACCGCACCGGGCTCGCACGGCAGGAGACCCAGATCCTCGACGTCTCGTTGCCCAAGGTGAACGTGCCCCTCAACCCGGGCAAGAACCTGACGGTGATCTCCGAGGTGGTGGCCATGAACCACCTCCTCCGGATGACCGGGATCGACTCCGCGGCCGCCTTCAACGAGCGACTGATCCGCAAGATGAAGGAGCGGCGCGAGCTCCGCGAGTACCTCCGGGAAGACTACGAATGACCGACGATCTCCACGGCGTGGTCGTCGCCCACGGCGCCATCGCACCGGCCCTGGTCGAGTCCGTCGAGGAGATCACCGGGGTGCGCGGCGTGCTGGTGCCCGTCTCCAACAGCGGCTGCGACCGCGGCCGGCTCGAGGAGCGGATCCTCGCGGCGGTCGGCGATCGCCGGGCCGTGGTGTTCGTCGACATGCCGAGCGGCTCGTGTCTGTTCGCCGCGGCGCGACGGCTCGCCAGCCACCCCGGCGTCAAGCTGGTCACCGGCGTCAACCTCGCGATGCTGGTCGACTTCGTCTTCCATCGCGACCTGACCGTCGAGCTCGCGGCCGAGCGGGCCGCCGACACCGGCAGTCGGGCGATCTCGCAGCGCTGATGACCCTCACCGTCTGTCGGATCGACGACCGCCTGATCCACGGCCAGGTCGTGGTGGGCTGGGGCCGGCCGTTCGAGATCGAGCGGATCGTCCTGGTCGACGACGAGGTCGCGGCCAGCGAGTTCGAGCGCGAGCTCTACCGGATGGCGGTGCCCGAGCAGATGGCGCTCGAGTTCCTCACCGTCGCCGAAGCGACCGCCCGCTTGCCCGCGCTCGCCGAGGCTAGGGATCGGGTCCTGGTGCTCACCGGTTCGATTCCGGTCATGGCCGCGCTGGCCCGCTCGCATCCCGAGCTGGTCAGGCAGATCAACGTCGGCGCCGTGCACGACGGCCCGGGCCGCCGGGAGTACGCCCGGTACGTGTACCTGAGCGAGCAGGAGCTCGCCACGCTGCTCGGATTGGTCGACCTCGGCATCAAGGTCCGCGCCCAGGATCTGCCCGAGGCGCGCGCGATCTCGGTGGCGGGCTGGAAGCCCACGCGATGACGGCCGGCACGAGTGCCGCGCTCCTCGCCCTCGCGATCGGCTCGGGGCTCGACCTCGCGAGCGTGGTGCAGGGTCTGCTCTCCCGCCCCTTGATCGTCTCGGCCCTCGCGGGTGGCGTGCTCGGCGACCTGGAAGGCGGGCTTCGGATCGGGGCGGTGCTCGAGCTCTTCGCGCTCGACGTCGTGCCGGTCGGTGCCTCCCGCTATCCGGACTTCGGCGCGGCCACGGTGGCCGCCGTGCTCTACGCGGCGGGCACCCCGTGGCAGGAGACGCTGGGGCCCGCGGTCGGCCTCGGTCTGGTGCTCGCCATCGTCGGCGGTGGCTCGATTCCCGTGGCGCGACGCTGGAACGCCCGGGTGGTCGCGAAGTTCGCCGAGCGGCTCGCGGCCGGCGACGCGCGCGCGGTGGACCAAGTCCATCTCCGTTGCCTGCTGCACGATCTGATCCGGAGCGTCGGCGTCGCCATCGGCTTCCTCGCCATCGGGGTCGGGGCGCGCGAGCTCGCGCTCTATCCGCCGGCCGACGTGGGCCCGTGGCTGGTGGCGGTCGCGCTGGGCGGCGGGCTCTGGGCGGCGGTGCACGGCGCCGTCGACGCGGCCGGCTCCGGCGCCCGTGGGCGATGGCTGGCGGGCGGGCTCGCGGTCGGGCTGCTGGCGGCGCTCGCATGAGAGGCTTCTGGTCGTCCGCGACCCGGCTCCTGGTGTTGCAGGGATCCTGGACCTACGAGCGGCTCCAGGGCATCGGCACGGGCTTCGCCACCCTCCCGCTGCTCCGGGTGCTCGTCACCGATCCCGAGCGCCAGCGCGAGGCGGTGGCCCGCTCGGTCGAGTACATGAACGCGCATCCCTATCTCGCCGGCATCGCCGTCGGGGCGGTGGCGCGAGCGGAGGAGCGAGGGGTCGCACCGGGCACGATCCAGCGGCTGAAGACCGCGCTCGCCGGCCCATTGGGCTCGCTCGGCGACCAGCTCTTCTGGATCGGCGTGCTGCCCGCGGTGATGGCCGCGTCGCTGATCGGGTTGGGGCTGGGGGGCGGGCTCTACGCGGTGATCGGGCCCTGGGTCGTCTACGTCGCCATCCGCATGCTGGTGATGGTGTGGGGGCTCCAGATCGGGCTCGACGCGGGCGTCGAGGTGCACCGCGCGATCAAGGCCTCGAAGCTGCCCGACCAGGTGCGCCGGGTCGGGAGCGTGGCCGGGTTCGCGGTCGGGATGAGCCTCCCGCTCCTGGTTCGCTGGATGGCGGGCGACCCACCGTCCCGCACCCTGCTGCTCGCGGGCGCGGTCGGCGCCCTCGGCGGCCTGCTCGCCGCCCGGGCGACCGGCCGGGTCCCGACCGCGCGACGCATCACCGTGATCCTGCTGGGCGTGGTGTTCCTCTGGCGCTGGAGCGTGGCATGACGGAGCGACAGGCCATGATCGTCAACCCGCTCGGGCTCCACGCCCGGCCGGCCGCCCTGCTGGTGAAGCTGGCCAGCACCTTCACCAGCCAGGTCGAGATCGTGAAGGATGACCTCCCGGTCAACGCCAAGAGCATCATGGGCGTGATGATGCTCTCGGCCGAGTACGGCGCGTCGGTCACCATCCGCGCCGACGGCGCCGACGAAGTCCAGGCGGTCGACGCGCTGGTCGCACTCTTCGCGGAAGGCTTCGGCGAATCGTGAGCGATCGGGTGATCCGCGGCATCGGGGTTTCGCCCGGCCTGGCGTACGCGCCGGCCGTGGTGCTCGAGTGGCGCTTCCCCGACGTGCCCGATCGCTCGGTCGACCCGCACGAAGTCGATCGGGAGATCGGGAAGCTGCACGAGGCCGTGCGCGCGGTCGCCGATCATCTGAACATGCTCCGCGAGAAGGTGCTCCATACCGCGGGGCTCGAGGAGTCGCGGATCTTCGAGGCCCAGAGCCTCCTGGTCCAGGATCCGGACTTCATCGGCAGCGTCGAGCATCTGATCCGGCAGAACAACCTGAGCGCCGAGACCGCCTACGAGTTCAAGGCGCTCGAGCTCCGGGTCGCCTGGTCCAACACGGCCAACATGCGGGTGCGCGAGCGTCTGGCCGACCTCTCGGCCACCCAGATTCGGGTGCTCCGCGAGCTCACGGGCCAGCCGAACACCGAGGCGACCCTGATCGAATCGCACGATCAGGTGGTCATCGTCGCCCACGAGCTCTCGCCGGGCATCACGGTGCAGTTCGATCGCGACCGACTGGCCGGCCTCGTCAGCGAGGAAGGCACCCGGACCTCGCACGCGGCGATCCTGGCCCACTCGCTGGGCATTCCCGCGGTGATGGGCGCCTCCGGCGCGGTCGACCGGATCGTTCCGGGCACCGAAGTGCTGGTCGACGGCTACGCCGGCAGCGTGGTCATCGCGCCGACCCGCGACGAACTGGAGCGGGCCCGGACCCTGGCCACCCGCCGCCACAAGTTCGAGCTCGAGCTCGAGGGCGCCGTGCGGGAGCCGTCCGAGACGCCCGACGGCCACTCGATCGCGCTGCTCAGCAACGTGGACCTCCCCGAAGAGATCGAGATCGCGGTGCGGCACGGCGCAGAGGGCGTCGGACTGCTCCGGACCGAGTTCCTGGTGACCGGTCGCGCCAAGGTGCCGGGCGAGCCCGAGCAGTACGAGTACTTCCGGCGGGTGAGTGCGGCGTTTCCGGGCCGCCCGGTCGTGATCCGCACCTTCGACCTGGGCGGCGACAAGTTCCCCTCCGCCTTCGACCCGCCGCCCGAGGCCAATCCGTTTCTCGGCTGGCGCTCGATCCGGGTCTGTCTGGACCAGCCCGAGATCTTCCGGCCCCAGCTGCGCGCCATCCTCCGGGTTGCCGTCGACCGGCAGATTCGGGTGATGCTCCCGCTGGTGACCCGGGTGGACGAGGTGCTCCGCGCCAGGGAGTTGATCGCCGAGGAGGCGCACGACCTCGCGACCGCGGGGGTTCGCTGCGCGCCGGACGTGCCGGTGGGGGTCATGGTGGAGACGCCCGCCGCCGTGGTGATCGCCGAGCGGCTGGCCAAGGTCAGCGCGTTCTTCAGCGTCGGCACCGAACGACCTGACCCAGTACGCTCGCCGTCGACCGGGGAGCGCGCTGCTGGCGAGTCGGTTCACGCCGCACGACCGGCCGTGCTGCTCCAGCTACGCAGCGCGTCGTGCAGGCCGGTCGTGAGGCCAAGATCGACGTCTCGGTCTGCGGCGAGATGGCCTCCGACCCGCTCAACGTGCTGCTCCTGGTCGGCCTCGGCTACCGGTCCCTCAGCGTGTCCCCGCCCGCGTTGCCGCTGGTGAAGTGGCTGGTACGGAACGTGCCGCTCTCCGTCTGCGAAAAGGCGGCGGCGGACGCCCTCGACGCGGAGTCCGCCGATCTGGTGCCTCAGATTCTGCGCGAGCATGCCAAACCCCACGTCGATCTCAAGCTCGTGGACGGGGAATCGGCGTTGCCGGGGCGGTTCTCCGGCGCTAGGTTGCAGCTCGACAACTAACCCTAACGACTGAAAAGGCAACGACATGGCGCGCTCGAAGCGGCACGTCTTCACCTCGGAGTCCGTCACCGAAGGCCATCCGGACAAGGTGGCGGACCAGATCTCTGACGCGGTGCTCGACGCGATCCTGGTCAAGGATTCGCATGCCCGCGTGGCGTGCGAGACGCTGGTCACCACGGGCATGGCGGTCGTCGCCGGCGAGATCACCACTTCGACCTACGTCCACATTCCCGACGTGGTCCGGGCCACCATCGAGCGGATCGGCTACACCGACGCGACCTTCGGCTTCGACAGCCGCACCTGCGCCGTGCTCTCCTCGATCGACCGCCAGTCGCCCGACATCGCGATGGGCGTCAACTCGAACCGGCGGAAGAAGCAGGGCGCCGGCGACCAGGGCATGATGTTCGGCTACGCTACCCGGGAGACCCGCCAGCGGATGCCGCTCCCGATTCTGCTCGCGCATCGCATGGCGGAGCGGCTTGCCGCCGTGCGGAAGGGGACGGGTGGCCTGCCTCAGATCGACTGGCTCCGCCCCGACGGCAAGACCCAGGTCTCCGTCGAGTACGAGGGCGACCGCCCCGTGGCCGTGCGGACCGTGGTGCTCTCGACCCAGCACGCGCCCACCGTCGGGCGCCGCGAGCTGAGCCAGCGCGCGATCCGGGACGCGATGGTCAACGAAGTCATCAAGCCGGTGCTCGAGAAGGCGGGCTTCGCGTCGCGTCGGGTCGAGTACCTGATCAATCCGACCGGCCGCTTCGTGGTCGGGGGCCCGCATGGCGATGCCGGCCTCACCGGGCGCAAGATCATCGTCGACACCTACGGTGGCATGGCCCGCCACGGCGGTGGGGCCTTCAGCGGCAAGGACCCGTCCAAGGTCGATCGCTCGGCCGCCTACGCGGTCCGCTGGGTGGCCAAGAACATCGTCGACGCGGGCCTGGCCCGGCGCTGCGAGGTGCAGGTGGCCTACGCGATCGGCGTCGCGGAGCCGGTCTCGGTGCTGATCGACACCTTCGGCACCGGCACGGTCCCGGACCGGCAGTTGGAGGAGATGGTCCGGGAGGTCTTCGACCTGAGCCCGGCGGGGATCATCGCGGCGCTCAAGCTCAAGCGCCCGATCTACGGTCCCACGGCCGCCTACGGCCACTTCGGGCGGAACGCCAAGCTGGCCAAGGTCGACGGCAAGAAGGTCGAGCTCTTCCCGTGGGAGAAGACCAACAAGGTGCGCGATCTGCTCACTGCCGCCAAATTGTAGTCATGTCCGTACGGGTGACGGTGGCGCATCTCGGCCTCGATCGTCCTTCCCAGACGCCAGTGGTGATTCTGCGGGAGGAGGGCGGCGAGCGCACCCTGCCGATCTTCATCGGGGCCCCGGAGGCCAACGCCATCGCCACCGAGCTCCGCGGCGACAAGCCCGCCCGTCCCATGACCCACGATCTCCTCAAGCAGGTGCTCGAGGGGCTCGGCGGGGAGCTGAAGCGGGTCACCATCGTGGGCCTCCGGGAGAACACCTACTACGCCGAGCTCCTGGTGATGAGCGGCGGAAAGATCTTCGAGGTCGACTCCCGCCCCTCCGACAGCATCGCGCTCGCCCTCCGCACCGAATCGCCGATCTTCGTCGCCGAAGGGCTGTTCGACCGTGACGGCGGCGAGCCGGGCGACGGGCCGCCCGAAGACCCGGACGCCCTCAAGCGCTTCCTCGAAAAGCTCGATCCGCAGGACCTCGGCCGCTTCCATCCGTGAGGGCCCGCCGCTGGCTCTCGCTGCTTCTGCTCGGACTTCCGTCGGCGCTCGCGGCCCAGGGGCCCGCCCAGGTCCGGGGCCGGGTGCTCGCCACCCGTGGGAGCGACACGGTCGCGGTCTCGGGCGCCCGGGTCGTGCTCCATCACGTCGGTCCGGCCACCCAGGGACCGATCGACTCGGTCGTCACCACCCCGGACGGCGGCTTCCACTTTCGCTTCCGGCGTGATTCGACCGCCAACTACCTGCTGAGCACCCGCTACGCCGACATCGAGTACTTCTCGTCGCCGGTGGCCCGCGGCACCGCGCCGATCGACGGTGGGCTCGACATCCTGGTCTTCGACACCAGCTCCACCGCGCCGGTCGGCATCGCCGGCCGCACCATCGTGATCGCCGCGCCCGACGCGGTCGGGGCGCGGACGGTGATCGACTGGATCTCCCTGGCCAACCGCGGGTCCGTCACCCGGATCAGTCCCGATTCGCTCACCGCCAGCTGGGGTGCGAGGCTCCCGTCCGAGATTCGCGGCGCCGGCCTCGGCGACACCAGGTTCTCGCAGTTCAGTCCGGAAGTCGTGCTCTTCCGGAACGACAGCGTGATCGTCACCGCGCCGATTTCGCCGGGGGTGAAGGAGCTGGTGGTCCAGTACGAGCTTCCTCCCGCCGCCCGTCGCTTCGAGCTGGCTCCGGTCGGCGCCGACTCGGTCGATCTCTTCGTCGAGGAAGCCGGCGTGCTGAGCGGCGACGGCGCCTGGATCGCGGCCGACAGTCAGCCATTCCAGGGTCGGAGCTTCCGCCGCATGGTGCGCCGCGACGCCTCGGTCGACGTCATCTCGCTCCGCTTCCCCGGGTCGAGGCTCGACCCCAAGCTCGCGTTGATCGCGCTGGTCGGCCTGCTCGGCCTGGCGCTGGCCGCCGCTACCCTCTGGCGGTTCCGGACCGCCAAGCGGGCGCCGGCCACCGCCCCGGCGCCCGCCCCGCGACCGGCCGCCGACCAGGTTGCCGAGCTGACCGATCGGATCGCCCGACTCGACGCGACCCCCGAGGGCGAGCGGGCCGCGGACTGGGCCACCCGGCGGACGGAGCTGATGGACCAGCTGAGACGCGCCCTTGCCGCCCGTCGGTCCGGTCCCTAAGTTCGCCCCGAGCGCGCCGTCCCTTGGTGGTGCGCCCGACGACACGACGCAGATCTCGGAAGCCGGTGCGAATCCGGCGCGGCCCCGCCACTGTCACGGGAGCAGCACCTCTCCGCTCATCAGCCACTGACCTCAGCGTCGGGAAGGCGAGCGGAGTCCCGGAGCCAGGAGACCTCTGCGTCACGATAGCCACGCTGACCCTCGGGGGTAGGGAAGTGGCCCGAACGCGCCTCCTGCTGGCGGCAGCCCTGGCCCTCGCGGCCTGCGCGAGCCCGCCGAGCCGATCCGGACCCATCCTGCTGGTGGACGACGCGGGCGACACCACCGCGCTCGCCGGCCCGGCCGCGCGGATCGTGTCGCTCGCCCCCGCCACCACCGAGCTGCTGTTCGCGTTAGGCGCCGGCGACCGGGTCGTGGGCCGGACCCGCTACTGCGACTACCCCGCCGAGGCCCTCGCCGTGCCCAGCGTGGGCGACGGTATCGCGCCGAGCGTCGAGGCCATCGTGGCCCGCGCACCCGACCTCGTGGTGGCGTATCGCTCCGGCGGCAACCAGGCCGCCGTCGACGGCCTCCGCGCGCTCGGGATCCCGACCATCCAGCTGGCCACCGACCTGCTCGACGACCTCGACCGCGCCGCGCTGACGCTCGGCCGGGCGCTCGGCGACTCCGCCCGCGCGAGCGCGCTGGTGCGCGCGATGACCGACTCGCTCGCGGCCGCGACGGTCCGGGTTCCGGAGCCGCCCACCGTCTTCATCCTGAGCTGGGACCAGCCACCCATCACGCTGGGCGCGGGGAGCTTCCTGAGCCAGCTGCTGGACCGAGCCGGCGCCAGGAACCTCTTCGCCGATCAGCCGCAGCCGTCCTTTCCCGTCAGTCTCGAGGCCGTCGCCTCGCGCGATCCGGACCTGATCCTGGTGACCGACGAGCAGGAGCCGGCCTGGGCCTCGCGACCCGAGTGGCAGGTGGTGCCGGCCGCGCGCGAGAAGCGCTTCGTTCGGGTGATCGGCTCGGAGTTCAATCGGCCGAGCCCGCGGGCGGCGCGCGCGGTGCGAGAGCTCCGACGCGCGATCGAGCGCGCCCGATGAAGCTCGGTCTCCTCGCCCTCCTCGGCGTCGCCGCGCTGATCGGCGGTGTCGCGATCGGCGCCGTCGCGCTGCCGCCCGGCGAGGTCATCGCGGCGCTGCTCCATCCCGGCGCGCCCGACTCGGCGATCGTCTGGTCGCTCCGGGTGCCCCGCGCGCTCCTGGCGTTCGCCGTCGGCGGCACCCTCGGCGTGTCGGGCGCCGCCCTCCAGGCGCTGGTCCGGAACCCGCTGGCCGAGCCGTATCTGCTGGGCATTTCGGGAGGCGCGGGTCTCGCCGCCGTCGTGGCGATCGCGATGGGCTTGGCGAGCGCCTGGCTCCTGCCCGCGCTGGCCTTCGGGGGCGCGCTGGTGGCCTCGGCCGCGGTCTATCGACTCTCGCTCGTCGGCGGGCAGCGGCTCGAGCCCCGAACCCTGGTGCTGGCCGGCGTGGTCGTCGCCTTCTTCTGCGGCGCCATCATGTCGGCCTTGCTGACCCAGACCGACGCGCCCCGGCTCCGCAATGCGTTCCTCTGGCTCCTCGGTGGGTTCGGTGGCGCGAGCTGGCCGGCGCTCGGCGCGTTCCTGTTGTACGCCGTCGCCCCGCTCCTCGTGCTCTTCGCCACCGCGTCGTCGCTCGATCTCCTCTCCCTCGGCGACGAGACGGCTCACGCCTTGGGCGCGCGGGTCGAGCGCACCAAGCGGATCGTCTACTTCACCACCGCCCTCCTCACCGCGGCGAGCGTGGCCGTGAGCGGGATGATCGGCTTCGTCGGGCTGATCACCCCACACGCGATTCGCGGCTGGCTCGGCTCGATCCACCGGCGCCTGCTGCCGGCGGTCTTCCTCGCGAGCGGCACGCTCCTGGTCGCGGCGGACGCGCTCGCCCGCACGGTGGTCCGGCCGGCGGAGCTGCCGGTCGGCGCCGTGACGGCCCTGATCGGCGTCCCGGTGTTCGCCTGGCTGCTGCGGCGGAGTCTGGCCTGATGCTCGAGGCGCGCGACGTCACCATCCGCTATCCCGAGACCGAGCGCGCCGCGGTCGAAGGGGTGAGCCTCCGGGTCGAGCCCGGTCACCTCGTGGCGGTGGTCGGGCCGAACGGCTCGGGCAAGACCACGCTGCTCCGCGCGCTCCAGGGCGCGGTGCCTCTGGACGCTGGTGCCGCGTTGCTCGAAGGGCGCCCGATCGCCGAGTGGCCGGATCGGGAGCGGGCCCGCTGGCTCGGCGTCGTGGCCCAGCGCGAGGAATACCCCTTCGTCTGGCGCGCGGACGAGATCGTGATGTTCGGGCGCTATCCCTGGCTCGGTTCGCTCACCCCGCCCGGTCCCCGCGATCGGGAGGTGGTCAGAACGGCGATGGCTCGCTGCGACGTGGGCGGGTTCGCGTCGCGACGGATCGACACCCTCTCGGGCGGGGAGTGGCAGCGGGTCCGGGTGGCGCGGGCGCTCGCGCAGGAGCCGAGGCTGTTGATCCTCGACGAACCCACCACCGCGCTCGACCTGGGCCACGAGATGGAGCTGTTCGAGCTGATCGCCACCCTGGTGCGGGACGGGCTCGGCGCCGTCGTGGTGACCCACCATCTCAACCTGGCCGCCCGCTTCGCCGACCGGATGCTGCTGCTCGACCAGGGGCGTGAGGCGGCGCGCGGAACGCCGCGGGAGGTGCTCCAGCCGGAACGAGTCGGGCGGGTGTTCGGGTGGCCCGTGGCCATCACCGAGACCCCCGAAGGCGCCCCCCAGGTCACACCACTGCGCCGCCCCGGCTGACCCCGGGGCGCCTGGTTGCTGGCCCCCAGCGCTGGCGCCTATTGTTCTCGGGTGAAGACGGTCCCCCTGCTCCCGATCGCCGCGGTGGCGCTCCCGGCTCTCCTGGCCGGCTGCGCCGCGACCACGGACCCGAGCCCCCCGCCAGTCGAGATCCTCCTGGTCGTCAACGGGGGCGAGAATTCGCTCACCGTCGTCCCGATCGACTCGCTCCGGCCAACCCGGAAGATCTTCTTCGGGAGCTGGCCGGGTCGGAGCGAGGCCGTCGCGGCCCGCGGCCGCACCGCCGTCGTCACCGGTGGCGAATCCGACGTCGTCTTCGTGGTGGACCTCCGGTCCGAGACCCACACCGCCACCATCGCTCTGCCGCCCGGCTCGCATCCGACGGGCGCCGTGCTGATCAACGAGTCGGTGGCGTACGTCACCAATCGCGGCAACAACACCGCGACCAGGATCGACCTCGCCACCGGTGACACCGCGAGCCTCGCGGTCGGGCAGTATCCGATCGACGTGGCCGTGGCCCGGGGTCGCGTCTTCGTGGTCAACGCCAATCTCGGCCCCTGCGACGACGGGCCGACCTGCCCGCTCGGGCCGAGCTGGATCACGGTCATCGACCCGATCACCAACGCCCGAGTCGCCGGCGGTGACTCCATCCCGCTGCCCGAGCCGGGCTCGGCCCGATCCGCGGCGGTCGGCGGCGATGGGCTGATCTACGTCGTGAACGTCGGCGATCCCGACTCGTCGTTGCCCGGCAGGCTCAGCATCGTCGATCCGATCCGGCGCGAGGAAGTCGGGAGCTTCGGCGGCTTCGGCGAGCTCCCGGTCGGACTCGCCACCGACGGCGGCGAGCGCCTCTTCGTCACCTCGCTCCGCGACGGCCTGATGGAGTTCAACACCCGGACCCGCCGGGTGGTGCGCGGCGCTGGCGCGGGGGTCCTGGTCAACAACGCCATCACGGCCGGAGTCGATTCCCACGGCAGGGTGTACGCGATCGAGACCGGCGACTGCCTGTCCGGAAGCGTCGGCCGGCTCCGGATGTTCCGCTCCGACCTGACCGAGGCCCGCTCGATCCTGACCGGCGAGTGCCCCACCGACGCCACCGTCGTCCTGGTGACCACCGCCGAGGAGCAGGCCGACCCGCTGTAGTCGGGCCGACGTGATGCCGGCGGTCTCCAGTCCTGCCATCGTCCTGTCCACCGTCGCCTACGGCGAGACCTCGAAGATTGCCCGGCTGGCCACCAGGGCCCTCGGCGTGGTGAGCGTGATCGCCAAGGGAGCCCGCAGGCCCAAGAGCCGCTTCGGCGCGGCGCTCCAGGCGCTGAGCGAAGGAGCGGCTTCGATCATCCCCGCGCGCTCCTCCGATCTCCACACCCTCGCGAGCTTCGACGTCGAGCGGGTCCACAGCGGTCTCGCCGCGCAGGTCGACCGCTTCGCCACCGCCTCGGTGCTCGGCGAGCTGATGCTCCGCTGCGCGCCGCACCACGGTCCGCCGGAGACCTACGACTTCTTCCGCCACGCGCTCGACGTGCTCGAAGCCGTCCCGAGCGACGCCGTCGGGGTGATCGGGCTCCGCACCATCTGGGGGCTGGTCGGCCAGCTCGGCTACACACCGCGTCTCGAGCACTGCGTTCGCGACGGCGTCCCGGTGCCGCTCGACCGGCCGGCGGCGTTCTCCGCCGCCTTGGGCGGGGTGCTCTGCGACCGGTGCGCTCGCGGCCTCGATACCTCGCGACTCGAGCCGGCCGATCGGCGCGATCTCGCCACCCTGGTGGCCGGAGACGCCGACCTGCCCGATCTGGACGATCGCTATCTCGCCGCGCATCGCCGCCTGGTCGACCGCTACGTCCGCCACCATCTCGCCGAAGGGGCCGCGCTCCCGGCGCTGGCCTTCTGGCTCGACCATTCCTGGGCCCCGGCGCCGTGATCATCGGAACGGCCGGCCACATCGACCACGGCAAGTCCGCCCTGGTGACCGCCCTGACGGGGCGGAGCGTCGATCGCCTGGCCGAGGAGCGGAAGCGCGGCATCACCATCGAGCTCAACTTCGCCCCGCTTGCGCTCGACGGCCTTCCGCCGATCGGGATCGTGGACGTGCCCGGCCACGAGGACTTCGTCCGCACCATGGTGGCCGGCGCCACCGGTATCGACCTGGTGCTGCTGGTGGTCGATCTGAGCGAGGGCCCGCGGCCGCAGACCGACGAGCATCTCGCGATCGTCGAGCAGCTCAGGATTCCACGCGGAATCCCGGTGCTCACCAAGGCCGATCTGGTCGAGCCCGATTGGGCGGAGCTGGTCGCCGCCGAGGTGCGCGAGCGGACCGCCCGATCGCCGGTCGCGTTCGGCGAGCCGGTCGTCGTCTCCGCGCAGAGTGGCCTGGGCATCGAGCGCCTCCGCGAGCGGATTCGCGAAGAGGCCGAGCGCCGGAGCCAGCGCGCGGTCGACGACCGGCTCCGGTTGCCCGTGGATCGGGTCTTCTCGCTCGCGGGCGTCGGCACGGTGGTCACCGGCACGGTCTGGACGGGATCGGTCGCGGTGGGCGACACGGTCCGCCTCCTTCCCGGAGGCCGTACCGCCCGGATCCGTTCGGTGGAGTGCTACGGCAGCAGCGAGGCGCGGGCGCTTCCCGGCACCCGCGCCGCGTTGGGCCTGGTCGGCGCCGATCGAGAGGACGCGGCAAGGGGCACGACCGTGGTCGGCGCGGACGCTCCCTGGCAGGTGACCGACGTGCTCGACGGCGAGATCGAGCTCCTCCCGTCGGCCCCGCGGCCGCTGGTTCCGCGCGACCGCGTCCGGGTCCACCTTGGCACCGCCGAGCTGATCGCGCGAGCGTACCCCCGAGGGGCGATCGCGCCGGGCTCGCGCGGCCCCGTGCGGCTCGCGCTGGAGCACCCGGCCATCGCTCGCGGCGAGGATCGGTTCGTGGTCCGGAGCTACTCCCCGGTCGCCACCATCGGCGGGGGCTGGATCGCGGACCCGGCACCTCCGCCTCGCGCCCGATGGCCCGATCAGCTCACCGCGCCCGATCGGGCCGAGCGGCTGGTCGCTCTCGCCACCCGGCGACGGGACGGCATCCCGGACGCCGACCTCGATCTGCTGCTCGGCCCGCTGCCAGACGAGGCGCGCGCGGAGGCCGTGGAGAGCGGCGCCCTGGTCGCGCGCGGCGGGCGGCTGGTCTCCCGCGCCGTCGTCGAGCGGATCGCCGAGCGGCTCCTCGACGCGGTGGCCAGGCACCACGAAGCCCAGCGCCACGAGTCGGGCCTCTCGCTCGAGACCGCGCGCCGCGCCGCCGGCGGCTCACCCGCGGTCGTGGAGGCCACGCTCTCCGCGCTGGCGGACCAAGGTCGCCTGGAGCTCCGTGGCGACGTCGTCGCACTGCCCGGCTTCGCCGCAGAGGTCGAGGGCGGCGATCGCGCCGTTGCCGAGCTGGTCGCGGCCCTGGTCGAGGCCGGCCTCGAGCCGCCGGAGCTCGGCGAGCTGGCCGAGCGGCTCGGCGTGCGGAGCGCCCTCCCGCTCGCGAAGCGGGCAGTCGAGGCCGGGCGCCTCGTGGCGATCGCGCGGGACCGTTTCTTCGCCGCCGGTGCCGTCGGTGGGTTCGTCGACGCCTTGAAGGAGATCGGTCGCGAGGGCCCGATCACGCCTGCGGCCATTCGGGACCGCCTGGGAACGTCCAGGAAGTTCACGATCCCGCTGCTCGAGTGGGCCGATCGGGAGGGCATCACCCGCCGGGAGGGAGACGCTCGAGTGCTGGTCGAGCGCCGCGTCTAGGAGCGAAGCGGCGTGGCAGCAGTGTGAAGCGCGGATCATCTGACGTCACCGATCTGGCAGCGCCTGCTGCCAGTCCGGCAGAGTTAGGCGGGTACGGTCGTTGCCCTTATTGGGCACCGGAGGAAACATGATTCGACCAGACCGACTGACCATCAAGGGCCAGGAGGCGTTCCGCGACGCCATCCAGATCGCCCGGACGCGGGGGAATCCCGTCGTCAACGATGCCCATCTCTTCGCGGCTCTCCTGGCCCAGGAAGAGGGCGTCGTCAAGCCACTACTCCAGAAGGCCGGCCTCAATCCGGCCACGCTGAGCGAAGCCGTCGAGCGCGAGCTGGCCAAGCTCCCGAGCCAATCGGGCGCCGGCGCCGAGCCGACGCTGAGCCGCGAGCTGAGCCAGGTGTTCGATCGCGCCGAAGCGGACGCCAAGACTCTCGGAGACGCCTACGTCTCCACCGAGCACCTGCTGCTGGCGCTGGTCGAGGAGAAGGGGACCGCCGCCAGGGGCATCGTCACCGGCGCCGGCGTCGATGCCGACGATCTTCGCACCGCGCTCGAATCCGTGCGGGGCTCGCACCGGGTCACCGATCAGGCGCCCGAGGAGAAGTACCAGGCGCTCGAGCGCTACACCAGGAACCTCACCGAGCAGGCCAAGAAGGGTAAGCTCGATCCGGTCATCGGCCGCGACGAGGAAGTCCGCCGCGTGATGCAGGTGCTCTCCCGGCGCACCAAGAACAACCCGGTCCTGATCGGCGAGCCGGGCGTCGGCAAGACGGCCATCGTCGAAGGGCTGGCCCAGCGGATCGTGGCCGGCGACGTGCCCGAGGGTCTCCGGGACAAGGAGATCGTCGCGCTCGACATCGGCCAGCTGCTGGCAGGTGCGAAGTACCGGGGCGAATTCGAGGAGCGGCTCAAGGCGGTGGTCAAGGAGCTCACCGACGCCGAAGGTCACTACGTGGTCTTCATCGACGAGCTCCACACCCTGGTGGGCGCCGGCGCCGCGGAGGGCGCGGTCGACGCGAGCAACATGCTCAAGCCCGCGCTGGCCCGCGGCGAGCTGCACGTGGTGGGCGCCACCACGCTCGACGAGTATCGCAAGCACGTCGAGAAGGACGCCGCGCTCGAGCGCCGCTTCCAGCCGGTGCTGGTCGGGGCGCCGAGCGTCGAAGACACCGTCGCCATTCTCCGCGGGCTCAAGGAGAAGTACGAGGTCCATCACGGCGTCCGGATCACCGACTCCGCCCTGGTGGCCGCGGCCACCCTGAGCGATCGCTACATCGGCGACCGGTTCCTGCCGGACAAGGCCATCGACCTGATCGACGAGGCCGCGAGCCGGCTCCGGATCGAGATCGACAGCCTGCCGCAGGAGATCGACGAGGTCGAGCGCAAGATTCTCCAGCTCGAGATCCAGCGCCAGGCGCTGCTCAAGGAGAAGGACAAGGCCGGCGTCGAGCGGCGCGAGGGCGTCGAGAAGGAGATCGCCGAGCTCAAGGAGCAGTCGGCGGGGATGAAGGCGCAGTGGCAGGCCGAGAAGGCCGCGATCCACATGCTCCAGGAAAAGAAGGCCGAGGTCGAGCAGCTCCGGATGGAGGTCGACCAGGTCACCCGCCGGGGCGAGCTCCAGAAAGCCGCCGAGCTCCGCTACGGCAAGATCCCAGAGCTGGAGGAGGCGATCAAGAAGGACGAAGCCCGTCTCCAGGAGATCCAGAAGACCGCGAAGTACCTCAAGGAGGAAGTCGACGACGAGGACATCGCCGAGATCGTCGCGCGTCGACCGTGGATCTGGTTCAAGATCGAGGACCGAGCGCGACGGCTCACCCGACTCGAAGAGGAGCTGGGCAAGCGCGTGGTCGGCCAGATCGAAGCCGTCTCCGCCGTCGCGAACGCGGTCCGACGGAGCCGCGCCGGGCTGCAGGACCCGAACCGGCCCACCGGCTCGTTCATCTTCCTGGGCCCGACCGGCGTCGGCAAGACCGAGACGGCGCGGGCGCTCGCGGAGTTCCTTCGACGACGAGCGCGCGATGGTGCGGCTCGACATGTCCGAGTACATGGAGAAGCACTCCGTGTCCCGGATGATCGGCGCGCCCCCGGGCTATGCCGGAGCACAGAGGGCGGCCAGCTACCCGAGGCGGTGCGCCGCCGGCCCTACAGCGTGCTCTTCACGAGATCGAAAAAGGCGCACCCCGACGTCTTCAACGCGTTGCTCCAGCCGTTGACGACGGCCGGCTGACCGACAGTCAGGGCAGGGTGGTCGACTTCCGCAACACCGTCGTGATCATGACTTCCAACATCGGGAGCCACATGATCGTCGACGCCGGACCGATCGCCGACGAGAGCGCCTGGAAGGCCGTCGAGCAGAGGGTCCGCGGCGAGCTCGGCCGCCATTTCCGGCCGGAGTTCCTCAACCGGGTCGACGACGTGGTGGTCTTCCATCCGCTCGCGGGCCGACCTCGCGCAGATCGTCGACCTCCAGGTGGCGCACCTCGCCAGGCTGGTAGAGGCGCGAGGCATGACCCTCACCTTGTCCGGAAGGCGCGCGCGGGCTGCTCGCGGAGCGGGCTACGACCCGATCTTCGGCGCCCGACCCCTCAAGAGGGTCATCCAGCGGATGCTCCAGAACCCGATCGCCTCCGCGCTGCTCGAAGGCGAGTACGCCGAGGGCGATGCGATCGAGGTCGATCGCTCGGGAGAGCTGGTGATCCGCCGCGGCGAGCGATTGGCCGCCAGCGCCCGGCCGGCGGCCGCACGCTCCGACCCCCGCGCGGCGAGCTCTCGCGCGGCAGTAGCCTCGAGCCTGCTTCAGCCGTCAGTGACCTCCCCCGATCCTCGCGGGTCGGGGAGGTCTGGCTTTGGAGTGGTCGAGGGGGCGAACTCCCGTCTGTATTCCAGCATCACCACCGTCCCGACCGCGACCAGCGCGAGGAGCACCTGGCCGGCCACCACCACGATCGCCTTGCGCGGCTCCTCGGGCAGCCAGCGGAGCAGGAAAACTGCCGCGGCGGGCACTGGAGCACGATCAGAGCTGGAAGACCCGCTGGCGCGTGCCCTCGTCGTGCGGCGGGATCGGCTTGGCCGGCATTCCGTTGATCGCCAGGTAGCCCGCGATCAGGGCGAGGGCGTAAGGACGATATCAGGAACGGCAGCAGGGCGCTGGGCTTCCGGAGGAGGGCGGACCACGGCATGGGGCTGTTCCTGGCGGGCGCACGGTGGAGCGATTTCGCCCAAGCCACTCCTCTGCACCGTGGCGACAAGTACTCTGGGAAGCAGAGTCAATCCACCGGTTGTACGCTATGGCGCTCTATTGTCGTCACTGACGACAAAGGAGACAATGTGCCGACGCCCGTCTTCCTCGGCGAGTTCGAGCAGTTCGTCCTGCTCGCCATCCTGAAACGGGGCAACGAGCCGAGCGCCATCGAGGTCCGGGAGGAGATGGCGGCGATCGCTGGGCGGGAGGTGGCCCGCGGGGCGCTCTATCGCACGCTCGACCGGCTCGAGGGCAAGGGCTACGTCCGCTGGCGGATCGAGCCCGGCGAGGCCGCCAGGGCCGGCCTGCCCAAGCGCCGCTTCACCGTCACGGCCGCCGGGGTCGCCCGGCTTCGGGCGGCGCGGAGCGCGCTCACGGAGCTCTGGGCCAGCGTGGACGGCGCGCTCGAGTGACCCGGCCGCCCGCCTTCGCCCGGCGCCTGCTTCGCTGGACGCTCCCGGACACGCCTTCGGGCTGGAGCATCGCGGGCGACCTGGAGGAGGAATGGTCCGCCCGCCGCCCAGGGCCGGCTAGGAACCTCTGGTATCTGGCCCATGCCGCCAGGATCGCCACCCGGTACGCCGTCGGCTCGGGCCTCGGGATCGGAATGCTGGGGCGGGATCTCGAGACCGCGTTCGCGTCGTGGCGCAGGTCCCCCCGGTCCGTGCTCCTCGCCATCCTCGCGCTGGCGCTCGGGGTCGGCGCCAACACCGCGGTCTTCTCGGTGCTCCGCGGGGTGGTGCTCGCGCCGCTTCGCTACGAGCGGCCGCAGGACCTCTTCCGCCTCTGGGATGGAACGGTCGTCAGCAAGAGCACCTTCGAGATCGCCCTCAGGGAGGGGAGCGCCTTCACCGGCATCGCCGCCGCGCAGGAGACTCGGCAGACCCTGCTCGGCGAAGGACGAGACGCCCCCGAGTCGCTGCTCGGTCTCGAGGTCTCGCCGGGGCATTTCGGGGTGCTCGGCGTCCGCCCTGAGATCGGTCGCGACTTCCGCCCCGACGAGTCGGTGCCCGGCAACGACCGGGTGGTGATCCTGAGCGACGGTCTCTGGCGACGTCGCTTCGGCGCCGACCCGGCCGTGCTGGGCCGGACCATCGAGCTGGGCGGTCCGCGCACCGTGATCGGCGTGATGAGCGATCGGCACGACCCGATCCGGCCGGCGGTCGGCTACTGGCTGCCCATGGCGATCGACCGCGACGACCTCGGCGACTATGCCAACACCGCGCAAGTCACCCTCATCGGCCGCCGCAAGCCCGGTCTGACCGGCGACGCCGCGCAGGTCGATCTCACCCGGATCGCGCGGGCGGTGCGCGCCGAGTCGAACGATGCCTATCCCGAGTCCTGGGTGCGCGAGGCGCGGGTCGCGCCGCTGCTCGACTCGGTGGTTGGGAGCATCGGGCCTACCCTGTGGGCCCTCCAGGCGGCGGTGCTCCTGGTCCTGCTGGCCGCCGTGGCCAACGTGGCCACGCTGCTCCTGGTGCGGGCGGCCGGCCGGCGCACCGAGCTGACGATTCGCTCGGCGCTCGGCGCGAGCCGGCGTCGTCTGGTGCGGCAGCTCGTGACGGAGAGCGCGGCGCTCGGTCTGCTCGGCGGGCTGGCCGGGCTCGGCATCGCCGGGCTCACCCTCGGCACGTTCCGCGCGCTCCTCCCGGCCGGCACGCCGCGGATCGCCTCGATCGCGCTCGATCCGGTCGTGGTCGGCTTCGCGATCGCGCTCTCGCTCGTGGCCGGGACGATCGCCGGCATGATGCCGGCCGTCAGGCTCGCGCGCGATGGCGCCGCCGGTCTGGTGCGAGCCTCTCGCGGAGACGCGGCCCGCCCCGGCTCGGCCCGGCTGCAGCTCTTCCTGGTCGCCGGCGAGATCGCGATGGCGACGGTGCTCGCGGTCGTGACGGCGCTGGTGCTGCAGAGCGGTTGGCGCGCGGGGCGAGCGCCGCTCGGCTTCGATCCCGAGTCGGTGCTGACCGTCCGCATGCGCCCCTCGGCGGAGCGTCATTCGAGCGACGCCGCCCGGCTCGCGTTCTACGGGGAGGCGGAGGAGCTGGTGCGCGGCCTGCCGGGTGTCCGGAGCGTCGGCCTGATGAGCACCCTTCCGATGCAGACGACCCAACCCCCGGCAACCGTCTTCGCGCGGCCAGACGAGCCGGCGGGCTCGGAGCGGCGGTTTGCGCACCTGAACCTGGTGTTTCCGGGCACCATTCGGGCGCTGGGCATGAGCCTCACGCGGGGCAGGGCCCTCCTGGAATCGGATCGCGACGGGCCGCCGGTCGTGGTCGTCAACGAGGCGCTCGCGCGCGCCACCTGGGGCGCGACGGACGTCGTCGGCCGTTCGCTCCTGCTCTTCGGCGGCGACCGCCAGTACACCGTCGTCGGCGTCGTGGCGGACCTGCGGGCGATCTCACCCGAGACGCCCGCGGCGCCGGCGTTCTACCTTTCGTATCAACAGCAGCCCTGGTGGCCGACGCTGGCGCTCGTCGTCCGCACCGAGAGCGACCCGGTGGCTTACGGCGCTCCGATCCAGCGGGCCATCTGGTCGCTGGATCCCACCGTGCCGCTCGAGATCGCGCCGCTTCGATCGCAGGTGCGGGCCGCCCGGGCCGAGCCGATCCTGGTCGAGCGCCTGCTGCTGCTCTTCGGGGGACTGACCCTGCTGCTCGGGGTGGTCGGCGTGTACGGCGTCACCTCCAACGCCGTTGCGCAGCGGCGCTCCGAGCTCGGCATCCGCCTGGCGCTCGGCGCCCGAGCCGGCAGCGTCGTCGGGCGTGAGCTCGGACGGATGGCCGGCGCCGCCTTTGCCGGTTTGCTGGGGGGACTGGTCCTGACCGCGCTGGCGCGGCGGCTCTACGCGGGGATGCTCTACGAGATTTCGCCGTCCGACCCCGCCACCCTGGCGCTGGTGCCCGTCGGACTCTTGCTCGTGGCGCTGGTCGCGGCCTCGGGCCCCGCTCGGCGGGCGGGCAGGGTCGATCCGATGAGAGTGCTCCGCGGAGGAGCCGACTCGACCGGCTAGGGCTTCACGAGCCGACGATCACCCCACCAGCGAGGGGCGTCATCCAACCCGAGCCCCACGAGCGTAGTCTCGTCTACGTATCGTCGGCTCAGGCGGAGCGGCCGGAGAACATGCTGGTTGAGGGATCGAGTCGGTAGAGCTCGATCGCGTTCTCGGCCAGGATCCGCCGCTTCTCCCGCTCGGGTGTGGCCAGGTCGCGCATGAACTCGAGGTACGACTCCATCGACGAGATCGGCCAGTCGGTTCCGAACAGCACGTTGCGCGGCTCCACCCCGAAGAGCAGCATCTCCTCCAGCTGCTTCCGCATGAACTTCTCGAACCGGTCCGAGAAGTCGCCCAGAACGAGTCCCGAGATGTCCGTGTAGACGTTGGCGTTCTTGTAGACCACCTCCATGCAGTCGCGGATCCACGGGTTCCCGATGTGGCAGATCAGGAAGTTGGTCTCGGGAAAGTCGACCGCCGCTTCGTCCACGTTGAGCGGGTGGGCGTACTTGAGCTTCCCCTTCGGGGTGTAGGTGTCGCCGGTGTGGATCATCACCGGAATCTTGTGCCTGGCCGCGAACTCGTACGCCGGGCGCCACTTGGCGTCGGCGGGGTAGAAGGTCTGGTAGCCCGGGTAGAGCTTGAGGCCGCGGAGCTTACCTCGACGACGTAGTCTTCGAGCTCCACCAGGTCGTCGGCGCTGAAGGAGTAGTAGTCGAGCCCGGCCACGACGTACACGTAGGCACGTCCAGGTCGCCTCGACCACGCTCCGGTCGATGGCCGACCGGGCGTCACCTTGTACGAGGTCAGCGTGATCGCGATGTCGACCCGGTTGCGGCGCATCGCCGTCTTGAGCGCGTCGAGCCGCAGGTCGAGGGTCGGCTTGGTGTCTTCTTCGTAGTTGTTGAGGTGTACGTGGCAGTCGATGATCATCGCTGCTTCCCGATCCGCTCGATCACCGACTCGGCCCAGCCGCGTCCGCCCAAGCCGAACGCGAGCGCCAGGGCCAGGCAGCAGGCGCCGAAGGCCATCTGGAACGCCGACGTGAGGAGCGCCAGGTCGATCTGCAGCTGCTCGAGCGCGAGCAGCGCCACGAAGGCCAGGATGGCGAGCTGGACCAGGATCGCGATGTTGGCCGAGCCCTTGACGCCCATGTTGTTGAGATAGGCGGCCACGATCCCGCGCACGAAGCGGGCGAAGATGCTGCCGAAGACCAGCACCACCACGGCGGCCACCACGTCGGGCAGGTAGGCGCCTACCCGGTCGACCAGGGCCGGTCCGTCGCCAAGGCCCAGCACGTTGAAGCCGGCCAGCACGAAGATCAGCAGCAGTCCCCAGTACACCACCTGGCCGATCAGGGTCACCGCGGTGAACCGGACCCCTCCCCGGACCAGGAAGTCCTCGACCCCGGTGTGCTCGGCCGCGGCGTCGAGCTTGAGGGCCCGGAGCGTCCGCACGGCGAGCCGCTGGGCGAGCCCGGAGAGCAGCCACCCGATCGTCAGCAGCGCCACCGCGACGACCAGCCGTGGGGTGACGGCGGCCACCTGATCCCAGGTGGTCTCGAGTGATTGGAGAATCAGTTGGAGCTGTTCACGCATGGAGCGACCTCCGAGGGGTGCGGGTGCTGGTGTGGCCGACCCGAACCCGTGCAAGCTGTCGCGGGCCGGCCGGCGAGCCAAGGGGAATGCCTCGCGAGCGCTTACTTTGAGGGACCGATGAGCCATTCACCTCCCACGGCGCCACCGCTCCGGGCCGACGATGCGCTGGCGATGCGGTGGGCGATCGACCTCGCCGCCCGCGGCGCCCGCGCCGGTGAGGTTCCGGTCGGAGCCATCGTCGTCGAGGGCGGCCGGATCCTGGCCGAGGCGCACAACGAGACCGTGGCGCGCGGCGATCCCGACCGCTCACGCGGAGCTGCTGGCCGTGCAGCGGGCACTCGCCGCCCTGGGCGTGGACCGCCTCCCGCAGGCGACGCTCTACGTGACGCTGGAGCCCTGCGCGCAGTGCGCGGGCGCGATCGTCCTGGCCAAGGTCGGGCGGGTGGTGTTCGGCTGCTTCGACGACAAGGCCGGGATGGCCGGATCGGTAGCGACCTGCTCCGCCATCCGCGGCTCAATCACCGGCCGGAGGTGCAGGGCGGCGTGCTCGCCGAGCCGGCGTCCGCGCTGCTGCGAGGCTTCTTCGCCGGCCGGCGATGAGGCCCGCGAGCGGCCGAGCCGGCTTGCTCGTGGCTCGCCCCGAGGGCTACCGCTAAGCTGGCCTCCCACCTTATCTTATGCGGCCCAGGACAGGTGTCCGAGGTGGCTGAAGAGCCGGTCCGAAAACCGGTATACCCTCACGGGTATCGTGGGTTCGAATCCCACCCTGTCCGTTGTCGCCTTCCCGAACCAACCTGTGTGCTCGTAGACCCGGGTGGCGCCGTACCTGCTCGTGAGCGGCCTGACCGAACGCGATCTTCGGCAACTGCTCGTCGACAATCCTGCTCGTGTCTTGACCTTGGTCGCACCGCGACCCGGTCTCGAGACCTGGTGACCGGGCGTCACCGCCCGCGGCAGGACGATTACCCGAGAACCACGCAGAGGACCATGCCCATTCGTCCATCGAACGCCCTGATCCTTGCCGCCGCGCTGGCGGTGCCGTATTCCGCCGGAGCCCAACCCGCGACGGATTTCGAGCGCTACGTCCGAGCCGGCATGGAGGCCTGGGAGGTGCCGGGCCTCGCCGTGGCCGTGGTTCGCGGCGACGAGATCACCTTCATGGGCGGTTTCGGCCTTCGAGAGCTCGGCAAGCCGGACCGGGTAGACGTCCACACCCGCTTCGCGATCGGGTCGATCACCAAGACCTTCACGGCGACGCTGGTCGGCATGCTGGCCGATGACGGCTTGCTCGACATCGACCGCTCGGTCTCGGAGGCCCTGCCCGGGTTCGTGCTCCGCGACCCGTACGTCACGCGGGAGGTGACGCTCCGCGATCTGTTGAGCCACCGGACCGGCGTCGCGGGCGGAGACCTGCTCTGGGCCAGCGGCGACCTGACCCGGGACGAGATCGTCCACCGGCTCCGGTTCCTGCCGCAGACCTGGAGCCTCCGGTCCCGCTTCGACTACTCCAACGTGATGGTGATCGCGGCCGGCCAGGCCGTGGCCGCCGTGTCCGGCCGGTCGTGGGACGAGGTGGTACGCCAGCGTCTCCTCGGCCCGCTCGGTATGACGGAGTCGGTCACCTCGGTCCGCGACCTTCCGGCCATCCGCAACGTGGCCACGCCGCACGACCCCGCCTCGACGGGGCCGATCCCGGTGCCCTGGCGCAACATGGACAACACGGCGGCGTCGGGTGGCATCAACTCGTCGATCCACGACATGGCCCGCTGGGTCCGCTTCCAGCTGACGAACGGCGTCTGGGACGGCCGCCCGCTGGTGAGTCGCGGATACGTCGACGAGATGCGGCGCCCCCAGACGCTGATCCGCCGCGAGGGAGCCTGGGCGCGAATGAGTCCCGATGCCCATTTCATGGCGTATGGCCTGGGCTGGATCATGAGCGACCATGCCGGGAGGCTGCTGCTCCAGCATGGCGGCGGAATCGACGGCATGAGCGCGATGATGGGGCTGATGCCGGAGGAGGGAATCGGGGTGGTGGTGCTCAGCAATCTCAATGGCAACCAGCTGCCCGCGGCCCTGATGCTGCGAGCCATCGATCAGGCCCTCGGCCTGCCAGACACCGATTGGAGCGCTCGCTTCCTGGAAGAGACCCGTCAGGCGATCGCCGCGGCGGAGCAGGCCGAGCGATCGAGTCTACCGCCGACGTCCGGCGCCACGACGCCGTCGCTTCCGATCGAAGGCTATGCCGGCACCTACCGCGACGAGACGCTGGGCAGCGCCGTCGTCTCGGTCGAGGGCGGCAAGCTGATGTTCCGCTACGGCACCCAATTCCGCGGTGAGCTCGAGCACGTCAGCCACGACGTCTTCCGGGCGCACTGGGAGAACCCGGCCAGGGGAACCAACTACGTCAGCTTCACGCTCGACGCCCTCCGCAACGCCGCGTCGGTGGACCTGCACCTCTGGGTGACCGCCCACTTCGAGCGCGACCGTTGAGCTCGACGCCTCAGAGCCCCTCGGCCGCCCCGGTACGCTGGTTGAACTCGTCGATCAGCTCGTCCCACCGGGGCGGCAGCTCACGCAAGCCGCGCCAGAACGCCTGCTCCTTCCGAGCCACGAAGTCGGCGAGCGTCACGCCCTGCTGCTCGACCCAGGTGAAGTAGCCGAGGTTGAAGATCCGCTCGCGGTCGCGCTGGGTCAGCTCCAGCAGGTGATCCGCCCCTTGGCCCGCCAGATGCTCGCCGAAGGTCGCGGCGGCCGCCGCGCCGTCGAAGCCGCCAGGGAAGTGCTTGGGCGTGAGCCGCTCGACCTCCGACCGGTACATCGCCGCGCCGTCGGTCGCCACGGTGAGCACGACGTCCGATGGGCCGAACCCGAAGCGCTTGGCCATCTTGATGGCGGCCAGCACGTTGCAGATGCTCGAGATGCCCAGCGAGTCGAGGGCGGCGAGCACCGCGTCCGACACGCCGCGCCGGTCGCGCAGGTAGGCGCGACCGACCTCGGTGTTGAACAGCAACAGCAGCTGGTCCGTCGCCACGTCGGACACCGCGGTCACGACGTCGGTGTTCATCACGTTGTGGATCAGCGGGACGTGCTTGTCGCCAATGCCCTGGATGTTGTGCTCGCCGAAGCCGTTGTAGAGCATCGTCGGGCACTCGAGAGCCTCCACGGCCACGATCGCCGTGCCGTGCCGTTCCTTGAGGTAGTCGCCGGCGCCCAGCGTGCCCGCGGAGCCGGAGGCGCAGGTGAAGGCCCGCAGCCGGAGCTCCGGCTCGGCTTCACGGAGTGAGGTGTAGATCCGGTCGAGGGCCCGGCCCGTCACCTGGTAGTGGACCAGGTGGTTGGCGAACTCCGAGAACTGGTTCAGGATCACGTTGTCGGGATCGTCACGGAGCTCGGCGCACTTGTCGTAGATCTCCTTGACGTTGCTCTCCGTGCCGGGCGTCCGGATCACGTCCGCCGGGTCCAGCGCCCAGCGCTCGAGCCAGTCGAAGCGCTCCTGGCTCATGCCCTCCGGCAACACCGCCACGCCGTGGCACTGCATGATCCGCGAGATCGCCACGCCGCCGCGGCAGTAGTTGCCGGTCGAGGGCCAGACGGCGCGATGCGTCGTCGGGTCGAACTGTCCCAGCACCACCCGCGGCGCCAGGCACCCGTACGCCGCGAGCACCTTGTGGGCGCGGATCATCGGGAAACGATCGCCGAGCGCGACGACGATCTTCGCCTCGACGCCGGTGAGGGCCGTGGGGAGCTCGACGAATCGTGGCACCGGGGCCAACCCGGCGCGGGTGTCGTCGTTGTGCCAGTGGACCCGGAAGAGGTTGAGCGGATGGGCCGCGTCCGGATCGACCGCCGCCACGGCCGCCGCGATCCGGTCCGGGATGAGCGTCGGGTCGGCGAGCTGGGCGAAGGTCGGCAGCACGATCCTGGCCTCGCGGAACCGCTCGACGGCGCGCTCGTAGGACTTCGTATCGACGGGCTCTAGCTCGAGGGCCGGCAGACTCACGGTTGGTACCCCTTCTCGGCTGGCGTAAGCAAGCTGGATTCGTGCGGCCATCGCGGGTGGAATGGTCGCGAGGCCGGTAATCTATCAGGCCGGCTCCCCGCGGACACCGGTCCAGACCGCTCCACAACCGGCGCTGCCGCTGGGCAAGGACATCGTTCTCGGTCCGCGTCAGCTCGCCCGACTGGAGCGACGTTCGGGCCGCTCGACCGGAGCTTCGGTGGCCCACCTCGCGGCTGGACGACTGGGTCAGGCTGCTGACGCGGGTATGTTGTCTGGTGTCCGCATCTCGAGGTCGCGACCGCATGAGACCAATCCTGATCGCCGGCATCCTGAGCGCCCTTGCCCTGGGCAAGCCCGCCAGAGCGCAGACCCAGCCCGATCCGCCCTACGTGGTCGAGCTCCGCCAGCTCATGGGTGATCCGTCGATCAGCAGAGCCTCCGTCGACTCGGGCATCGCCGAGGCGTCGAGCGATTACAACTATTTCCTGCGGCTCTACCTGACCGGGAAGATCCCCGGCCTGACGGTGGCCCTCCGTCTCACGGCGCTCCATCGCGGCGTGGCGCCGATCGCCGCGGAGGATGCCTTCACGCTGGAGTCGATCGCCCCGCTCCGGGCGGATCCGGACGTCGTGGTCAAGGAGATCGCGTATCGGAGCAGCGTCTCGGACCTGGGGCCGCTCTTTGCCGAAGTCTGCTATGTGCCGACCGGCGGCGCCATGCCGATCGCGGTGGTCCAGCATGGAGGGAATCCCGGCTCCCGGTTCGGCACCGTGAGCAGCTGCTACCGGATGGCCAGGCAGGGGATGTTCGGGCTGTCGGTCAGCAAGCGAGGCCGGGACGGCTCGGCCGGTGTCACCGACTCCTGGGCGGTGGAGACCTTCGACATCATCGACGCGATCGAGGTCGTCAAGCGCGACTTCGCCGCGCACGTCGATCCGAGCAACGTCAGCATCTGGGGCTACAGCGGCGGTTGCATCGACGCGGTGGCCGCCGCGGTGCGCTTCCCCGACTACTTCCGACTGGTGGCCCCGTACTTCGGCCAGCTGGAGTGGACCCGGACCTGGGCGTCGGTCCCGAAGGAGCAGCGGCGACGCCACGCGGCCGCGGGCGAGCAGGCCAAGGGCAACGCGATCGTGGACGGCATCGGCGGCTTCCCCGACGAGGTGCCGGACCAGTACCTGGCGCGGGATCTCCTGCTCGGCGTCGTCAACAATCCCTACAGCCGGTTCCACTTCTTCCTGGACTCGGAGGATCCGAGCGGACCGTTGCTGCAGCAGCACTTCAAGACCTATCTGGAGAAGGCGCAGGCGCTCGGCCGGAGCAACGTGGACCTGCACCTGAGCAAGCCGGGCGACCTCTACCGGTGGCATCACGCCTATCCCGGATCGTGGGAAGAGCTGGGCAACCCGGACCTGATGGCGGCCGAAGCGGTCTACCTGGGTCACGTTCTCAACGGGGACTATCCGGAGCCTGTCCTGGCCGATGCGGGCCGGATGATGGTGCTCGGCTACCTCAAGACCAAGCGGTTCTTCGTGTGGCTCGGAGAGGGCAACGACGCGGTGGCCGAGCTGGACTACACCCTCACGGGCCCGGTCAGCACCTTCAGCTTCCGAAGGCGGTCTTCCGATCCCGAGGTTCGCGGGCGCCTGGTGGTGCCGAATCGCGAAGGCCGTCGCTGGCGCGCGGAGGTCGGTGGCAAGGTCGTGGCAGAGTCGAGCGCGGCCGAGGTCGTGGTGCCGTTCGGTCTCGACGACACGGTGATCCTCCGGCGAGTCGACTGAGCGAGGGTGCGGTCCCACGGCGTCCTGGTGCCGCCGCGACCAGCCTCGGGGCCGAGCGTCACTCCTGCACGGCGGCGAATTCCGTGACGGCGAGAGTGATCTCGTCGTCGGGGCCTTCGAAGTAGTCGATGCGGGCAGAGCGGGGATAGCCGTACTGCTCGTCGAAGGTCACCCGGACGTCGATGGCCCGGCGGTAGGCGTCGTCGACCAGATCGAAGAGGCCTGGGATGTCCGGATAGTGCGGCGCCAGGCTCGCCTCGAGCGGCTCGCCCGTCGCGAGCACCGTCCGCGATACGACCACGCCGTCCTCGACCACGATCCGCACCGCTCCGACCGGAAGACACTCGCAGCCGCGCGAAAGGTCGAACCGGTAGTCGACGATGCCGAGCGAATTCCACCGGTTCCTGCCGGCCTGGAAGCCCTCGGCCGGGTCGGTCATGCCGCAGCCGGCGAGGAAGAAGACGCCGAAGAGCAGGGTCCGCGCGAGCATCGCCACCGTCCTGGTCGGGAGCAGGGGCCCGGGCGCAACCTCCCGAGCACCGTGCAACGTAGTGAATTGGAGATCCGCCGTCCCAGAGCCCGTGCCCCGGAGCGCCGACCCGATGCGACCACATTCAGCCGCCGCCGTCCTCGTCGTGGCCGCCGCCGGCGCCCTCGGCGATCGGCAGGCCGTCCCCACCTTCGTCGAGGTCGCCGACGCGGCCCCAGTGAGGGACCTCGCCGCCTCCCGCGGCGTCACGTGGGCCGACTTCGACGGCGATGGCGACCCCGATCTCTACGTCGCCCGCTCCGAAGGCCAGCGGAGCATGCTCTACCGGAACGACGGCGGCCGCTTCGTTCCGCTCGCCGAGAGCCCGGTCTCGGTCGACGTCGGCAACGCCGAGGGCGCGAGCTGGGTGGACCTGGACGGCGACGGCGACCTGGATTTCTACGCCGTCAATCGCTCCCACCGTCCCGCGCTCCTCTACCGGAACGACGGCGGCAGCTTGGTCCAGTGGCCGGACTCGCTGCTCGGCGCACCGCGGGCGGCGTCGATGACCTGCTTCGCGGACGCGGACCGGGACGGCGATCTCGACGGCTTCGTGGTGGGCTACGACGATTCGCCGAGCTTCCTGGCGATCAACGACGGCGCGGGACGATTCGGCGCTGCCGGGTTGCCCGAGAGTGCCGCGGAGCCGGGGGCGGCCCGGGCCTGCGCCTGGGGCGACCTCGACGACGACGGGTTGCCCGAGCTCTTCGTCGCCAAGGCCAGGCGGCCCAACCTGCTGCTCAAGAACCGGGGCGACGGGCGGCTGGAGCCCTGGCCCACGCCGCATCTCGATACCCACGTCGCCTACTCGTACGGGGCGACCTGGGCCGATACCGATCAGGACGGCGACCTGGACCTCTTCGTCGCCGACTTCGACGGCGACAACGTGCTCTATCGGAACGACGGCGGCCGGCTGACCCCGCTCTCGCGCGACGCCACGCCCCAGAGCGCGGCGTCGAAGGGACACGCCTGGGGCGACTTCGATGGGGACGGCAACCTGGATCTCTACCTCGGGAGCGGCACGCCGGCCGCGGGGATGCTCAACGTGCTCCACCTGGGTGACGGCCGGGGTGGCTTCCACGTCGCCCCGTCCGCGCCCTGGCTCCTTCAGGCAGACACCTCTGCGGGGATCGCCGCCGCGGATTTCGATCGTGACGGCGATCTCGACCTCTACGTCGCCAACTGGGGAAGCAGCCGGTCGCCGGACCGGCTCTATCGGGCGGAGACCCTCGGTCGATCCTGGCTCGCGATCCGGCTCGAAGGCCGGCGCTCCAACCGCCACGGCATCGGCGCCCGGGTGGCCGCGCTGGCCACGGTGGGGGGAGAGCGCCGCTGGCGCCATCGGTACCTCCGGGCCGCGACCGGATACGCCGGACAGGACGAGCCGATCGTGCACTTCGGCCTGGGTGACGCGGAGCGGGTCGACTCCGTGGTCGTGCGCTGGCCGTCGGGACAGGTCGACCGACTTGGCCCGCTTTCGGCTCGTCGCCGGTGGCTCGTGCGGGAGGGGGAGAACGCGCCGGCTTCGGAGCGGTGAGGCTCGGATCCCCGGCCGATGGTCGCCGAGCCGCCGCGTCGTGACGCCTGGTGCCTCGCTCAGTCAGCGATTGCTGTTGCCGATCA
The DNA here is from genome assembly GCA_041390205.1 of Gemmatimonadales bacterium. Lineage (GTDB taxonomy): Bacteria > Gemmatimonadota > Gemmatimonadetes > Gemmatimonadales > GWC2-71-9 > SHZU01. Next base: position 109,620 of record JAWKQJ010000006.1, read on the forward strand.
GGCGGGCGACCTTCCAGCCGCCGTCCGCCTGACGGTGGTAGATCACCATCTCTTTGGTGTCGATCCGTCGCGGCTCGCCGCCCTCGATGGGGGTGGCGTTGCCCGCCACCCGGAGTCGGGCGAAGGCATAGTCGCCCTCGACGACGATCTCCTCGGGCGTCAGCTGGATCTCGGTGCGCCAGCGGGTGAACCCGGCCCGCGCGATCTGGAGCAGCTCCGCCCGGGTGGTCACGGTGGGGCGGCCCGGCGGCATGTAGATCGCGCCTTCCTCGAACAGCGCGACCCAACCCTCCAGGTCTCCCTGGTTGTTCAACGCTTCCGCGCGCTCGATGAACGCGCGAATCGCCTGCAGGTCGGCCTGGGGGTCGGCCGGGCTACCGCAGGAGCCGAGGCACAGGGTAGAGAGCAGCGCGAGCGCGGCGAGCCGAGTGCGCGGCACCAGAACCTCCCGCACCATCCTCAACGGGCCGGCACGACGGGCAACACGATCCGGGAGCGGCGCTCGCCGCCGCGATGGACCATGATCTCGAGCGGCCCCTCGGACGGCACTCTCGCGAAGGTGTCCTGGTCGCCGCCGGCCACCGCCACCCGCAGCCGGTGACCGGCCCCGATCCGTACCGAGAGCGGATGGAGCGCGAAGGCGAGCTCGGTTTCGGTGCCGGGCGCGAGCGGCGCCCCGTCGGCGCGGAAGAAGCTGTGATAGGGCCCGACCACGGGGTAGGGCGGCGCGGCATTGGAGACGGCCCGGTGGAGCGCTCTCAGCTGCCCTTCGCCGAGGTAGGTCACCCGGCCGTCGGGCGCCACGTCCTCGAGGTACGCGAAGACGGCGGCGTCGTCCCGGTCGGCGCTGATCCAGACCGTCACCACCGGCTGCCCGGTGATCTCCATCGGTTCGGTGAGCGGCGCGGAGGTGTAGGTCAGCAGGGCGCGGTCCGCGTCGGCGCGATCCGGGTAGATCACGTCACCCGCGCCGTTGTTCGTGGCCCAACGGTTCCGGGTGCCGGTGGTGTGGGTGAAGTCGACGGCATAGCGATCCGCTCCGGCCTCCCGGGGCTCCTCGCTCGCGAGCGAGCCGTCGGCGCCGAAGTACCAGGTCGTCTCCCGTGCCTCGGGCAGGGGCCAGGTGGCCGCGGTCTTCCAGCGGCGCTCGCCCATCGTGAAATAGCGGAGCCGGCCCATCGCGAAGCCGTTCTCGACGCCTTTCACGAAGCGATCGAAGAAGCAGAGGTCGTCGAGAAACTGGCTCGGGCTCGACGGGTCGGATTCGACCTCGGCGGGCTGGAACGGGTCGGTGTCGGTGACGCCGCCGTGGCTCCAGGCGCCGATCACCACGTTCTGCGGATTGGCGAGCCGCATCAAGCGGTGGAGTACGCCGTTGGCCGTGCCCGCGTCGGTCCAGCTCGCCCACGACTGTATCGGGACGCCGGAGCGCTCGACGTCCGCCGCGTGGGAGTGGATTCCCCACCAGTCCATCGACGTGCCGTTCCAGGCGGCGGGGGCGTCGTCCTTGTAGACGATGGTCCGCATCGACTGATACATGTCGGGCACCGCGCGGCGTCCGTCCACCGCCGCCCTGAGCAAGGCGCTGTCCGTGTCCTCGTCGACCGGCCGCACGCCGCGCGCGACCCCGTCCTCGCCCGTGCGCGGCGTGTTCAGGTCCATCTGCTTGACCGAGGCGCCCCAGTTCTTGCCCATGTAGGCGTTGGGCACGCCACCGGGGAAGTAGAGGTCGGCGTAAGGATCGTAGTCGGGGAAGCGGGAGACCACCGCCTTGAGCGCCGGGTGGTTTCGCTCGGCCATCCAGTCGGCAGTGTTGGCCGTGTAAGAGCTGCCCCAGGCGCCGATCCGCCCGTTGGACCACCCCTGAGCCACGATCCAGTCCATCACGTCGCTGAAATCGAGGGTCTCGTCGCGTGTGCGGTGGTGCGGCCAGACGCCGAACGACGCGCCCGTGCCGCGGACGTCGCCCCAGACCACCCCGTAGCCGTGGCTGGCCCAGAAGCGCTGAAGGTCGGTGGCCGGTTGACCCTCAACCGCCCGCCAGTAGCGGGTCATCACCATGATGGTGGGGACGCCGTCGGGCGGGACGCTGTCTGGCAGGATCAGGTCGACGGCGAGCCGCACTCCGTCGCGCGTCGGCACGTAGAGCGAGCGCACGGGCGCGACGCCGAAGGGGCCCCTCGGCTGGACACCGCAGCTGGCGAACTCGGTCCCCGCTGGCGGCGCCGATGGTGGTGCGGCGGGAGCGCAGCCGATGACGAGCCCGAGCAGACTCGGGATGAGCCGACGCGACATGAGATCCTCGCGGCGTTGCAGGAGAGATTGTGGGGCGCTCGGGAAGGTAATTCCCGTCCTCCGGTCGTGCCGCCTCTCAAACGAAGACCCCGCCACCGGGTGGTGGCGGGGTCGGGAGCGACTGGGGTGGAGGACCGGCTAGCGGATCCCGCGGCGCATCGAGCCGCCGACCGGGAAGCGGCCGCGCTGGTTGATCGCGATCCCGGTGCTCCCCGGAAGCCGAACCCGCGGACGATCGAGGTCGCAGTCGTCGTGAATCCCGCCCCGGCCGCCCCGGATGATGATGACCGGGCCGTGCCCGCCGACGGCGCCGCGGAGGCCGCTGTCGAAGCCTCCGGCGGATACCACCGGCTCGGCCGACCCGCCCATCCAAGTCGACATCGGCGGCGAGCGCTCGATCGTCGGGGCGGGCTCCTCGGCGACGGCCGCGGCCGGCGCCGGTGCCTCGACCAGACTGGTGGCCACCGCCGGCTCGGCGACCGACGGACTCGGCTCGGAGATGATCGAGGTCAGGTCCGGCTCGGGCGCCGGCGCCGTGGCGACGGCGGCGGGCTCGGCGGCGGCCCGATGGGCCCGGTGCACCGTTTCCTGACGGCCAGCCTCGAGGTCGGAGACCGATGGGGCGGCCTCCGGGGCCGGAGCCTGGAGCATCTGGAGATCGCGGGTCTCGGTGGCCGCCCGGTCGGCGGTGGCTGCGTCGGACTGGTCTCCGCTCGCGGAGGCGCAGGCTACGGCGCCCGCGGCGATCAGGGCTGAGACGAGGGAGCGGTGTCGGAACACGGGGCCTCCAGGGGGGCGGGACTGCGACTGCGACACATCATCAAGCTAAGATCCCTGACAACGGCCGCCAGAGTCCGATTATGCGCCACCCTCTCGGGCAAGGGAACCAGGTGAGCACTGCCAGAGTCCGTCCCAGCCGAAGCCTGATCTGCTTGCTCCTCGTCGCTTCTCTGGCCTCGTGCGCCGCGCCGGAGGGAGCGCCCCCCTCCGCCGAGGCGGACCGCGCCCTCGCCGACACCCTGAAGGGGCTGATCGCGGCGGCCTACGATTTCAGCACGCCCGGCGTGGCCGAGCGGATGGGCGCGCTCTACCCGGACACCGGCCGGATCGTCTTCGCCTCGGGTGGGCAGGTGGGAACCTCGCCGGACTCGCTCCGGGCCGGGATCGCCGACTTCTGGCGGAACGCCGGACAGAACATGCGGGACGCCAAGTGGGTCTGGGGCGACGTTTACGTGGAGCGGCTGAACCCGACCGCGGCCCTCCTTGCGGGCAGCTGGTCGATTCCCCATATCGCCCCGACGGGAAATCCCCACACGATTCGGGGGGCCTGGACCGCCCTCTTCCGGTTTCGGGAGGGGCGCTGGATGATCGTCAGCGAGCACCTGTCGTCCCCGCCCGATTGACCAGCCCCCCTAGCGCTTCCGAGGCGATCTCGCGGGCTCGGCCCGCCGGTCCTCGACCGCCCGGATCAGCATCTCGATCCCGCGGTCGAAGTCGGCGTCCGGATCGATCTCGACCGGTGGCGCCAGGGCCTTCTCGAGCAGGGGGTAGCGGCCCGGCGTCTCTCCGAGGTCGGCGCGGGCGGCCTTGATCTGCTTCGACGTGGGCTTGGCTCGGAGCATCATCGCCATGCCCAGCACGAAGGCCTGCATGATGCGGAAGAGCTGGTGGGCCGCCTTCGGGTCGAGCCCCGCGCGCACGAAGAACCGGAGGGTGGCCTCGCCGGACTCCCGGGCGCCGAAACCCTGGCTCGGCGTCCGGAGCAGCAGGGGGATCACGTTCGGATGAGCCATCAGGACCCGCCAGAAGGAGCGGGCTCCCCGGCGCACCGCGTCTTGCCAGGTTCCGCCGGTTTCGGTCAGATCGATCTCCGCCAAGACCAGGTCCGTCACGCCCTCGAGCAGCGCGGCCTTGTTCGGGACGTGGTGATAGAGGGACATCGCCTGGACCCCGAGCGACCGCCCCAGCTCCCGCATGCTCAGGGCCTCGAGTCCCCGGCGATCCACGAGGGCGAGCGCGGCCTGGAAGATCCGGTCCGGGGAGAGGGCTCGTTTCCGGCGCGTGCTGGGAACCATGGGACCGCCTGACCGTTGAATCCTGAGAAACTTACGGTGTAAGATTACGTAGTACCCCCGACTCCCCGCCAGCGCGCGGGACCACAGCGGAGCGTTCCGGCATGACGGCACCGATCATCCAGACCCGCGGGCTCTCGAAACGGTTCTCTCTCGACGGGGCCCAGGTCGACGCCCTGCGGGCGGTCGATCTCGAGGTTCGACCGGGCGAGCTGGTGGTCCTGATGGGCAGCTCGGGGTCGGGCAAATCGACGCTGCTCTATCTCCTGAGCGGGCTCGAGCGCTCGAGCGGCGGCGAGATCCACTTCGAGTCGTCCCGGATCGACACCATGGACGAGACCGGCCTCTCGATGCTCCGGCGCACGGGAATCGGGTTCGTCTTCCAGGCGATCAACCTGATTCCCCATCTCACCCTGTTCGAGAACATCGTGGTCCCGGGCTACCTGGTGGAGACCGACCGCGCCAAGGTCGACCGCCGGGCGCTCGAGCTGATGGAGGCGCTCGGCATCGGCCATCTCGCCGCGCGCCGCCCCGCCCAGGTCTCCGGCGGCGAGCAGCAGCGGGCGGCCATCGCCCGGGCGCTGATCAACCGGCCGCGGGCCGTGCTGGCCGACGAGCCGACCGGCGCGCTCAACTCCGCCGCGGGGGCCGCGGTCCTCGAGAGCTTTCGCTCGCTCAACTCCGCCGGCCAGACCATCGTGATGGCCACCCATGAGGTGAAGTCGGCCTGTATCGGCGACCGGATCGTCTACCTCAAGGACGGGCAGGTGCAGGCCGAGCTCGTGCTGGCCGACCCGGCGGAGACTCCGGCCGATCGCGAGGCCAGAGTGGTGGCCTGGCTGGTCGAGCAGGGGTGGTAGCGATGCGGAGCGTGCTCCTGATGGCGCTGCACAACCTCCGCCGCCGGAAGGGGCAGGGGCTCCTGGTCGGCGCGATCGTAGGGCTCTCGGCGCTGCTCTTCTTCACCGGCATCGGAATCGTCCGGGAGATCGAGCGGCCGTTCGACTCGATGTTCGCCGAGCTCTCGGGCTCGCACGTCACCATGACTTTCGACGCCAACGTCCACCGGGTCGAGCAGGTCCGGTCCTGGTGGGCCGAGCGTGCCGCCGCGGTCACGCCGGCGATGCCGATGGTGACCCTGCACGAGAGCACCTTCTACGGCGGCAAGGAGCTGAGCCGGTTCCTGCTGGTCACCGAGCGGCCGGCATCGCTCGAGGGCCAGGACCGGGTCCGTTTCGTGGCGGGGACCGAGTCGGCCGCGCCCGGCCCGGGCGAGATCTGGATTCCGACCTCGCTCGCGCTCGACGTCGGGATGCGGCCCGGCGAGACCATCGAGATCCCGGCGGCCGACGGGCTCCGCTCCTTCCGGATCGCGGCCATCATCGTCGACCCGCAGTTCAGCGCGCCGTTCATCAACCCGACCCGGGTCTGGGTCGGGCCGGGCGAGCTCCCGTTCCACTTCGAGGCCGCTCGGCTCACCGAGGTGATGATCGGGGTCCGGCTCCCCGATCCCGCCGTGTCGGATTCGCTCTGGACCGCCTTCGTCGCCCACCTGGGCGGGGCGTACGGCGGGAGCGTCAACGACTACGCCGCGGTGCGGGACGGCTACGTCCGGCCCTACTCGATGATGGCGGCCATTCTGGTCGCCTTCTCGGGCCTCGGGCTCCTGGTGGCGCTCTTCGCGATCCAGGGGACCATCACGAGCGCGATCCTGGCCGACTTCAAGATCATCGGCATCCTCCGGGCCCAGGGCTTTCGGCCGCGAGAGGTGCGCCGGATCTACGAGCTCCAGTATCTGATCCTGGCAGCGATCGCGCTGCCGCTCGGGCTGCTGCTCGGCGTCGCGGCGGTGCGGCAGACGATCCTGCTCCTCACCAGGACGATCGGCACCGCGGTGGAGGCCGGGGTTGTGGGCCTGGCCCTCACGGTGCTCGCCGTCTTCCTCGGACTGGTCTACCTCTCGTGGTCCGGGTGGCCAGCTGGCCGCCCGGGTCAAGCCGGCGGATCGCGATTCGCTACGGGGCCGAGGCGCACCAGGAAGCCTCGCGGAGCGGGCACCGTGGCGGCGGATTCGCAACCTGGCGGTCCCGCTGTTGCTCGCGATCAAGAACCTCGGGCTCTCCCGAGGCGGGCCGTGTTCCTCTCCGTGAGCGTCGGGTTCGCCACGGTGGTGGCGGGCGGCGCTCGCGGTGGTGAACCTGGATCACTCGTTCCAGCAGATGCGGACCGACCTCGCGCCCTTCGGATTCGACGGCGCGAACGTCCGGGTGAGCCGCACCGGCCGGCGCGCTTCGGGATGCGACACGAGGCGCTGATGGAGGCCCTCACCTCGCGTCCCGACGTGGGAGCTGTGGCCACCTGGGATCCGCTCGACGGCACCCTCGCCTGGCTCCCGGCCACCGGATTTCCGCAGACCACCATGGGCATCGTGGTGGATGGCGACATGGAAGGTCTCCGCTACGGCAACCTCCGCGGGCGCAACCCGAGCGCCGCGGTGTCCCTCGCGATCCGGACCGCGGCGGAACTCGCGAAGGACGTGGGCGACACGGTCCAGATCAACCTGCTCGGCGTGACGATCTTCTGGTGACTGGGGTCTATCAGTCGATCAACAACACCGCCACGGATTCCGATCCGCCTCGACGCCGTCAAGGTGGCCGACCCGCTCTGGCGGCCGAGCCATGCTGGGGTGGTGCTCGCGCCGGGGGTGGACGCCGACCGGTTCATGGCCGAGCTCGAGCGGGGAGTACGGCGAGGCGGTGGACGCCAAGCCGGGCGACTACTTCATTCGCGACCAGCTCGACGCGATTCTCTCCGGGCTCAGGCTGGCCAACGGTTTCGGCGGCGGTCTTCCTGCTCGCCGCGTCGATCTTCATCGTCAACACGACGCTGCTCACCATCGCCGAGAATCGCCGGATGTTCGGGATCCTGAAGACGGTGGGAATGACCCCGGCCGAGCTCCGAGCTCCGTGGTGGACAAGGCTGCTCCTCGCCGTGCTGGGCGTGCTGGCCGGACGACCCTGCCTGGTGGCTCGCCGCTCCACCGGCACTCTCGGCCTTCTTCTCGCAAGTCGGGTTGGTGTCTTTCCCGCTGCGCCAGTCGCTCGTCGGGATGGGGATCGCGGTCGCGGCGATCCTCGGCTTCGCCGCGATGAGCGCCTGGATGCCGTCCCGGCGGGTGCTGACGGTCAACCCGCGCAACCTGGATCGTCGAATGAGCTCGATGCGCACGCCTGATCTCTCGCCCTGGTCGCCGCCTGGTCTGGCGGTCTCGCTCCTGGCGCAGGACGCCGCCGTCGCGCGGATCGACCGGAGCCCGCACCCACCTCGACAGCATCCCGATCCCCGGCTTCTCGGCCGTGGTGGTGAAGGACGGCAGGGTGCTGGCTCGCGGCTACGGCCGCGAGGTGGTCGGTCGGTTTCGCCAAGCGCCGATGACGGAGCGGTCGCCGGTGGCGATCGGCCTGCAGACCAAGTCGTTCACCGCCGTGGCGATCATGCAGTTGGTGGAGCGCGGCGCGATCGAGCTGGACGCGCCGGTCACCCGCTACCTGCCGTGGTTCAAGACCGCGGATCGGCGGGGCGCCGAGATCACCGTCCGGGATGCTGCTCAACAACACCTCGGGCCAAGCCAGAGCGTCAATCGCTGGCTCTTCAGCCGCGACACCGCCGGAGGCGGCGATCGAGCGCGGCGTGGCGCTCTCCGCAGCCGATCGTGCGGGCGCCGGGCAAGTCGTTCGAGTACGCCAACGAGAACTGGAGCGTCGCGGGCGCCATCATCACGGCGGTGAGCAGGCCTCCCTTCAGCACCTACCTCGAGCGCGCGATCCTGGCGCTGGCCGGGATGCGCCACTCGTCGACGGCGTTCGGCGCGGTTTCGGGAGATCGGCGCGCTCTGGGGTCACTATGCCGGGCTGGGCGGGGTGGTGCCGGCGCCGCGCTTTCTGGCGGTCGGCCTTCCGGCGGGCAGCGAGCTCCGGGGTGAGCGCCGCCGACATGGGACGCTACCTGGCGATGCTGCTGGGCAAGGGCACGCTCGACGGGACGCGGATCCTGTCGGAGGCGAGCGTCGCCCAGCTGTTCGAGCCGGGCAGCGTCACCACGGCGTCGATGCCGGAGATGGGCGTCACCGGGGTGCCGACGGGCTACGGCATGGGGTGGGCCATCAACGAGATCGACGGACGCACCATCATCCATCACGGCGGTGACGCCATCGTGATGGGCTCCTGGACCGCCCTGGATACGGCGGCCAACGTGGCGGCGAGCGTCTTCTACGGCGGGCCGACGCTGGATCCCTATCGCTTTCCGAGCAAGATCTACGTGGTCAACAACCTGCTCCATCTCGCGCGGGGCGAGCCGGTCACGAGCTTCGGTCTCCCGAAAGAGGGCGACCCGACGATCAACGACTACACGCTGCCCGCGGCGCTCCGATCGCGCTACGTGGGCGAGTACCGGTCGACGGGTGGCCAGCTGGTGGAGGTCACCGAGTCGGGCGAAGGGCCGCTCCATGCCCGGCTCACGGGCGGCGACCTCCGGATGGATTACGAGCTCGACTTCGCGAGCGAGGCGAGCGCCGTCTTCCGCAACGTGTCGGGCGGGGCGGTGGTTCGGTTCCTGGTGACCCCGAGCGGGCTGGTGACCGGGATCGCGGGGGGGCTGCCGGGTGGTCCCTTCCGGAAGCGGAGCGCCGACGAGCTGAGCCGGGTGCAGACCGTGCGCGCGCCGGCCGGAGGCCTGGCGTTCCAGCTGCCCGTCGGATGGACCGTCAGCTGGACGGGAGAGCGGTTCGTCGCGAGCGGGCCCGAGGGCTCGCGAGTCCGACTCGAGGGCGGGATCACGACCACGGCGTGGACGGAGCTCGCCGGGCAGGCCAGGCGGGCGATGCCTGAGGGCGATCGGGCCCTGGCCGCCGAGCGGACGGAGACGGTGGGCCGGTTCGCCTGGCAGGAGCTGGTCTGGCGCGACGGGCCTCGCTCGGATCGACGCCAGCGCTTCCTCGCCCTCGCGGAGGAGGCCGGGCGGTCGTTCTCGCTCGAGGTCTTCGCGCCACAGGGCGGTCTCACGCCGGTGCTCCGAGAGGTCGTGGTGCCGCTGATGACCTCGCTCGAGCTCCGGACGGTGCTGGGCGGCCGCTGACGGGGATTCGAGCCCCGAAGACACCCCCGATCGTCGGATCTGGGGCAGCTTGGCGGCCACCGGGTCGACGCGCCGCCGGCTAGAGGCTGATCACCGCCTTGGCCCAGGCGGCGGGATCGTCGTCGCTCTTGAGGAGCTTGGTGCGATCGACCACCAGGGATCCTCCCTCGAGGGAGATCGGATGGCGATCCATGTTGCGGGTGGCGCGCCCCGACTGGTAGGTGCCGTCGGGTGAGTACTTGGACTTGTGCTTGGTGCACTGGAACCGACCCTCGGACTCGCGCCACTTGAGCATGCTCCGCTGGTGCGGACAGGAGAGCGCGAAGGCGCAAACCTTTCCGTCGAACCGCGCGACGATGATCTCGTTGTCGCGATCGATCTCCACTCCACTCGACTTCGGCACGGGATAGGTGAGCGGTCCGTCACCCCCGGCCCGGTCCCCGCGGATCGGCGCGAAGGAGAGCGCCACGGCCTCGCGGGGCCCGGCGCCCAGGGCGACGAGCGCGCCGGCGGCGGCTCCGGCGAGCGTGCGCAGGAAGGCGCGGCGCTCGGGCGCGTCGCAGGCGGGACAACGATCGTCGTGGTCGGTGACGGTCTGGCGCTCGGTCATGGCCTGACGACGTTGCAGACCCGATGCCAGCCGCCGGTGCAAGGGCTGGCGCGGCCCGAACGGCCGAAAGGGCGTCGGTCGGCCCGGTTCGGAGCCTCCCGACGATCGGTGGGTGTAGTCGCCGCACCGGCGGGCGGAGGATGCCGGCCCGCCTCTGGCGATTCGCGACGGCGCGGAGGACCCGCGACCATGCCACCCGCGCGAAGGGCGATGGGTCCGGGATTGCCGGTCGGACCGGATCCGACGAGCTTGGGGGCGACCATGCTGCAGATTCCCGGCCCACCCGACTGCCTGCTCGACGGCACCTGACTCGGCATCGCGGACCAGGTTGGTCCGCCGCCGGGTCTGATGTTCCTCGCCATCGGGCTGATCGGCGCCGGCGTCGCCTATCTGGTGCGCGACCTGCGCCGGGCGGCGGCCGCCCGGAGCCGGCGCGCGGCCGCGCGGGAGCCTAACGTCGATCCCGGGCGGGCCGACGGCGACTAGACGGTCGGAGGCCGAGCCGCCGCGCCGCGGATCAGTTTCCCCGGATGTTCTGCCGCAGCGCGTTCAGGTCGAGCAGCGGCGACCCGCCTTCGGTCGGCACCAGGACGATCAGGTTGCTCGAGGTCCGCATGTCGTGCAGCACCTCGAGGTACTGCTTCATCAGGGCTTCGGGCGTGAGGGTCTGGTTGAGGAGCCGCTGCTGCTCCGACTGCAGCCGGGCGACCTCGACGCGGTGACGCTCGGTCTGGATCTGCTGCTCCTGGGCGATCTTGGCGTTGATGGCCTCGACCACCTGATCGGGCGGCTGGAGGTTCCGGAGGAAGAAGGCCGTGACGTTGGCGATCCGGAACGGCTCGCCGCCGCCCCGGGGCCGGGTCACCAGGGCGCTGTCGACCTCGGCCCGCATCACCTCGGCGATGTCGGCCCGCCGGGAGATGTCGTTGATCGAGAATTGGGCCATCCCGTCGCGGACGCCGTTGCGGATCGCGTTCAGGACCAGGGTCTGGATCTGCTCCTCGGTCCCGATCTCGGTGAAGATCCGCGGGGCCTGCATCGGATCGATCTGCCAGCGCACCGCGGCGTCGACCATCATCCCCATCTGCTCAGACGAGAGGGCACCCATCTGTTCCGCGTCGGCCGCGCTCGGGAACTGCTCCTCGCGGGTGGTGAAGCGCTCCACCTCCGACCACGGCGGCACGAAGCGGACGCCCGGCAGGAGCGGGGTGGGGGAGACCTGGCCGAAGGCGTGCTGCACCCCGACCGTGCCGGCGTCGATCACCTTCACGCCCGAGCCCACCAGGGTCAGCGCGCCGAAGATCATCAGCAGCATCGCGACCATCCGAATGGCGAATCCGGCCGACTTGTTGCCTTTCGAGCCGACCGAGCTGCCGGTGGCGCGGACCACCAGCCCGATGACCAGGAGGACGGCCCCGAAGATCAAGCTACCCATAGCGCTGCCTCGCTCAGGATTGGGGGAGGACGGCCGACAATCTACCGCGAACCGGGCCTTTCGGGCGGGTGCCGGCGGGGGGCCCCAATCTTGCCTCGGATTGACAAACTTCGCTCCGGCGGTTTTCTAATACCCCCTTTGCCGACCCCGCGACCGCGGCCCATCCGGCGGGCCCGAGGTCGAGCGGCCGAGCGAACTTGAGCGAACGGAGCGTATGGCGTCCCTCGTCGTCGTCGAGTCCCCGACCAAAGCCCGTACCATTCGGGAGTTCCTCCCGCGTGGCTACAAGGTCGTGGCGTCGATGGGCCACATCCGCGACTTGCCCGAGCGGGCCTCGGACATTCCCGCCAAGCTCAAGACCCTCGAATGGAGTCGTCTCGGCGTGAACGTCGACGCCGAGTTCGAGCCGCTGTACGTCATTCCCACGGACAAGAAGAAGGTCGTCGCGGAGCTCAAGACGGCACTGGCGGACGCCGACGAGCTGTTGCTCGCGACGGACGAAGACCGCGAGGGCGAGAGCATCTCCTGGCATCTCACCCAGGTGCTCAAGCCGAAGATCCCGGTGCGCCGGATGGTCTTCCACGAGATCACCAAGGAAGCGATCCAGGACGCGCTCGAGCACACCAGGCGGATCGACGACAAGCTGGTCCGGGCGCAGGAGACCAGACGGATCCTCGACCGGCTCTACGGCTACACCCTGTCGCCATTGCTCTGGAAGAAGATCGCCTACGGGCTCTCCGCCGGCCGGGTCCAGTCCGTGGCGGTGCGGCTCCTGGTGCTGCGGGAGCGGGAGCGCCGGGCGTTCCGCGCCGGGACCTACTGGGATCTCAAGGCGGAGCTGGAGCACGACGCGCAGCGCTTCAACGCCCAGCTGGTGGCCCTGGGCGGCAAGCGGATCGCGACGGGCAAGGACTTCGACGAGCGCACCGGCAAGCTGCTGCCCGAGCGCGACGTGGTGCTGCTGGGGCAGGACGACGCGGAGGCCCTCCGCGCCCGGATCGAGACGGCCCCCTGGCGGGTGGCCGAGTCCGAGGAAAAGCCGTTCACCCGTCGCCCGGCCGCTCCGTTCATCACCTCGACGCTCCAGCAGGAAGCCAACCGGAAGCTTCGCTTGAGCGCCCGCGAGGCGATGCGGGTGGCGCAGTCGCTCTACGAAGAAGGCTTCATCACCTACATGCGAACCGACTCCGTCCACCTGTCGACCCAGGCGTTGACGGCGGCGCGCGAGTCGGTGGAGCGGCTCTACGGGAAGGGGTACCTGCCGAAGGAGCCGCGGACCTACGTCACCAAGAACGCGGCGGCGCAGGAGGCGCACGAGGCGATCCGGCCCGCGGGCGCCCATTTCCGCACCCCGGAGGAGACCGGGCTGAGCGGCCGCCAGCTCGCGGTCTACGAGCTGATCTGGAAGCGCACCGTGGCCTCGCAGATGCTCGACGCCAAGCTCACCGGGATGACGGTGCAGCTCGCGGTCGAGGACGCCACCTTCCGGGCGACGGGCAAGCGGATCGACTTCCCGGGCTTTCTCCGCGCCTACGTCGAGGGCTCCGACGATCCCGACGCGGCGCTCGAGAACCAGGAAGTGATCCTGCCCCACCTCGAGGTGGGCGACGCGCCGACCTGTCGCGGGCTCGAGGCGCTGTCGCACGAGACCCAGCCGCCGGCCCGCTACACCGAGGCGAGTCTGGTGAAGGAGCTCGAGGCCGACGGGGTGGGCCGGCCCAGCACCTACGCGTCGATCATCGACACGATCGTCGATCGCGGCTACGTCCAGAAGCAGGGGCAGGCGCTGGTGCCGACGCTCACCGCGTTCGGGGTCACGACCCTGCTCGAGCAGCACTTCCCCCGCCTGGTGGACACCAAGTTCACGGCCGGGATGGAGCAGACGCTCGACGACATCGCCGAGGGCGACGCCGAGTGGCTGCCCTACCTCGAGGAGTTCTACTCGGGGAGCGGCGGGCTCCGGTCGCAGGTGGCCGTGCGGGAGAAGCGGATCGACCCGGTCGAGGCTCGCACCGTCAAGCTCGACGGGCTCGCCGAGGCGGCGATCAAGCTGGGCCGGTTCGGCCCGTACGTCGAAGTGCCCCGCAACGGCGAGACCCTCAAGGCCTCGCTCCCGCGCGACGTCCCGCCGGCGGACCTGACGGTGGCCCAGATCGAGGAAGCGCTCCGCCAGAAGGCCGAGGGCCCGGACACGGTGGGCAATCATCCGGAGAGCGGCGAGCCGATCTACGTGCTCACCGGCCAGTACGGGCCCTACGTCCAGCTGGGCGCCGTCGCCGACGACCAGCCGAAGCCGAAGCGCGCCTCGCTGCCCAAGGGCGTGAAGCCGGAAGACGTCACCCTCGAGCTCGCCGTCGGGCTGCTCTCGCTGCCCCGGCACCTCGGCAATCATCCCGAGACGGGCGCCAGGATCCTGGCGAGCCAGGGACGCTTCGGGCCCTACATCGTCCACGATCAGGGCAAGGACGGCAAAGACTATCGCTCGCTCAAAGGCGACGACCACGTCCTCACCGTGACGCTGGAGCGGGCGCTCGAGCTGCTGGCGCAGCCGAAGGCGGGGCGGGGGCGACGGGCGGCCCAGCCGCTCAAGGAGCTGGGCGCGCACCCGGCCGACAAGGCGCCGGTGCAGCTCTTCGAGGGCCGCTACGGTCCCTACGTCAAGCACGGCGAGGTGAGCGCGTCGGTCCCGCGTGGCCAGGAGCTGGAGACGGTCACCCTGGAGCAGGCGGTGGAGTGGATCGAGGCCCGGCGCCCGCTGGTCAAGACCAAGTCGGCGCGGAAGGGGGCAGGGGCCCGAGCCAAGGCGGCTCGGAGCGCCGCCGCCGCCGCCGCCGAAGTCGCGGAGCCCGACTCGTCCGGAGCCCCGCGCGGCGCGGCCAAGCGGACCAAGCCCGCGGCGCTCACCAAGCGGGTGCGGAAGGCCACGAAGAGTCAGGCGGCGAGCAAGCCGTCCGCCAAGGGCGGCAAGCCCGTCAAGAAGGGCGCCAGCCGCCGCTGACCTAACGCTCGCGCCCGCGGTGGGCGATTCTGCGGCGTCGCAATCCCAGCCACCTGTGCAGGCCGATCCTCGCTGAGCGTTTCCCACTCTGAACGGGGAACGGCGCTCGCGCCGCCCCCCAATCAGGGAGGCGATCGATGCACGCTCCACGTGGATTGGCGACCGGCACGACGACTCTGGCTCTGGTGGCGCTGTTGGCCGCGGCGGCGGCTCCGCCGCCCGTCGCCGAAGTGTTCCTGCAGGCGGAGATGACCGGAACCACCGAGGTGCCCGGACCCGGTGACCGGGACGGTCGGGGCACGATCCGCCTCCGTGTCCTGGCCGACAGCGGCAAGGTCTGTTACGAAGCCACGATCACCGGCATCGCCCGGCCCCGACAGGTGCACGTGCACCAGGGCGAGGTGGGCTCGGCCGGGCCCCCGGTGGTCACCCTGACCAGCGACCTGGCCGCCAACCCGAGCGGCTGTGTCATGACGGAGCCGGCGGTGCTCGCGGAGGTGGTCGAGCAGCCCGGTCGCTTCTACCTCAACGTCCACTCCGCCGAGCACCCCGCCGGCGCGATTCGAGGGCAGCTGGCCCTCGCCCTGGGCGAGCCGCGGCAGTGAAGGCCGCAGCAGGCCGTGGCTGCGAGCGCCGACTGGCCGCCGACCGGTCCGGGCGGCGGCTCGTCTCTCCCCACCGGTTATATTGGACGCCGTTTCGGGACAGGTGCTCGAGTGGTTTAAGAGGCACGCCTGGAGAGCGTGTATACGCCACAAGCGTATCGTGGGTTCGAATCCCACCCTGTCCGCTTCGGCCGCCGGGCCCCGATCGCCTGGGAGGCCCCTGGGATCCAAACGGCCTTGGCCGGCGTTATGCTAGGGCAGGGTGGAACGTACCCGAGGAGGCCCGATGCTGATTCGCCGCGCGCCCGACGTCCGGGCCAGCGAGATCACCGACGAGAAGCTCTACTGGACCCGCCGGGAGTGGCTGGCCAGCGTGGGCGTGAGCGCCGCAGCCGTGGCGCTGCCGGGCCGCGCGCTCGCCGCCTGCCGACCCGTGGCGCCCGTCGTGGCGGAAGACAAGCCCACCCCGTACGACGTGGTCACCACCTACAACAACTTCTACGAGTTCGGCTTCGGCAAGGAGGACCCGGCCGAGAACGCCGGCGCCCTCGTGACCCGTCCGTGGTCGGTCACGGTCGAAGGCGACGTGAAGCGTCCCGGGACCTACGATCTCGACGATCTCCTGAAGGGTCTGCCCACGGTCGAGCGCACCTATCGGATGCGCTGCGTCGAAGCCTGGTCGATGGTGATCCCCTGGAACGGCGTCCCGCTCGGCGATCTGATCAAGAAGCTCGAGCCCGGGAGCAAGGCCAAGTTCGTCGAGTTCGTCACGCTGCTCGATCCCAAGCGGATGCCCGGGCAGCGCAGCGGGATCCTCGACTGGCCGTACGTCGAGGGGCTGCGTCTCGACGAGGCGCTCCACCCGCTCACGCTGATGGTCACCGGGGTCTACGGCAAGCCGCTGCCCAATCAGAACGGAGCGCCGCTCCGGCTGATCGTGCCCTGGAAGTACGGGTTCAAGGGCGGGAAGAGCATCGTCAAGATCCGCTTCACCGAGACCCAGCCCCGCAACTCCTGGCAGCTCTCGGCCCCGAACGAGTACGGCTTCTACGCCAACGTGAACCCGACGGTGCACCATCCCCGCTGGCGCCAGGACAAGGAGCGGCGGATCGGCGAGCTGTTCCGGCGCGACACCCTGATGTTCAACGGCTACGCCGATCAGGTCGCGAGCCTGTACAGCGGAATGGACCTCCGGAAGAACTTCTGACCCGTGGCGCGGCGACCCGATCTGGTCCGGTGGGTGCTCAAGCCGGTCGCCTGGGTCGCCTGCCTGGGGCCGCTCGCGTGGCTGGTGCGCGGCATCTTCACGGCCGATCTGGGCGCCGATCCCGTCAAGACGCTGACCCACACCACCGGGCTCTCCGCCCTGGTGATCCTGCTGGTGACCCTCGGCATCACGCCCGTCCGCCGGCTCACCGACTGGGCCCCGCTGGTTCGGGTCCGCCGGCTCGTGGGCAGCTTCGCCTTCTTCTACGGGCTGCTCCACTTCCTGATCTACGCCCTGTTCGACCACCGGCTCTCGCCGACGGAATCGACCAGGACATCGCCGAGCATCCGTGGGTGCTGTGGTCGGCTTCAGCGCCTTCGTGATCCTCGGCATCCTGGCCGCCACCTCGCCCGCGGCGATGGTCCAGAAGCTGGGCGGGCTCCGCTGGCGGCGGCTCCATCGGCTGGTGTACCTGGCCGGCGGGTTCGCGGTGCTCCATTTCCTCTGGCTGGTCAAGCGCGACCTCACCGAGCCGCTGATCTACGGCTGCATCCTCGCGGTGCTGCTGCTCTCGCGCGTGGTCTTGCCGGCCCGCCGCGCGCGCGCAGCTCGAGCGGGCGCGGTCGAGCCGGAGTTGCGAGCCTCCGAATGACGCCTTAGCTTCCGCGCCCGGCATGCCCACCACCAGCCGGGTCCTCGATGAACGCGCCATGAGCCGCGCCCTGCAGCGGATGGCGAGCGAGATCGTGGAGCGCTGCCAGGGCACGGACGGTGTGGTCCTGGTCGGCATTCAGCGCCGCGGCGTCGAGCTCTCGATCCGCCTGGCGGAGTTGATCCAGCGGTCGGAAGGACGCGCGGTTCCCCTCGGAAAGCTCGACATCACCCTCTATCGCGACGACCTCCAGTCGGTCGGGGCGCGTCCCGTCGTGGGCGAGACCAAGCTGCCCCGCGAGCTGGACGGCCAGACCGTGGTGATCGTCGACGACGTCCTCTACACCGGACGAACCATCCGCGCCGCGCTCGACGAGCTGGCCGACTTCGGCCGGCCGCGGCGGATCCTGCTCTGCGTGCTGGTCGATCGCGGGGGGCGGGAGCTCCCGATCCAACCGGACATCGTCGGCTTGACGATCACCACCGGTCCCGGCGATCGGGTGGACGTCCAGGTGCGCGAGCGGGACGGCGAAGACGGCGTGGACCTGGTGCGCGCATGACGCAGGACGTCGCCCTCGGCAAGGACCTGATCGGGCTCCAGGCCCTGTCGGCCGGGCAGATCGGCTCGATCCTCGACACGGCGGAGGCGTTCAAGGAGGTCAGCGAGCGGCCGATCAAGAAGGTCCCCGCGCTCCGCGGCAAGACCATCGTCAACCTCTTCTTCGAAGCCTCGACCCGGACCCGGATCTCGTTCGAGTTCGCCGAGAAGCGGCTGAGCGCCGACACGGTGAACGTCGCGGCGCAGGGCAGCTCGGTGGCCAAGGGCGAGACCCTGGTCGACACGGCCCGCAATCTCGAGGCGATGCGGATCGACATGGTGGTGATCCGCCACTCGGCGAGCGGGGCGGCCGCCTTTCTCGGCGACCGGATCCGCTCCAACGTGATCAACGCGGGCGACGGCACCCACGAGCACCCGACCCAGGGGCTGCTCGACCTGCTCACCCTGCGCGACAAGTTCGGCAAGATCGCGGGGCTCAAGGTTGCCGTCTGCGGCGACGTGCTCCACAGCCGGGTGGCTCGGAGCAGCATCTGGGGCCTCACCAAGCTGGGCGCCGAGGTCGCCGTGTGCGGGCCGCCGACCCTCCTGCCCAAGGGGCTGGAGCATCTGGGCGTCTCGGTGATGCACCACATCGAGCAGGCCATCGAGTGGGCCGACGCGCTCAACGTGCTCCGGCTCCAGCTCGAGCGGATGGAGGGCGGATTCGTGCCCTCGCTCCGCGAGTACAACCGGATCTTCGGGGTGACCCGGGAGCGCCTCGAGCGAGCGCCCCGGGACCTGGCGATCCTCCATCCGGGCCCGATGAACCGCGGGGTCGAGATCGACTCCGACGTGGCGGACGGCCCCCACAGCGTGATTCTCCCTCAGGTCACCAACGGCGTCGCCGTCCGGATGGCCGTCTTGTACCTCCTCGCCGGCGGCTCGCCCGATTGGAGGAGCCAGGAGGTGGACGACCGATGAGACCTCTCTTGATCAGCGGCGGGCGGGTGATCGACCCGTCCCGCGAGACCGACGGGATCGCCGACGTGCTGGTGTCGGACGGCAAGATCGAAGCGGTGGGGCACAACATCCCGCTGCCCGAGGGGGGCAGCCGGGTCGACGCCACCGGCAAGGTGGTCGCGCCCGGCCTGATCGACGTCCACGTCCACCTGCGCGAGCCCGGGCAGGAGCACATGGGAACGATCGCGACCGGGGCTCGAGGCCGCGGTGGCCGGCAGCTTCACGGGGATCTGCGCGATGCCCAGCACACCGACCCGGTGATCGACAACCAGGCCGCCGTGGGCTTCGTGGTCGGCAGGCGATCCGCGCCGGGATGGCCAGGGTCTACCCGATCGGCTGCATCTCCCTGGGCCAGAAGGGCCAGAAGCTGGCCGAGTTCGGCGAGATGGTCGGGGCGGGGGCCGTCGCGGTGAGCGACGACGGGCACCCCGTGGTGTCGAGCCAGCTGATGCGGACGGCGCTCGAGTACGCCCAGGTGTTCGGGATTCCCGTCGCCGACCACTGCGAAGACCCGACGCTCTCCGCCGGCGGGGCGATGCACGAGGGCGTGGTCTCCACCCGGCTCGGACTGAAGGGAATTCCGGCCGCCGCCGAGGAGATCATGGTGGCCCGGGACATCCTGCTCTCGGAGCTGACCGGGGGCCACGTGCACCTCTGTCACATGTCCACGCGCGGCTCGGTCGAGTTGATACGTCGGGCCAAGGAAAAGGGCCTCAAGGTTACAGCTGAGGCCACGCCCCACCACTTCACCTTGACCCACGAGCGGGTCGGCGCCTACGACACCAACGCCAAGATGAACCCGCCGCTCCGCGAGGAGCTGGACCGGGAGGCGATCCGCGAGGCCCTGGCCGACGGCACGATCGACGTGATCGCGACCGATCACGCGCCGCATCACTACGACGCCAAGCAGCGCGAGTTCGACCAGGCCCCGAACGGGATCACCGGGCTCGAGACGGCGCTCGGTCTCGGGATTCGGGAGCTGGTCGACACCGGCCGAATGAGCCTGATGCGCTTCCTGAGCCTCCTGAGCACCCTGCCGGCGCGGATCTTCCGGCTGCCGGGCGGCACGCTGGCGGTGGGCGCTCCGGCGGATCTGATGGTCTTCGACCCCGCCAGGAAGTGGGTGGTGAGCGCTGAAGAGTTCCGCTCGAAGAGCGCCAACAGCCCGTTTTTGGGCGAAACCCTCGTGGGGCAGGCGGACCTGACGGTGGTCGGCGGACGGGTCGTTTTCGACCGGAGTGTCGACAAACCAGACGTCTAGGGGCCCGACGGTGTTCCGCACCCGGCGTCGCGGCCTTATTTTGGCAGGACATCCCGCGACGAGCCCCGTGGAGCCCCCGAATGACTGAGCAGCAGACCCAGGATTTGTCCGAAGTCGAATCACTCCTGGCCACCAGGCAGCAAATCACGCAGTGGCTGGACAAGCTGGAGGTGTCTGGCTCCAAGACACCGACTGCAGTCCGCGAAAGGGTCCGGGCGGATTACCAGGGACGCCTCTCTCAGATCGTCGAGCAGCTCCGCGGCCATTCTGACGTGATTTCATCCACTTTGGACGGCCTCCGGACCCAATCCAGCGAGTTCGGGGAGCTCCGGACCGAGGAGCGGGAGACACTCGCCGAGGCCGAGCTTCGGTACGAGGTCGGAGAGTACGCGGAAGAGGAGTGGCAGCGGGTCGAGGCGGACGCCTCGGGCAAGATCGCCGAGCTGGACCAGGAGCTGGACCGTCTCTCGGGCGAGATCTCCCGGCTGGAGGACGTGCTCTACCAGATCACCCCGCCGCCGGCAGAGCCCGAGCCGGAGCCGGTCGTGGCTCACGCGCCGGAGCCGATCGCCGCTCCCGAGCCGGAGCCCGAGCCCGTTCGGCCCCCGCCGGCGCGCGAGGAGCCGCAGTTGCCCAAGGCCCCGGTGGAGGCTCCCGAAGCGCCTCGTTTCGTGGCGCGCGGCGGTCGACGCGAGTCCGGCCCGGCCCGCACCATCCCGTTCCCGGCGCGCGACTCCCAGCCGCATCCCTCGCCTGGGCGGGAGCCTGCGGCGGCCGGGCAGATGGACGAGCTGACCTTCCTCAAGTCGATGACCCTCGACAACTCGCGTCCGAGCCAGTTGGCGAACGCCCCGTCGGCGGTCGATTCGAAGCCGGAGCGGCCCAGCCAGACCGTGCCGAAGACGCTCAAGTGCGGAGATTGTGGGTCGCTCAACCGGCCGACCGAGTGGTACTGCGAGCGGTGCGGGGCTGAGCTGGCCGCCGTCTGAGCCGCCGGGGCAACTTGGAGAAACGAGCGAGGGGCCTCGATGTCGAGGCCCCTCGTTGCGTTTCCGGGCAGCTCAGCGGTGGCCGGTCAGGACGCCGCCAGCTTCTTGAGCCGGCTCTTCTGGCGGGCGGCCGCGTTGCGATGGACGAGGTTCTTCCGCCCGGCGCGGTCGAGCAGCCGCTCGGCCTCCTGAAAGGCCTTGGCTCGGGCCTCGGGGTCGGTGGCCTGGCGCACCTTCTTCACCGCGGTGCGGAGCTGGCTCCGCTGGGTCCGATTCTGGGCGGTCCGCGCCTTGGTCTGGCGGAGGCGCTTCTTGGCTGATTTGATCCGGGGCACTGAATCCCTCGTTGTTGCCGTTGTTGGGGCCGCCCCGCGAGCGAATCGGTGGCGATCCGAAGCCCAACAACATAAGCGTCGGGGCCCCCGGGCGGCAAGCCTAGGTGTTTGTGGGGCCTTCGCCTACGGGCCCGACCCGGCCATATTTCTGCGTTGCCGCGCAGGGCGCCCCTACCAGGATCTTTCACGTCGTGGAGCGATCGAGTCAGATGACCACCGTCGAGCCCTCGTCGACTCTGGAACAGCCGGCCGACGCCCCGGCGGCCCCGGTGGATGAGTCGGCCGGGTTCGTCATCCGGCTCGAGGAGTTCACCGGCCCGCTCGACCTGCTGCTCCACCTGCTCCGGGACGAGCAGATCGACATCGCCGACATCCCGATCGCGCGGATCGCCGACCAGTTCCTGACGGCCATCGCCAGTCTCGGCCTCAATCAGGCGGCCGACTATCTCGAGATGGCGAGTCGGCTGGTGCGGCTCAAGGCTCAGATGCTCCTGCCGCGGGGCGGGGAGGGCGAGGATTGGGAGGACCCTCGAGCCGAGCTGGTCAGGAGGCTGCTCGAGTACCAGCAGGTCAAGGAAGTCGCGCTCTGGATGGCCTCGCAGACGGACCGGCGGGCGATGCACTTCCCCCGGGGCTATCTGCCGCCGCCGCCGGAGGTCCCGCCACCGCCGCTCACGCTCGACCTGCTGGAGCTGCTCTCCGCGGTGGAGCGGGTCGTCGCCGGGATCCTGCACCCCGTGCTGCACAGCGTCGTGGCCCGCCCCCTCAACGTGGAGGGCGCCACGCTCCGGATCGAGACCCTGCTCCGCGAGAAGAGCACGATCACCTGGGCCGAAGCCCTCGGCCCGGCGCCCGGGATCGTCGATCTACTGTCCACGCTCCTCGCCCTGCTCGAGCTGGCGCGTCGGGGAGCCGCCTACGTCCAACAGCGAGAGGCCTTCGGGCCGGTGGTGATCTCACGTGACTCCCCTCGGACAGAACCCGCTCCTGCCGCTGATTGAGGCCGCGCTCTTCGCCGCCCCGCGTCCGGTGGCGGTCGAGGAGCTGCAGGCGCTCGATCCGGATGCCAGCCTCTCGGAGATCCGCCAGGCGCTGGACCAGCTGCGGGAGCACTACGAGTTCGACGGCCACGGCGTCGAGGTGGCCGAGATCGCCGGCGGCTTTCAGATCGTGACCCGGCCGACCTACGCGGCGGCGATCGAGCGGGCGCAGCTCAACATCAAGCCGCCGAGGCTGAGCGCCGCGATGCTCGAGACCCTGGCCGTGATCGCCTACCGCCAGCCGGTGGGGCGCGCGGAGATCGAGGAGATCCGGGGCGTGAACGCGAGCGGGGTGCTGCGCACCCTGCAGGAGCGGGGTCTGATCGAGGTGGTCGGCCGGGGCGAGGCCCTGGGTCGTCCGCTGCTCTATGGCACCACGCCTCTCTTCCTCGAGCTGCTCGGGCTGCCGGATCTCGGGAACCTGCCCCGGGCCGAAGAGTTCTCGATCGCGCTCGAGCCGCCCAAGCCCGAGGCCCCGGCGGACGAGGACGCGGTCGCCTACGTCGAAGCCGACCAATGACCGAGATGCGCCTGCAGCGGGCGCTCGCCCGCGCTGGCGTGGCATCGCGTCGGCGGGCCGAGGAGCTGATCACGGCGGGCAAGGTCCGGGTCGACGGGCGGGTCGCGGCGCTGGGCTCGAAGGTCGATCCCGGTCGGCAGGTGATCACCGTCTCCGGCCGCCGGGTCTCGATCCGCCCGATTCGTTGGCTCGCCTTCCACAAGCCGCTCGGTGTGGTGACCACGGCCAGCGACGAGCAGGGCCGCCGCACGGTGCTCGATTTCATACCCAATCGGACCGGGCTCACCTACGTGGGGCGGCTCGACGTGATGACCACCGGGCTGCTCCTGCTGACCACCGACGGCGACGCCGTCCACCGGCTGACCCACCCCCGCTACCGCGTGCCCCGCCGCTACACGGCCCTGGTCCACGGCATCACGACCGAGGAGCTGGCCGAGGGGGTCCGGCGCAGGGTGGCGATCGACGGCCGTGCGGTCGTGCCCGTCGCCGTCAAGGTGCGGCCCGGGCGTGACGGTCGGAGCCTTGTGGACGTCACCCTGAACGAAGGCCGCAATGCCATCGTACGGAGATGGGTGGCGGCGCTCGGCGGGAAGGTGGAGCGTCTCGCCCGATTGTCATACGGTCCGGTACGGCTCGGCGACCTCGCCCCGGGGGAATGGCGGCTCCTCACCCCGGCCGAGACCCGCGCGCTCTATCAGGCCGTCGACCTCAACGCCCCGGCGGAGTAGATGACAGCATCCCGAACCGAGCCAGCGACCGCGTCCGCCAATCCCGAGCAGATCGCCCTCCTCCGCAAGGCGGTCGACGAGGTCGGACGCCGGATCGTCGGCCAGTCGGCGATGATCGAGCGCCTGATGATCGGGCTGATGACCGGTGGCCACATCCTGCTGGAGGGCGTGCCGGGCTTGGCCAAGACGATGGCGGTGCGAACCCTCGCCGACATCCTCCGGGCCTCGTTCTCGCGGATCCAGTTCACGCCGGACCTGCTGCCGGCGGACATCGTGGGCACCATGGTGTTCGATCCCAAGACCCAGGAGTTCCATCCCAAGCGGGGCCCGCTCTTCGCCAACATCGTGCTGGCGGACGAGATCAATCGGGCGCCGGCCAAGGTGCAGTCGGCGCTGCTCGAGGGGATGCAGGAGCATCAGGTGTCGATCGGGGGTGAGACCTACCATCTGCCCGAGCCGTTCCTGGTGCTCGCCACCCAGAACCCGATCGAGAGCGAAGGGACCTACCCGCTGCCCGAGGCGCAGCTCGACCGCTTCCTGCTCAAGGTGCGGGTCAGCTACCCCTCCCGGGGCGAGGAGCGGGAGATCCTCCAGCGGATGAGCACCGCCGACCCGATCACGGTCAGCCCGCTGCTCGACCCGGAGACGGTGCTCTCGCTCCGGCAGGTCGTGCTCAATACCCATCTCGACCCGCGGCTCGCCGACTACATCGTGGACCTGGTCCGCGCCACCCGCGAGCCGGCTTCGGTAGGCCTGGGCGGGCTGACGTCGCTGGTGGCGTTCGGCGCCTCGCCCCGGGCGTCGATCGCGCTTGCGCAGGCGGCCCGGGCCCACGCCGTCCTTCAGGGGCGGGGCTACGTGACCCCGCACGACATCCAGGCGCTGGCTCCAGACGTGATGCGGCACCGGATCGTGCTGACCTTCGAGGCCGAAGCCGAAGACGTCACCAGCGACACCATCGTCAGCCAGGTCGTCGAGCGTGTGAAGGTGCCGTGAACGGCGTCAGTCCCGAGCTACTCAAGCAGGTCAAAGGCATCGCGATCCGGGTGCGGGGCGTGGTGGACACTCTCTTCGCGGGCGACAGTCGATCGGTGTTCCGGGGGCAGGGCATGGAGTTCGCCGAGGTGCGGGCCTACGCCCACGGCGACGACTACCGCACCATCGACTGGAACGTCTCCGCGCGGCTCGGCTCGCCCTTCGTCAAGACCTTCACGGAGGAGCGGGAGCTCACCCTGCTGCTGGTGGTCGACCAGTCGGGCTCGACCAGGGTCGGCGCGCCGGTGGCGCGCTCCCACCGGGCGATCGAGGTGGCCGCGGTGCTCGCGCTCGCGGGCGCGCGCGAAGAGGATCGCGTCGGCGGGCTGCTCTTCACCAGCGCGGTCGAGCACATCGTTCCGCCGGCCAAGGGCCGGCGCCACGCCCTCCGCCTGATTCGCGACCTGCTCGCCTTCGAGCCCGTCGCCCCCGGCACCGACGTCGGCGCGGCGATCCGCTACGCCTCGCGGGTCCTCGGCCATCGCTCGGTGGTGGTCGTGCTCTCCGACTTTCTCGGCGACGACTGGGACTCTCCGCTCCGCCAGCTCGCCGCCCGCCACGACGTCACCGCGATCACCATCGACGACCGCCGCGAGCTGGCGCCCGCCGGGAGCGGCTGGCTCGAGTTCGAGGACGCGGAGCAGGGCACCCGGACCCTGGTCGACCTCGGCGATCCCGCGGTGCGAGCCCGTTGGGAGGCCGCCGCGCGGGCCCGGCTCGAGGAGCGGAATCAGCGCCTCCGCTCGGTCGGGGTGCGGCACGTCCCGATCGACGTCGCGGACGACTATGCGGCCACCCTGCGCCGGGCCTTCGCGCCCCGGCGAGTGAGGAGCCGGAGCGCGTGATCGCGCTGGCGCTCCTGCTGGCGGCGCAGACCGCGCCGGTGCGGGTCGGAGACACCGTCTGGGTCGAGACGACGATCCCGCTGCCGGGCCGGATGATCGTTCGTCCGCAGCCGTGGGATCTCGGTGATCTCGGTCAGGTTCTCGGCCCGCCCGAAGTGATTCTGGGCCCCGACTCGGCCAGGATCCGCTATCCCCTGGCGATCTGGTATCCGGGACGGCAGGAGGTCACCATGCCGGGGCCGATCGTGGTCGCCCCGGAGGGCAGCTCCGACACTCTGGCGGCACGGACCTACCGGATCGACGTCGCCAGCGTGCTCCCCGACGACGAGCCTCGCGAGGCGATCGCGCCCAAGCCGTCCGCGGAGCCGGTCGCGCAGAGCGCCCGCTCGCCGCTGGCGGTGGTGGTGCTGGAGGCGTTGGTCGGGCTGGCGGCGCTGGCGGGCTGGCTCCTGATCCGCCGCGGGCGCCGCCGCCGGCGCGCGACGGTGGCGGCGCCACCGGAGCCGATCGAGCCGGTCGACGGGTGGCTCGAGCGCTGGGCGAAAGCCGGCGAGCTCAAGGCGGCGGTGGATGGGTGGGCCCACCAGCTCGAGGCTGACGCCGAGCGCCCGGAGGTCGCCGCCTGGCTCGAGCGCGCGGAGCTGGCGGCCTTCCGGCCCGACGCCGCCCGGCAGGAGCTCGAAGCGCTGCTCGAGGGAATCCCGGCGGCCTCCAAGGCGGGCGAGGGGGCCTGATGGAGTTCGCTCGACCCGCGATGCTTGCGCTGCTGCTGCTGGTGCCGCTCGCCCTCTGGTGGCAGCGGCGGCGTCGCCCTCAGGCGATCAAGCTGGCCGACGGACAAGTCGCGGCGCGCGCGGCCGGCGCCCCGTGGCCGCTCTGGATCCCACCCGGGCTCCGCTGGCTCGCGGTGGTGGCGCTCCTGGTCGCGGCGGCCGGGCCGCGCTTCCCCGGCGATCTGACCACCATCAAGCGGCAGGGAATCTCGATCGTGATCGCGATCGACGTCTCCAGCAGCATGCTGGCCGAGGACTTCGCGCCTTCCAACCGGCTCGAGGTGGCCAAGCGACAGGCCATCGGGTTCATCCGGGGGCGCGGCGCGGACCGGATCGGGCTGGTGGCGTTCGCCGGCGAGGCGCTGACCCAGGTGCCGGTGACGATCGACTATCCGGTGCTGGAGCGCGCGGTCCTCGACCTCAGGATCGGCACGCTCGAAGACGGCACCGCGATCGGCAGCGGCCTGGCGACCGCGGTGAACCGGCTCCGCCGGATCGAGAGCCCCTCGCGGGTCGTCCTGCTGCTCACCGACGGCGAGAACAATCGCGGCGCGATCGA
Organism: Gemmatimonadales bacterium; assembly: GCA_041390205.1. Classification (GTDB taxonomy): domain Bacteria; phylum Gemmatimonadota; class Gemmatimonadetes; order Gemmatimonadales; family GWC2-71-9; genus SHZU01. The sequence continues at coordinate 136,269 of JAWKQJ010000006.1, forward strand.
TCCCCGGACGGCCGCGGACGCCGCCGCCGCCTTCGGAGTGCGGGTCTACACCATCGGTGTCGGCACCGATGGCGAGGCCAGGATCCCGACCGGCCGCGGCCTGAGCGGCTTCCGCTACGAGATGCTGCCGGTCCGAATCGACGAGGTGCTGCTCACCGACGTGGCCGAGCGGACCGGCGGCCGCTACTTCCGGGCGCGGGACAGCGACGCGCTGAGCCGGATCTTCTCGCAGATCGACGAGCTGGAGACCAGCCAGGTCGAGATGATCCGCTACCGCTCCGCCGAGGAGAGCACCCGGCCCTTCCTGCTGCTCGCCCTCTTCGCGATGGCGCTCGAGGTGCTGCTCTCCTCGACGGTTCTGGTGCGCGCGCCATGAGCTTCGATCTCCCGCTCCTCGCGCTCCTCGCTCCCGGTGTCGGCGCGGTGCTGCTCGGCCTCGCCTGGCTGGCCCGGCGCCGGCGGATCCGGGTGGCGGACGGATGGTCGCCCGAGCTGGGGCAGGCCGCCCGCCGCCGCGCCCGGTACGCTCCGCTCGCCGTGGCGCTGACGGGGGCCCTGGCCACGGTGGGGGCGGCAGGCCCACGCTGGGGCAGCGCCGAGGTCGAGACCGAGACCCGAGCCCTCAATCTGGTCGTCGCGATCGACATCAGCCGATCGATGCTGGCGGAAGACGTGAAGCCGAGCCGTCTCGAGCACGCGATCCGGGAGTCCCGCCGGCTGCTCCAGGACGCCCGAGGCGACCGGATCGCCCTCCTGGCCTTCGCCGGCCGGAGCTACATCCTCACGCCGCTCACGCTCGATCAGGGCGCCGTGCTGCTCCAGCTCGACGCCCTCGATCCCGACGTGGCCAGCGAGGGCGGCACGGAGCTGGGCTCGGTGATCCGACAGGGCGCGGAGCTGCTCGACGCCGCCAGCGAGGGCGGCGCGCGGGCGATGGTGCTCTTCACCGACGGCGAAGGCCACGATTCGCTCGGCTCGACACTGGAGGCGGCGCGCGCGCTCCGCGGGGCGGGCGTGACCTTGATCGTGGTGGGCACCGGCGGCGACCGACCCACTCGGATTCCGATCCGCGATCCGAGCGGCGCGCTGCTCGAGTACAAGAAGGACCAGGCCGGCGCCGACGTGATGACCGCGCGCCGGGACGACGTGCTCCGCGCGATCGCCGACGCCTCCGAGGGGTGCTGGTGCCGGGGCAGCTGTCCGACCAGGCCGGCGTGATCTGGAAGACGCTCTCGGGCCTCGACCGGGCCAGCACCCGTGGCCGCCGCACCGAGGACCTGATTCCGCGCGCCTGGCTGCTGGCGCTCGCCGCCGCGCTGCTGCTCGGAGCTCAGGCGGCCCTCCGGCGGACCGCCGCCCTGCTCGGCGTCGCGCTGGCGCTCGGACTCTCCGCCACCGCGGCCAGCGCCCAGCGCCCCGCGCGAGCCGCGAGCGATCTCGCCCGGGGCGACACCACCAGCGCCCTCAGCCGCTTCCTGGCCGCCGCCACCGCCGGCCGGGCGGGCGACACCAGCTGGTACAACGCCGGCACCGTGGCCCTGGCCGCGCGGGACTGGGAGACGGCCGAAAAGGCGTTAGGCACCGCCAGCGGGACCCTCGACCCCGCGCTCCGCTTCCGGACGCTCTACAACCTCGGCCTCGCTGCGCTCGAGCGCTCCCGCACCGACACCGCGGGGCGCGAGCAGCTCGAGGCGGAGGCCCGACAGCGGCTCCGCGAGGCCCTCCTGATCGAGCCGGGCTCGGTGGCGGCGAAGTGGAATCTCGAGCTGGTCACCCGACCGAAGCCGCCGAGCTCCGGCGGCGGAGGGAACTCGCCGCAGGGGGGCGGGCAGACCGATCGGCAGCAGGAGCAGCAGCCGTCGAGCTCCGGCCTCTCCCGCTCGGAGGCGGAGCAGATCCTCGCCTCGGTCGAGCGGACCGAGGCGGCGGTGCGGGCCGATCAGCTCCGCCGCCGGCGGGTGGCGCGGAGCGCGGCCACCAAGGACTGGTGACGTGCTCCCGCTCGCGCTGCTCCTCTGGCAGGTCGGACAGGGCTCGATCGCGGTCGCCGCGCAGGTGGACCGGGCGATCGTGCCGGTCGGCGACGAGGTCCGCTACACGCTGCGCGCCACCACCACCGAGACCGGTCCGATTCGGATCGAGCTGCCGACCGTCCACGGCCTCGAGGTGGTCGAGCAGAGCGAGCGCACCGATCCGGTGCTCGGCCGGCCGGGCGCCCGGGAATACGCCCTGGAGCTGGTGCTCCGCGCGGCCCAGATCGGGCGCTGGCGCTACGGCCCGGTCCTGGTTTTCGTGGGCGGCGCGGTCGAGTTCGCGCCCGAGGTCGACATCAACATCGTGGGAACCAGCGGGCGCGCCGGCGCGCCCGCCTCCAATCCACGCTTGCTCGAGCTGATCCGGTCGGTGCCGCGGCCCTCGGGCTCGGGGGCCACGCTCCGAGTGGTGGTCTCGCGCGACCGGGTCGTGCGGGGCGAGCAGCTCGACGTGCTGACGGTGGCCTGGTTTCCACGCTCGGTGCGAAGCCGGCTCCGCCGCCCGCCCACGCTCAAGCCGCCCGTCCTGGGCGGGGTCTGGTCGGTGCCGCAGCCGGCGATACCGGGCGTGCTGGCGAGCTGGTCGATCGGCGACGACGTCTACGACCTCTTCGTCAGCCATCAGGTGGTCTTTCCGCTCGCCGCCGGGCCGCTCGAAGTCCCGCCCGCGCGGGTGGAGTACGCCGTGCCGTCCTCGCGCCGCAGCACCAGCGCGGAGCGACCGGTCGAGGTGGTCAGCGAGCCCGTCGCGGTGACGGTGGTCGAGCCCCCGGGCGACCGGCCGGCCGGCTTCAACGGCCCCGTCGCCGGCGATCTCCAGATCGGCTACCGGCTCAGGCAGCTTCCCGCGCGAGCGGGCGAGCTGGTGCCGGTGGACGTCACCCTGAGCGGACGGGGAAACCTGGCGTTCTGGTCGCCGCCGGCCGTCGAGTGGCCGGACGGCCTCAAGGCCTATCTCGACGGCGTCGACGAAGCGCCGGACATGGTGGCCGGGTTTCTCGGCGGGACCAAGACCTTCCGCTTCCTCCTGCTTCCCGACAGCGTCGGGAGCGTGGCGCTTCCCGGTCTCGACTACGCCTACTACGACGCCCGGCGCGACGCCTACCGCGAGGCGACGGCGACCGGCCTGGTGATCCCCGTCCTCGAGGGCTCGCCCACCGCTACTCGCCCGACCAAGATGCCTCTGGTGGAACAGGGTCGAGATCTGGCCGAGGTGACCGGTCGGCTCCGGCCCTTCGGCCCGCTCTGGTGGCTCCTCGCGCTCAGCGTGCCAGCGATCCTCGCCGGGGTGACTGTCCTGGCCCGGAGGCGCAGAGCCGAGTCGCCCGCCGCGCTCCCCCGGCAGAGCGCCGTCGAGGCGCTGGAGCGGAGCTTCATGGTGCTCGCGCCCGGTAGCGGCGACCTCTCGAGTCGCGCCGTCGCGGACGAGCTCCGGCGGGCCGGCGTCGAGCCCGCTCTGGCGGACGAGCTGGTCAGTCTCCGGGGCGAGGTGGATCGGATCCGCTTCGGCCCGGAGCCGGGGCAGAGCGAGGCCGGGCTCGGCCAGACCGTCGGGAAGACGCTCTCACGCCTGCCGAAGGCGCTGCGGCGCCGACTGGGGCTCGCGGCGTTGCTCGCCGCAGGGCTCGCGACGCCGGCTGCGGGGCAGGCGGACTCGGCCGCCGCGCTCTACGAGGCGGGGTCTTACGGGCTCGCGGCGATCGCGTTCCGGGCCCGGGTGGACCCCACCTCCTCCGCCTGGCGAACCTGGTACAACCTGGCCGCGGCCGAGTACATGGCCGGCCGCGACGCCGAGGCGGCGGCGGCGCTGTTCCAGGCGCTTCGTCGAGCCCCTCGGGCCAGCGCCGCCCAGGAGCTCTGGCAGGCGCTGGAGCGCGGCCACGAGCCGCTCCGCCGGGCCCGGATGGTGGTACCGCTCTCCAGAAGCGAGCGCTGGCTGGTGGTCCTGGTCCTCGGCTGGGTGGCGGCGGTCGCGGTCGCGCTCCGCTCGGGCCGCCGGCGGCTTCGGCACGCGGCGCTGGCCGTGTTCGCCGCCAGCGTGGTCGCGGCCGTCGGCTTGGATCGAGCGGCGCCCGACGGCGACGGCTTCACGACGGGCAGCGTGGGGCTCCGAGTGGCGCCGCACGGCGTGGCGCAGGAGCGGGGCAGCCTGCCGGGGCTCGCCTTGGTCCACCGGGAGGACGAGCGCGGCGACTGGGTCCTGGTGCGGGACCAGGGCGGCGCGCGCGGCTGGATCCTGAAGCGCGCGCTGGCTCCGCTCGGGCGGCTAGATTGAACCGCCTGTGACCACGACCGAGCTCCCCCGCCGCCGAATCGCCATCCTGCCCGACGCGGTCGCCAACCAGATCGCCGCCGGCGAGGTCGTGGAGCGGCCGGCGTCGGTCGTGAAGGAGCTCGCCGAGAACGCCCTCGACGCCGGCGCCCGGCACCTCCGGATCGAGCTGACCGACGGCGGCAAGACCCAGATCGTGGTGAGCGACGACGGCATCGGGATGAGCCGCGACGACGCGATCCTGGCGCTCGACCGTCATGCCACCAGCAAGATCGCAGCGGCGGCGGATCTGATCGGGGTGTCCACCTTCGGCTTCCGGGGCGAGGCGCTGCCGGCGATCGCCTCGGTCTCCCGCTTTCAGCTGGCCACCGCCGCCGAGGGCGAGGGCACCGCCATCAGCGTCACCGGTGGGCGGGTAGACCGGGTCGAGCCCGTCGCCCGACAGCGTGGCACCACCGTGACGGTGAAGAGTCTCTTCTTCAACACGCCGGCGCGCCGAAAATTCCTGCGCTCGGTCTCGAGCGAGGTGCGCGCGGCCTGGGACGCAACGGCGGTGCTCGCGGTGGCCAACCCGGCGGTCGGGATCGAGTTCCTGGTCGACGGGAGGACTCGGCTCCAGGCGCCGGCCGCGCAGTCGGAGGTCGAGCGGCTGGCGGCGGTCTGGGGGACGGATCTCGTCTCGACCATGGTGCCGGTGTCCTACGCCGTCGGCTCGGTGCGGGTCGAGGGACTGATCCAGCGCCCCGGCGACGCCAAGCCGACCGGTCGGCGCACCCAGCTCTACGTCAACGGCCGGCCGTTTCGCGACGTCTTCCTGGTCCGGGCCGCCGAGGCCGGCTACCGCTCGGCGATCGCGCCGGGCGATCGGCCCAGCCTGCTCCTCCGGCTCCAGGTGCCGGCGCAGGACGTGGACGTGAACGTGCACCCGACCAAGCTGGAGGTTCGCTTCCGGGAGCGCTTCGCGGTCGAGCGGGCGGTCGAGGAGGCGGTGCGGGACGCCTTGGGCGGCCTCGAGGCATCCGCCCCGCTCCGCTCCGGCGGTGGGGATGAGCCCCGAGGGGCGCCCTGGCGCGAATCGCCGACGGTCGAGGGTGGGGCGCCGCCCGCCAGAGCTCTTCGCGCCGCTCGAAGGTGGCGGTGGGTCGGAGCCCGGTGTGCCGCAGCGCTTCACGAGGCCGCTGCTCCAGCTCTTCAACACCTACGTCGTGTTCGAGTCGCCCGAGGGGATCGTGCTGGTGGATCAGCACGCCGCCCACGAGCGGGTGCTCTACGAGCGCGTCATGGCCGAGCTGGTGGGTGGAGGGCAGGGCGGTCAGCGATTGCTGCTCCCGATTCCGGTCGAGCTGACGGACGAGGAGCTGTCCGTGGTCGAGACCTTCGGCGACCTGCTCGGCCGGATCGGCTTCGAGCTGGAGCCGTTCGGCGGGCGGAGCGTCGTGCTCCAGGCGACGCCGTCGCCGCACCCGCGCTTCGACGCGACGGCGTGCTTCCGGGAGCTGGTGTCCGACCTGGCGCGAGGCCGCTTCGGCGGCTGGGCCAACCGGCTCGAGCGATTCGCCGCGACCTACGGCTGCCGCGCCGCGGTCAAGGCGGGGACGCCGCTCAGCGAGCCCGAGATGCGCGCGCTGCTCACCGACCTCTTCCGGACCGAGCTGCCCCCGCACGACGTGCACGGACGGTCCACGATCGTGACCCTCTCGGTCGACGAGCTCGAGCGCCGCTTTGGCCGGCGTTAGGGTTCCGGTCATCGTCGGGCCGACGGCGGTCGGCAAGACGGCCGTCGCGCTGGCCCTCGACGCCCATTGGCCGTTGGAGGTGATCTCCGCGGATTCGCGGCAGATCTACACCGGTCTCGACGTCGCCACGGCCAAGCCCTCCCGCCGGGAGCTGGCCCGGGTTCCGCACCACGGCATCGACTTGGTCCGCCCGGGCGAGCGCTACAGCGCCGGCCGGTTCGCCCGCGACGGCATCGAGTGGATCCTGGGGGTCCAGCGCCGGGGACGGCTCCCGGTCGTGGTCGGGGGAACCGGACTCTACGTTCGCGCCTTGATGGACGGGCTCTTTCTGGAGCCGCCGCTCGACCCGGACCGGAGGCGGGCCGTGGAGCGCTGGGTCGAGCGGCTCGACAATCAGGCGCTGGTCAGGTGGGCCGCCAGACTCGACACCAGGTTCCAGGGTGGCGGAAGGCAGCGGGCCGCCAGGGCCGTCGAGGTGGCCCTCCTCTCGGGGCGATCGCTCTCCTACTGGCAGGAGCACGCTCGGGCCGAAAGCCCGGTCGAGCCCTGGTACGTGGTGCTGACGCTCCCGCGCGCCGTGCTCCACCGCCGGATCGCGGCGAGGGCGCAGGAGATGGTCCGTCGCGGTCTGGTCGAGGAGGTCGCGGCGGTCCTGGCCGACGGTTGTGCCCCGGACGGACCCGGGCTCGACGCGGTCGGGGTGCGCGAGGCGGTCGAGTACCTCCACGGAGCGCGGGACCGGGAGTCGGTTCCCGAGGCGATCATCGTGGCCACCAGACAGTACGCGAAGCGGCAGGAGACCTGGTTCCGTCACCAGCTGCGCGGCCCGGTCCTCACGCTCGACGCCACTGGCACCCCCGAAGCGCTGGCCCAACAGATCGCGGACGCCTGGGCGGCCGAGAACGGCCGGCCCGACACGGCACGAGGAGAGCGGCTGTGAAGATCGGGATCACCTGTTATCCGACCTACGGCGGATCCGGCGCCCTGGCCACCGAGCTCGGACTCGAGCTGGCCGTCCGCGGCCACGAGGTGCACTTCATCTCGTACGCGATGCCGTTCCGTCTCACCGAGTACGCGGAGCGGGTCTACTTCCACGAGGTGGACACGGTCACCGGGCGCTATCCGCTCTTCGACCACTATCCGTACACGCTGGCCCTGGCCAGCAAGCAGTACGAGGTCGTCCAGCGCGAGCGGTTGGACCTGCTCCACGTCCACTACGCCATCCCGCACGCGACCACCGCCTGGATCGCCAAGGAGATGCTCCAGGGAACCCGGCAGCTCCCGATCATCACCACGCTGCACGGCACCGACATCACCCTGGTCGGGCAGGAGGCGAGCTTCCACCCGATCACCAAGTTCTCGATCGAGCGGTCGGATCGGGTCACCGCGGTCTCTCAGTTCCTCAAGGACGAGACGGTCCGGACCTTCGGGTGCTGCGAGGAAGAGATCCAGGTGATCCCGAACTTCGTGAACCTGACCGAGTATCACCCGGATCGCGCCGCCTGTCGTGACGGGCTCGCGCCCGCCGGCCATCGGGTGATCTGTCACGCCTCGAACTTCCGCGAGGTGAAGCGGACCCGCGACGTGGTCCGGGTCTTCTCCCGAATCCGGCGGGCGGTGCCGGCCACGCTGATCATGATCGGCGACGGCCCGGACCGCGTGGACGCCGAGCGCGAGGCCCGCGACCTTGGCGTCGAGACCGACGTCCGGTTCCTGGGCCGGCTGACCAACGTGATCGAGCTGCTGCAGGCCAGCGACCTCTTCGTGCTGCCCTCGCAGACGGAGTCGTTCGGGCTCGCGGCGCTCGAAGCGATGGCCTGCGGGGTGCCGGTGATCGGCAGCCGCACCGGCGGCTTGCCCGAGGTCGTAGCCGACGGCGTCTCGGGTATTCTCGAGTACCCCGGCTCGGTCGAGGCGATGGCCCGACGCGCCGTGAACCTCCTCCGCGACGAGAAAGCCCACCTTGCGATGCGGGACGCCGCCGTGGCGCGCGCCGCCGACTTCTCGGCGGAGCTGATCGTGCCGCAGTACGAGGCCCTCTACCAACACGCCCTTTCATGAATCTCTCCTGGTGGCAGGGGCTGGTGCTCGGGCTGGTGCAGGGCCTGACCGAGTTCCTGCCGATCTCGAGCTCCGGACATCTCGTGCTGGCGGAGACGCTGGTCGGATTCGAGCCGCAGGGCGTGGTGTTCGAGGTGATCGTCCACATCGCCACGCTGCTCTCGGTGTTCATCGCCTATCGGCGGCGCATCGGCGAGCTGGTGCGCGGCCTCTTCGCGCGGCAGGCGGCGGCGTGGAGCTACGCCCTCTTCCTCGTGGTGGCTACCGTGCCGGCCGCCGTGATCGGGTTGCTCTTCCGCGACGCGCTCGAGGCGTCGTTCCACTCGGGCGTGCGGCTGGGCCTCCAGTTCCTGTTCACGGCGGTGGTGCTCTACAGCACCCGGTTCGCCGTCAAGCGCGCCGGCACCGCGGCCATGACCACGGGCCGCTCGCTCTGGATCGGGGCGGCGCAGGCGGTGGCCATCATCCCGGGGATCTCGCGCTCCGGCACCACCATCGCCGCCGCGCTCTGGGTGGGCATCGCGCCGGCGGTCGCGGCCGAGTTCTCCTTCCTGATGGCGATCGTCGTGATCGCCGGCACCGGGGTGCTGGAGCTCAGGCACCTGACGCCGGACGCCGCCGTCCTCGGCCCCGGCCTGCTCTGGGCGTTCGTGTCGGCGCTGCTCGCGGGAATCGTGGCGATCAAGTTTCTGGTCGCCCTGCTGCGGAGCAGCCGCTTTCATCTCTTCGCTCCGTACTGCGCGGTGCTCGGCGTCTTCTGCCTGATCTGGTTCGGCTGGCTGGGACGGTGAGCCGGCTGCTCGAGCGGCACGAGGTGCTCGCGTCCACCCAGGATCGCGCGCACGAGCTGGCCCTGGGCGGCGCCGCCGAGGGGACGGCCGTGGTCACGGCTCGGCAGACGAGCGGGCGGGGCACCCGAGGCCGCCGTTGGGACTCGAGCCCCGGTGGTCTCTGGCTCAGCGTGATCGGCCGGCCGCCCGAAGCGGATCGACTGGAGCGGTTGAGCGTTCGGGTCGGGCTGCTCGCCGCGGCCGCGATCGAGCGAGTGGCCGACCTGCCCGCCGACCGGATCCAGCTCAAGTGGCCGAACGACCTCCTGCTCTCCGGCCGGAAGCTCGGCGGCATCCTCTCGGAGGCCCGCTGGCACGGCGAGCAGCCGGCCTGGGTCGTGGTCGGGGTAGGGATCAACGTCCGGAACCAGCTCCCCGCCGAGCCGCTCCAACCGGCCGCGAGGCTCGCGGAGCTGGACGAAACCCTCGAGCCCGAGGCCCTGGTCGAGCCGGTCGTGGCCGCCGTGGTCGAAGCGCTCGGGCGTCGGGGCGAGCTCACCCAGGAGGAGCTGGCGGGCTTCGCGCGCCGCGACTGGCTGGCCGGGCGACGAGTCGCGACCCCGGTGCCGGGCACCATCCTGGGACTCCGCCCAGACGGCCGCCTGGCGGTCAAGCGGGATGACGGATCGGTCGTCGCCGGCTCCCTCAATCTGACCTGGTCGGACTTGGCTCCCGAGCCCGGAAGTCGTTAGAATCCACCGCATTCTCCACCGGAGCCCCGATGACTTCCGCCGCGCATCCCGTGTCGGACGCCGATCACACCGAGTTGCGCCACGTTCTGCGGCGATCCGCCCAGCTGGGCGCGCTGCAGGCCCTGCTCGTGGCCGCCTTCTCCTTCGCCTCGCGCTACCTGGACGGCGGAGCCGAGCTGGCCGTGACCGGGCTGATCGTGGTGGTCGGAGTGGCCGCCGTGATCGCGCTACCGGGGCTGTGGACGCGGGCACGAACGGTCGAGGGCGTGGCCGGCGCGGCCGGGATCGGCCTGGGCGCCACCGCGGTCTTCCTGGTGATCGACGTGGTCGCCCTCCAGCCGGCGGGCATGTACACCAACCGCTGGCTCGAGATCGGCGGCGGCAGCAACTGGTGGTACCACCCGGTCTGGTGGATGGCCGGAACCTATCTGAGCTGGCTCGGCGCCTGGGTGCTGGCCAACCAGGCGGCCAAGAGCGGCGAGTCGAATCCCACCGTGCTGGTGGTCGGCACGCTGGTGCTCGCGGCGGCCGTGATGGCGGGCGCCACGCTGATCCACTTTCCGGGCGCGGCCTTCGGTCTGGGCACCTTCTCGGTGTCGGTCCTTCCGGCGCTGGCGCTGATGGTGATCGTGTCCCGCCTGGGAGCCCCGCGGCAGTGAGATGAGGGTCGTTCGTTGGGTTCTGAGGTTCGTCGGATGGCTGCTCACGCCGATCGTGGCGTGGGCAGCTTCGTTTGTGGGGGCCACCGCGGGCGCGCGTCTCTTCCGCTCCGCGGCGCCGACCACCAACCTGATCCTGGCCGTGGTGAGCGGCGCCGTCGTCGCGGTCGTGGTGCTGATCGGCTGGCTCCGGCTGCTGCGCCGGTCTCCCCGACTCCAGCACGTGCTCGAAGTCACCGAGGACGGCACTCCGGTGGCCGCGCTCGAGGCCGGAGCCGAAGGCTCGTGACCCGAGTCGCGCTCGGGATGGCCCTGGCGCTTTCCGCCTGCGGCGACGGGGCGAGCGCTGCGGACACCGCCGCGCGGCCCGATACCACGGTCACGGCGGCCGCTCCGCCCGACTCCCTGGTGCTCGAGACCGGTGGCTACTCGCTCTGGCTCACCGACACCCGTCCAGCGCGGAGCGAGAGCGGCGAGGCCTGCGTCGAGCGGAGCCTCGAGATCCGCCACGACGGCGTCAGTCAGCGGGTTCCGCTGCTCTACACCCGCGCGGCCCCGACCGTTCTGGAGCCCGGTTTCGTCCGAGCCGAGCTGTCGCTCGACTGCCGCACGATGGCCATCTACAAGGTCGAGCTCGCGACCGGCCGGCCCACCAAGCTGGAGGATCGATGACCAAAGGACTCCGCCTCGCCTCGGGACTCCTCTGCCTCGCGCCGGCGGCTGCTGCCCAGGAAATCACGGCCGGCGCCTCGCGCTGGCTGACCTCGCCCCACGTGTTCGACTACCGGCTGAGCGTCTCCCGGTACTCCGCCGGCCCGCTGAGCTTCGTCCCCTTCGGCCATCTCGCGATGCAGGGCCCGTCGACCGACGGCGCGGCCCTGCTCGGCCTCGGGGGCGAGGTCACCTTCCGGCTGAACGGCCAGGCCCAGCCCTACCTGATCGGCGGCGCGAGCGGCGGCTTTCTCGACTTGAGGAGCGGCGCCGGGCTCGGTCTCTGGGGCAGCTGGTCGGCCGGACTCGGCGCCGAGGTGCTGCGGTTGGGTGGGATGGGGCTCGGTCTCGAGGCCCGCTACCACGAGCTGACCCGCTTCGAGACCCAGGGCCTGTCCTTCGGCCTGCGGCTCGGCGCGGCGCTGGGCCGGGGAGGGCTCGGCACGGCGCGGGTCGAGCCCGTCGCCCCGCTCGCCGACGAGCCCCGCGTCACCATCGAGCCTGCCGCTCCGGCGGACGACGCGGCGCCGGTGGCGAGCGGCGACGCCCGCGAGCTCAGCTCGACCTTCGAGCGCCGGGTCGCGGTGGTCGAGGCCGCCACGGCCGCGATGGGCTCGCCGTACAAGTGGGGCGGCAACGACGAGAACGGCTTCGATTGCTCCGGCCTGATCCGCCATGCCTACGCGGTGATCGGGATCGAGCTGCCGCGCCGGTCCGCCGAGCAGGCCCAGGTGGGATTCGGTCTCCCGCTCGATCGGGCGGAGCTGGCGCCCGGCGACATCCTGGCGTTCAGCGCGCGACCGGGCGGACCCGTGACCCACGTGGGGCTCTACCTCGGCGAAGGGCGCTTCATCCACAGCGCCACCGGCGGCGTCCGGGCCAGCCGACTCGATCCCGACGATCCCGAGGGGAAGTGGTGGCACCAGCGTTGGGTCGGCGCCCGCCGGGTGGTTGGTGGCACGAGCGGCTGAACCGTTGGCGTCCAGGACGAAACGAAGCGGGCGGAGCCGTCGTGGCTCCGCCCGCTTTTCGTTCGGCGCTGGCCGACGCGACCCTAGTGGTGGCTGTGCCCGCCGCCGCTCCGTCCCATCTCGTTGAGCGAGGCCAGGTCGTCCTGGAGGGTCTCGTCGCTCAGGTCGAGCTTGGGCCACGCGGCGTAGTCGTCCGGGGCGAAGAGGCCGGAGATGTGGGCCATGGCGCCCCGCGCGACCGTCTCGGAGGTCGGGTTGACGTAAACCCCGACCACCCGATACCGCTTGCCCTTCTCGAGCTTGATTCCGTCGCCGCCGACGCCGGGCAGGCTGCGGGAGACCTTGGAGACCTTGCCGGAGCCGTCTCGCGCCGCGGTGACGGTCGCGACCACCTTGCCCGAGCCGACTTCCTCGAGCCGGACCGAGGAGCCGAAGTCGTGGAGATGGCCGCCGAAGCCGAGCAGCCGGCCGCCGATGGGCATGGTGAACTCGTAGGCCTTCTCGCTCTTGCCGGGCGGGACGTCGTAGGAGTTCGAGCCGCCGACGGTCAGGTTGACGTCCATGTAGATCGGAAGCGCCGCCACCGGCCGGGGATTCAGGTTGGGCGGGCTGTACTCGAAGACGACCCGGATCACCACGCCGTCGAGGTCCTTGCCGGTCTCGTTCTGCCAGGCCATGTACATCCCGAGCTTGTCGCCCGGGGTCATCGGCACGCCGATGGTGCGGGGAGCGGAGACGTCGTCGGTCTCCTGGCCGATGCCGAAGAGCCGCTCGACCGCCGAGTAGAGCAGCTGCCGCCGCGCGAAGTTCACCCCGATCAGGTGGTGGATCATCCGCCGGTCCAGCGCGTTGCCCTCGGCGTCCTCGATCTCGACCTTGAAGCCACGGAGGAAGCCCTGAATCGGCCACTCGAACCGCACCAGCGGCGTGTTGTGGTCGTTCATCATCTCCATGTCTTCATGATTCATTCCGGGTGGCATCGACGGCACGTGAAAGGGCCCGGCCGTCACCACCACCAGCTTCTTGCCTTCGTCCACGGTGACCTTGGCCACCGGATCGTCGGCCGTGACCAGAGTCGCCATCAGCACTGCGCCTAGCACCAACATCGTCGTCCCTCGCCGCTGGATTCGTTCGTCGATTGCCCGCATACCTGCGCGGGGGCAAGTTAGTGGCCATGCCGATCCTCGACAACGGCGCGACGCGCCGGGCGACCGCGCTCGCGATCCTCGCGCTGGCGGCCGGCGCGCCGCCCGCCGCGGGCCAGCGACTCCTCTTCCCGGACGTGGCTCCGTTCGAAACCCCGATCGGCGACCCGCGGCCGGCCGGCATCTACGGCCGTCTGCTCAACGTTAGGCGCGGCGAGTCGCTCTACGGAGCCGAGCGTGAGGCGGAGGCGGCCGCCGGCGAGAGCTTCCCGGTCTTCGCCCTCTCCCGCTCGGCCAACCCGGTGGTGATCGGGATGAGTCTCGGCGTGGCCGCCCGGTTCAGTCTCGACGACCCCCGCTCGGCCCTGATCAGCACCGACTGGACGGTCGGGATCCGCGGCCGGGCGACGCCGGGGCCCTGGGTCGTCGACCTGCACCTCTATCACGAGAGCAGCCACCTCGGCGACGAGTACGCCGATCGGTTCGAGGCCTCCCGGATCGACTGGACCCGCGAAGTCGGGTCGCTCACCCTCGGACGCCGGCTCGGCGCCTTCACGGCGCACGGGCGGCTCAGCTACACCCTGATCGACGAGCTCTCTCTCGAGCCCTGGGCGGCCGCCGTCGCGCCGATTTCCGCGCCACTGGGAGCACCCGGATCCTCGGCGCCGAGGTCAGACCGGTGGCCGGGTCTTCGTGGACGGCGTGGCCTACGCGAGCTGGAAGCTGACCACGGTGGCGCGGGCCGGCCGAGCTGGCGGGGGCCGGCGGGCGCTCGATCTCGCTGATCGAGGCTCGACGAGGCTCTCGACCAGCGCCAGTTCTTCAGGAATCGGAGCCGCTATCTGGGGTTCGAGCTGCGCTTCGATCCTCCTGAGACGGGCAGTGAGCGGTGCCGTCGCCGCCTGTCCGCCGGTCACCATCACGACCCCGACCCTGCGCCAAGCCGCGGGCTGGCAGTGGGGCTGGCGGAAGCCGGCGGCCTCGCTGTCGTTTTGGCGGGTTTCCGAGGCATTCGGGTTGCACAGAGGGCGCTCCGACAGGAAGCCGCTTGACCTGAAATCAACGCGGCTTATCTTTTCGCTCTGTGTTTAGCACTCTCGGTTCGTGAGTGCTAACCTACTGATCTGCAACATGTTATACAAACCATTCCGTGAGGGTTCTGATGTCGACTGCTGCCAAGGCGAAGTCCAAGGTCCGAATCACCCCGCTCGAGGACCGCGTGGTCGTTCGGCCGGACGAAGAGACCGAAACCATGCGGGGCGGGCTGTACATCCCCGACACCGCCAAGGAGAAGCCCACTCAGGGTGTGGTGGTCGCCGTCGGTCCGGGCCGGATCGAAAAGGGCGACCGGGTGCCGATGGAAGTCGCGGTGGGCGACAAGGTCCTTTACGGCAAGTACAGCGGGACCAACATCACGCTCGACGGTGAAGAGGTCGTGATCATCAAGGCCTCGGACATTCTCGCCAAGCTCAGCTGAGCTGGACGACTCTAAGGAGACAGGACGCAAATGGCTGCCAAGGAATTGATGTTCGATGTCGACGCCCGCGCAGCTCAAGAAGGGCGTGGATGCGCTGGCGGAGGCGGTGGTGACGCTCGGCCCAAGGGCCGGAACGTCGTGATCGACAAGTTCGGCTCGCCGACCGTGACCAAGGACGGCGTGACCGTGGCGAAGGAGGTCGAGAAGCTCTCGGATCCGATCGAGAACATGGGCGCGCAGATGGTGGAGGTCGCCACTGCAGACCTCCGACCTCGCCGGCGACAGCACCACCACCGCGACCGTGCCTTGCCCAGGCGATCTTCCGCGAGGGTCTGAAGAACGTGACCGCCATCGCCAACCCGATGGAGCTCAAGCGGGGCATCGAGCGCGCCGTCGAGGTGATCACCGAGGGGAGCTCAAGAAGAACCTCGGTCACCACGACCGGCAAGGAAGGAAATCGCCCAGGTCGGCACCATCTCCGCGAACAACGACAAGGAGATCGGCAACCTGATCGCGGACGCGATGGAGAAGGTGGGCAAGGACGGCGTGATCACGGTCGAGGAGGCCCGCGGCCTGGAGACCACGCTGGAGCGGTCGAGGGCATGCAGTTCGACCGCGGCTACCTCGCCCTACTTCATCACCGACCCGGAGAAGATGGAGGCGGTCATCGACTCGCCCTACATCTGATCCCACGACAAGAAGATCTCGGCCATGAAGGACCTGCTCCCGGTGCTGGAGAAGGTTGCCCAGGCCGGCAAGCCCCTCCTGCTGATCGCCGAGGACGTCGAGGGCGAGGCCCTCGCGCGACCCTGGTGGTCAACAAGCTCCAGGGCACGCTCAAGGTCGCGGCCGTGAAGGCCCCGGGCTTCGGCGACCGTCGCAAGGAGATGCTGATCGACATCGCCAAGCTGACCGGCGGCAAGGTGATCCTCCCGAGGAGCTCGGCGCTGGCTTCGAACACCGTGCTCGGTGACCTCGGCCAGGCCAAGCGGGTGGTGATCGACAAGGACAACACCACCATCGTCGACGGCAAGGGCAAGGACGACGACATCAAGAGCCAGATCGCCGAGATCAAGGTCGCGATCGACAAGTCGACCAGCGACTACGACCGCGAGAAGCTCGGAGCGGCTCGCGAAGCTCTCCGGCGGTGTGGCGGTGATCCACGTCGGCGCCGCGACCGAGACCGAGATGAAGGAGAAGAAGGCTCGGGTCGAGGACGCTCCACGCCACCGCGCGGCGGTCGAGGAGGCATCGTGGCCGGTGGCGTCGCGCTGCTCCGCGCCCAGAGCCGTGCTCGACAAGACCGCGGGCTCCACCGAGGACGAGAAGATCGGCGTCGAGATCGATGCGCCGCCCTCGAGGAGCCGCTTCGGATGATCGCCCAGAACGCGGGACCGAGGCTCGATCATCCTGGCCAAGGTCAGGGAGTCGAAGGACAAGAACTTCGGCTACAACGCCGCGACCGACGAGTACGAGGACCTCTTCAAGGCCGGCGTGATCGACCCCACCAAGGTCGCCACACCGCGCTTCAGAACGCGGCCTCGATCGCCGGCCTGTTGCTCACCACGAGTGCGTGGTGGTCGAAGAAGGAAGAGGAAGCCACCGCTCCGCCCGGCCGAGGGCGGCGGCATGGGCGGCATGTACTGAGCCGCCGAAGCACCGTTCGACGAGACGCCCCCGGATCCCCGGGGGCGTCTTCGTTTGGCCCGGCTCGTCTCGCCCGATGCACGACTGTTGTCTGTCCGCAACATGCCAGCCCGGCCCACCCCGGCTGGCGCCCGAAGCCCCGCCGCCTAAGTGGTTCTGACTACTGCGCTTGCCCAGGAGCGGCCCGGCCCGGGTCGGCGTCCGGGCTAGCACGGGCGTTGCCCTGATGGCTCGGATTCAGGACGTGGGGCTCGCCCGCGTCGCCATGATCTGACCCATCGCCCCGAGGCACCGGAGCGGAGACTCGAATGGCAGCTGCTCACCGGTGGAAGGACCGGGTCGCTCTCGCGGCGGCTTTGATCTGCCTCTGTGCCGGCGTCAGCCCGCTCCACGCCCAGGTCCTCCGGCAGTTCTCGGTTCGTTTCACGACGGATGCCCGGGGCGACATCGCGGTGATCGGCAACAAGAGCCTCGACTGTCCCGACGCCCACGCCGACTGCGCGTCGGCCCGCGCCGGACTCGGCCCGAGCCTCGACAACAACGCCTTCGGCACGCCCGTCTACGTCGACATCGACGGCGACCCCAGCACCTTCAACTCCAGCGAGGCCTCGCTCACCATCCCGGCCGGGGGCTCGGTGCTCTGGGCGGGCCTCTACTGGAGCGGCGACTACGTCGGTGGCGTCGCCCCACCGGACTCGACCATGCGCGACCGGGTTCGCTTTCTGACCCCGGCGGCGGGCTATGCCACCGTCGTGGCCACCCGGCTCGACGACCTCCGCTTGACCAGTCCCGAGCGTCGCTATTTCCAGGGCTTCGCCGAGGTCACCAGCCTGGTCCAGGCGGGTGGCAGTGGCGCCTACCGGGTGGCGGACATCCAGGCGGCGCTGGGCGGCAATCGCTACGCCGGGTGGGCGCTGGTGGTGGTCGTCGGCGATCCCGCGCAGCGCCCACGCAACCTGACCGTGTTCGACGGCTGGGCTCGCGTCAACAGCGTGACCGCCGTCGATCTCAACCTGAGCGGCTTCGTGACGCCCCCGCTCGGGTCCTTCGCGGCCCGCTTCGCGCACGTCTCGTGGGAGGGGGACCTCGGGCAGACCGGCGATGACGTCCGCCTCAACGGCCAGCTGATCACCGACGGTCTCAACGCGGCCGGCAACGTGCTCAACAGCACGATCAGCCGTCTCGGGACTCTGGTCACGGACAAGAACCCGAACCACGTGAATCAGTTCGGCGTCGACATCGACTACATGGACATCACGGGCATCCTGCCTAACGGCACCACCACGGCCGCGGTCACCTTCTCGTCGTCCGGCGACGACTACCTCCCCGGTGTGGTGGCCTTCGTGATCGAGGAAGCGGCCGAGGCCGACGTGTCGGTCACCAAGACCGGTCCGGCCACCGTCGGCCCGTTCGGCACGGTCACCTACGACGTGACGGTGCAGGCCAACGGGCCCAACCCGGCCGGCGGAATCGTGGTCACGGACACCCTGCCACCGGGCTTCACCTTCGTGAGCGCCACCGGCGGTGGCACCGCTTCGGGCGGCGTGGTGACCTGGCCGACCATTCCGGTGCTCGCCATCGGGGCCTCGCAGAGCTTCTCGGTCACCGCGACGGCGCCGGCGACGGGCGCGCTGACCAACATCGCGGCCGCCAGCTCCCCGATTCCCGACCCGTTTCCGAGCAACAACAACGGCTCCGGCGCCGCCAGCAGGGTGGCCACCACGATCGTCGACACGGCCGACGTGGTCACCACCAAGACCGGTCCCGCCGCGGTGAGCTCGCTCGACACGCTCAGGTACACGGTGCAGGTGCGGAATCAGGGGCCGAGCCCGGCCGCGAACGTGACGGTGACGGATACGCTGCCGGCCGGGGTCACGTTCGTGAGCGCCACCGGTGGCGGGAGCTTTGCCGGTGGCGTGGTCAGCTGGCCGGCGATTCCGACGCTGGCGAGCGGGACGTCCCAGAGCTTCATGGTGGTCGCCCTCGCCCCGGCGACGGGCACGCTCACGAACGTCGTCGCCAGCACCTCGACCACTCCGGACCCGGTCGCGAGCAACAACGACGGGTCGGCGGCGGCCGCGCGCGTGGTGACGATCGTGGCGCCCACGACCGATCTCGTCGTCACCAAGAGCGGCCCGACCGTGGTCACGGTAGGGAGCGGAGCCAGCTACACGGTGACGGTGCGGAACCAGGGCGCGGTCGCGGCCGCCAACGTGCGGGTGACGGATACGCTGCCCGGGCTCTTCCCGTTCGCGAGCGCGAGCGGCGGCGGCACCTACGCGGCGGGTGTGGTCAGCTGGCCGCTGATTCCCTCGCTCGGTCCCGGCGCCAGCCAGTCCTTCACCGTGACGGTGACCACCCCCACGATCGGATCGGCCACCAATCTGGCGGCGGCGAGCAGCCCGACGGCCGAGGCGGACCCGTCCAACAACGACGGCTCCGCGCCGGGCAGTCGGGTCACGACGGTCGTGACGGCCGCGCCGGAGCCCGACGTCGCCGTCACCAAGACGGGGCCGGGAGCCGTGGCGCTCGGCGGCTCGCTGATCTACACGGTGACGGTCGCCAACCTGGGCACCCTCGCCGCGACCCAGGTGATCGTCACCGACACGCTGCCGTTCGGCGCCACCTTCGTGAGCGCGAACGGAGGCGGCACCCTGAGCGGCTCCGTAGTGACCTGGCCCGCGATCGCCACCCTCGCCCCGGGCGGTTCGCAGACGTTCACCGTGCTGGCCACGGCCAGCAGCGTGGGCACCTTGGTGAACGTCGCGGCCGGGACCGCCACCTCTTCGGACGCCGATCCCGGCAACAACAACGGGACGGCGGCCACCTCACGGGTGGTGACCACGGTTGCCGGCACCGCGGACCTGGTCACCACCAAGACCGGACCGAGCGCGGTGGTGGCGGGCGCGACGATCACCTACACGGTGACGGTCCGCAACCTCGGACCGGCACCCGCCGCGAGCGTGACGCTCCGAGACACGCTGCCCACCGCGGTCGGCTTCGTGAGCGCGACCGGCGGCGGCACGCTGGCCGGCAACGTGGTGAGCTGGCCGACCATCGCGAGCCTGGCTCCGGGAGCCTCCGCCAGCTTCAACCTGGTCGCGACCGCGCCGCTCACCACGGGGACGATCACCAACCTCGCCGCCGCCACCACGGCGACGCCCGACCCGACGCCGGGCAACAACGACGGCAGCGCGCCCGCCAGCCGAGTGGTCACCCAGGTGGTGTCGACCGCCGACGTGTCGGTCACGAAGAGCGGCCCGGCGACCGCGACCGTGGGCACGCCGTTCAGCTACAGCATCGCGGTGCGAAACGACGGTCCCGGCTCCGCGACCGCGGTGGCGGTGACCGACACCCTTCCGGTCGGCGTCGAGTTCGTGAGCGCCAATGCCGGCGGCACGCTGTCCGGTCGGGTGGTGAGCTGGCCGACGATCGCCTCGATCGCCGCCGGCGCGACCCAGACCTTCACGGTGACGGCGCGGATCCTCGCGGCGGGCGCCTACACCAACGTGGCCGCCGCGACCGCGGTGAGCAGCGATCCCAACCCGGGCAACAACAACGGCACGGGCGCCCAGAATCGGGTGGTCACCAGCGTCGCGGGTCAGGCGGACCTCGCCGCCTCGAAGACCGGTCCCACCGCCGTCGACGCCGGGGCCACGTTCGACTACACGATCGTCGTCGGCAGTGCCGGTCCCGACACCGCGATCGCGGTGGTGGTGACCGACACGCTGCCGGCGGCCGTCGGCTTCGTGAGCGCGAGCGACGGGGGACAGCTGGCGGGCAGGGTGGTACAGTGGCCGGCCATTCCGCGGCTCGCGCCCGACGCGGACGTGACCTACACCGTCACCGTGCGGGCCCCGGTGACGGGCAGCTTCACCAACGTGGTCGCGGCGACCTCGGCCTTTCCGGATCCCAATCCGGCCAACAACGACGGGTCGAGTCCGGCGGCTCGCCCCACGACGACCGTCCGGCCCATCGACCTCGCGATCGCGAAGACCCACGTCGGCGACCTGGCGATCGGGGCCGTCGCTCGCTACGACCTGGTCGTGACCAACGTCGGCGCGGTCGCGACGACCGGGCCCGTCACGGTGCTCGACACGATGCCCGCCGGCCTCGCGCTCCGATCCGCGAGCGGCGCCGGCTGGAGCTGCACCACGGCGGGCCAGGAGGTGAGCTGTCGCCACGACCAGCCGATCGCGCCGAGCGCCACGGCCGGCATCGGGGTGGAGGCCGACGTGCTGCCGGCGGCGGGGCCGGCCGTGGTCAATCGCGCCTACGTCTCGACCGAGGGAGACGATCTGCCGATTGGCAACAACGTCGCGACCGACGGCGCGCCCGTCAGCTCGACCAGCCCGCTCGTGCTCGAGAAGCGCGCGCTCCGGAGCGAGGTCGAGGTCGGCGACGTGGTCGGCTACGAGATCGTGGTCAGCAACCTGGCGGGTGGGAGTCTCTCCGGCGTCGCGGTGGTCGACACCTTGCCGCTCGGCTTCCGCTACCTGAGCGGCTCGACCCGGATCGACGGCATCGTGGTGGCTGACCCGGCTGGCGCTCCCGGGCCGGTGATCACCATCCCGATCGAGTCGCTCGGCGGGAACGCCTCCGTCAGGGTGCGCTACGACCTGCGAGTCGGGCCCGCCGGCCCAGCCGGCTCCGGCACCAATCGCGCCTTCGCCCGGGCCGAGCCGTCGGGCCTCGCCTCGCCGCTGGTCGCGGCGCAGGTCCGCTTCCGGGCCGGTCTGCTCGACGATCGCGCGATCATCGTCGGACGGATCGTCGCGCGCTACGACAGCGTGGGCCGGCGGCGGACCCTGGGCATTCCCGGGGTGCGCATGGTCCTTTCGGACGGAAGCGCCGCCATCACCGACGGCGAAGGCCGCTACAGCTTCTACGGCCTCGCGCCGCTCCCGACGGTGGTCAAGGTCGACTCCACGACCTTGCCCGCCGGGGTCCGGCTCGCGGTCACCGGCAGTCGCCAGGTCGGCCGGCCCGGGCTCCACCTCGCCGACCTGAAGCGGGGCGAGCTCCACCGCGCCGACTTCGTGGGCGACCTGCCGCCCGACGGAGCGGCGCTCGCGGCGATCCGTGCCCGGCGCGAGGGACCGGTCAGCGGACCGGGTGGCGAGTCCACCGCCGACCCGATCGGCTCCGATCGGCCCGTGAGCACGCCGCCGGCCGCGTCGGGGATCGGCCGGGATCGTGGCGACAGCATCCCGATCCGCGGCGTCTACCAATCGGTGACGGGCGAGTCCTCGGTGCCGATCGCGGAGCGGAACGGTGTGGCCCTGGTGCGCCTCGCGGATCGACCCGTCGACCCGCCGCCCAATGCCGACCGCATCGAGGTGAGCGTGCCCGGTGCTCCGGTGCCGGCGGACGGCTCGACCCAGGTGGCGATTCGCGTCCGACTCCTCGCGGCCGACGGCACGCCCAAGTCCTCGACGGTGCCGATCACGCTGGAAGCGAGTCTCGGCCGCTGGCAGGCGGAGGATCGGGATCCGGTGGAGCCGGGCGTGCAGACCGTGCTCGAGGGCGGCGCGGGCACCTTCGGTCTGGTCGCGCCGCTCCGGGAAGGCGCCGGAGAAGTCCGGGTCACCAGCGGCGTCGCGAGCCAGGAGGCGTTGATCGCCTTCGTGCCCGCCGCCCGCCCGTTGATCGCGGCCGGCTTGATCCAGGGCCGGCTCGACTTCACCTCGCTCACTCGCGGCGCGATCGTGGCGGCCCGGCCCGAGGACGGCTTCGAGCAGGAGTTGCGCGATCTCTCCGCCACGAGCGCCGACAGCTCGCGTCAGGGCGGGGCGCGGGGCGCGCTCTATCTCAAGGGGAAGATCCGCGGCGACTATCTGCTCACCGTGGCGTTCGACAGCGAGCGCGACCCGGACGCGCGGCTCTACCGCGACATCCGCCCCGAGGAGTTCTATCCGGTCTACGGCGACGAGTCGATTCGCGAGTTCGACGCCCGCTCGGCCGAGCGGCTCTACGTCCGGATCGACAAGGAGCGGAGCTACTTCCTCTACGGCGACTACTCGACGCCCGCCGCCACCGAGGCGAGGGAGCTGGGCGCCTACCTCCGGACCCTGACCGGTGCGACCCAGCACTTCGAGAGCGAGGACGCCCGGGTCGAGGCGTTCGTGGCGCGCACCGAGAGTCGCCAGATCGTGGACGAGCTGCCGGGGCGGGGCATCTCGGGGCCCTACGCCCTGTCGCGCGCGGAGGCGCTCGCCAACAGCGAGCTGGTCGAGCTGGTCACCCGCGACCGGAACCAGCCCTCGCGGATCCTCCGGCTCGAGCCGATGCGCCGTTGGGTCGACTACACGGTCGAGCCCTTCACCGGGCGCTTGCTCTTCCGCCGGCCGGTGCCCAGCATCGACGGCGACCTCAATCCGGTCTCGATCCGGGTGTCGTACGAGCTGGCGAGTGGAGGCGACGCGCGCTGGGTCTACGGCGGCGACGCGAGCCTCCGACTCGGTCGCCGGGTCGAGCTGGGCGGGACGGTGGTCCAGGAGGAGGATCCGCTCGACAGCTTCACGATGTTCGGCTTGAACGGCGCGCTGCGACTGGGGAAGGGAACCACGATCCAGGGCGAGCTGGCCCGCACCGACGGCAACGGTCGGGACGGCGGCGCCGCGGGGCGGGTCGAGCTGCGCCACCACGACGGGCGCTTCGACCTCCACGCCTTCGGGATCCAGAGCGACTCGGCGTTCGACAACCCGTCCTCGACCTTCCCGGGCGGGCGCCGGGATCTGGGCGGACGGGTATCGCTCGGCGTGACGCCGTCCACCCGGCTGATCGGGCACGCGCTCCGGACCGAGGACCGGCGGACCGCGGCTCGGCGGGACGGCGCCCTGCTCGGGGTGGAGCAGAGCGTGGGCGAGCTGCTCAGGCTGGAGGTGGGCTATCGGTACGGGCGGGAGCAGGGCGGGCCCGCGACGCCCGGGACGGAGGGCGCCACGCCTAACGAGACCAACGCCGCGCACGGCAGGCTGAGCCTCGAGCTCGGGGACACCGTGGCGGCCGGGCTCAAGCGGCTCCGCCTCTTCGGCGAGTACGATCAGGACCTGCGCGAGTCGGATCAGCGACGCGGCGCCGTCGGGGCGGAGCTCCAGGCGATGCGCCGGCTCCGGCTCTACGCCAGGCACGAGTTCCTTTCCTCCTTCGCGGGGCCCTTCGCCCTCAACAACGAGCAGCGCTCGTCGGCCACGGTGTTCGGTGCGGACGGCGGGTACGCCGAGGACGGACAGGTGTTCAGCGAGGTCCGCTCGCGGGAGGGGCTCGCCGGGCGCGACGCGGAGGCCGTGATCGGGCTCCGCAACCGCTGGCGGCTGGCGGCCGGCTTGAGCTTCGACGCCACCTTCGAGCGGGTGCACCCTATCGAGGGCGCCAGCACCGCGCTCACCGATGCGACGGCCGTGACCGGCGCGATCGACTACAGCACCAATCCCGATTGGCGGGCCACGGCCCGGGTCGAGTTCCGGGACGCCGCCGACACCGACACCTGGCTCGGCTCCGTCGGATACGCCCACAAGCTGAGCACCGACTGGACCTTCCTGGGCCGGGCCCTGTGGAGCGACCTCGGTCTCGACCGGGTCCGCGGCCGGGGCCAGGTCGGGCTCGCCTGGCGGGAGACCGGGTCCGGTCGCTGGAACGGTCTCGCCCGGGTCGAGCGGACCTTCGAGCGGTTAGGCGCCGCCGAGACGGGGCGAATGAAGCGCGCCGTCACTCTGGCCAGCGCGCACGCCAACTGGCAGGCGACGGACGGCCTCGTCGTCTCCGGCCGCTGGTCCTCCAAATGGGCGACCGACAGCACCGGACCGGTCGAGTACGCCAGCCGAGCCGACCTCGGGCTGCTCCGCCTGGTCCAGGACATCGGCAGCCGGCTCGATCTGGGGCTGCAGGGAAGCGGCCTGCGCGCCTCCGAGGGTGGAGCCCGCTTCGGCATCGGCGGCGAGCTGGGGGTCCGGGTCGCGGCAGGGCTCCGGCTGGGCGTTGGATACAATGTCTTCGGCTTCCGCGATCGGGACCTCCGCGACACCGAGTACACCCTCGAGGGTGCATATCTGAGGTTCGAGTACGTCTTTGATGAGGATCTGCTCAGGGCACTTGCCCGGCGCTGAGCGTCGGGCGACGTTAGGAGCAGTCTCGAACCCCCCGATCGAGGACGACGATGCGGCAGGTGACATGGAAGCGGGCGTCGATGCTGGGGCTGGCGGTCGCTGGCCTGCTCGGCGTGGCAGGGCCGATGGCGGCGCAGAACGGCAAGGGCGATCTCGCCGGGACCTGGAAGCTGGAGAAGGGCAAGGTCGAGGGCAACGGCCCACGGACCGTGATCATCCGCGCCGACAGCAGCGCCTCGTGGGGCGAGGAGATGGTTCGCTGGCGGCTCAGGGGCGAGAGCATCATGATCGCCCTGGGGGGCGAGTGGGAGATCTACAAGATCAAGATCCGGGGCAATCGGATCACCCTCTCAGGGCCCGACTTGCCCGAGGACGTCACGCTCCGCCGGGTGGGGCCGGCCACACCACGGCCGGCCGACGTCCCGGTGCCACCCGACCCGGACCTGGTCGGCGCTAGGTGAGGCCGAGCTCGACCTGAGTGCACTTGAGGGCCCCTGGCCGAATGGTCAGGGGCCCGATCGGTTCGTCCTGCACGGCCACCGCGAGCTGGCCCCGGTATCCCCGCTCCTCGAGGAAGCTCCCGACCGTCGCCCGCGCCACCTCCGGCGTGTTGCACTGCTGGCTCAAATGGGCGAGCACCACCAGCGAGAGATCCGGGTGGAGCAGTTCTCCCAGCAGCTCCGCCGTGGCGCGATTCGACATGTGGCCACCCGAGCCGGCGATCCGATGCTGCACCGACGCGGGATACTCGCTGGTTCGCAGCATCACCTCGTCATAGTTCGATTCCAGCACGATCCCGTCGAGCTCGCGGAGCAGGTAGCGCAGCCCGACCGTCGGCCGGCCGAAGTCGTAGGCGATCCCGACGCGGACGTCCCTCGCCTCGACCACGACGGCCGCGGGCTCCGCCGCGTCGTGGAGCAGCCGGCAGCAACCGAGGGAGAAGCCGGCCAGCTCGGTCACCGAGGAGCCCCGGAGGACCATCACCGGTTGCTCGCCGTCCCACACCTTGAGGGCCCGGAGCGTGCCCTCGGTGGCGACGATCGGCACCCCGAGCCTCGCGGCCAACCGCACCGCGCCGCTCGCGTGGTCCCCGTGCTCGTGGGTGAGGGCGATCCCGACGACCTTGGCCAGGTCGAGCCCGACCCGCTCCGCCCGCTTCACGGTCTCGCGCGCGCTCAGCCCGGCATCGAGCAGCAGGACGCCGTCGGGACTCTCGAGCGCGAAGGAGTTGCCTCGGGAGCCGGACGCGAGCGCGAAGAGGCGGATCACCGGGTGAGCCGCTGGTAGGTGGCGGTGAGCGACGCCAGGACCTCCGCGGTCACCTCGACGCCGCGACGGGGCAGGACCCGCTCGGCCACCTTGAGGAAGCCCGCCTGGTCGAGCCGGTTGGTGTCGCGCCCGCCCCAGGCGAACGGGGCCACGTAGCGCGGCACCGGCCCGCCCAGGATGTTGGCCCCGGTGCCCAGGACGGTGCCCGTCGGGAGCAGGGTGCCGATCGCGGTCTTCACGTGGTCGCCGAAAAGGGTCCCGACGTTGTTGCGTCCGGTCGGCAGCGGCCCCTCGGGCAGCGCCAGTCGGATCTCGCCGTAGGTGTTCTTCAGATTCGAGGTGATGGTGCCCGCGCCGATGTTGACCCAATGGCCCAGCACACTGTGGCCGAGAAAGCCGTCGTGGCTCTTGTTGGCGTAGCCCAGGAACACCGAGTTCGACACCTCGCCGTGGACGCGGCAATGCGGTCCGATCGACGAGTGGCGAATCGCGCCGCCCAGAATCCAGGAATGGGGACCGACGTAGAGTGGCCCTTCCAGCCGGACGCCGGCGCGGACCACGGCGTCCTCGTCGATCACGATCGGTCCCTTGCGCACGTCGAAGATCGCCTGCGGCTCGACCGACGCGCCCCGCACCACGACTCGGGCCGGGTCGCCGATCACGACGACGCCGGACGGGATCCCGTCGCCCGGGTCGTCCGCCATGGCGACGCAATCGGCTTCGAGCAGCCGCTCGACGGCGCTGATCAGGCTCACCACGCCGTCGAGTCGGAAGCCCCGCTTCTCGACCGCGCCATCGGCCAGCTCGTGCGGCCCGCGCCAGGTCTCGCCGGCCGGGACCCGCCACGCCACCGTGCGTCCGTGATCGGTGATGCCGCGGGCGTCGGCGGGCAGGGCGATCTCCTCCAGTGGCAGCCAGGTCGAGCGGGCCACCAACGCGGGCCCGACCACCGGCTCCGATCGAACCGGGATCGAGTCGACGTCGGCGAACCCGGCGGCGTGGGGAGCGATCACCGAGACGGTGTCCGCCGAGGTCGCGCGGACCCAGCGCTCCCAGACGCGGTGCGCGCCCGCGCGGAGCTCCGCCACCGGTCGCGCGCCGGCGAAGGGCGTCCACGCGGCGCTGGGCGGATCGGGACCGGGACGAGGTTTCCGGGTCATCGAACTCCACACGGAAGGCCGGCAGCTGCTCCAGCGTTTCCCTTGAGGCGCGAGGCCTGATCCGCCGCACATCACCAGGACGCGGCCGTTGGCGCTCCACCACGACCAGGTCGTCGACCCCCCGACAGCACGATGGGCTGGCCGTCGCTCCAGACGATGTTGTTCGCCGAGCCGATGGCGATGGCGCCGCCGACGAGGACGTTGCCGGCCGGATCGAGACTCGGATCCGCGCCAGCGCCCAGGTGCCGATGTCGTCCCAGCGGAGATCTCGCCGGAGACCACGGCCACCGCGTCGCTCCGCTCGAGCAACCCTTCGTCGATCGTGGTGGGTGGCACGGAGCCGAAGAACGCGGCCGGTCCCGAGCGGGTCAGCGCCGGCAGGTGGCTGGCCACCTCGGGCGTGTGCCGTTCGAGCTCGGCGAGCGCGACGCTGGCCCTCCACGCGAACAGGCCCGAGTTCCAGAGGGCACCCTGCTGGATCAGCGCTTCGGCCGCGGGCCGGTTGGGCTTTTCGGTGAACTTCCTCACCTTCGCGGCTGGCAGGTCGGGCAGAGCCGCTCCGGGCACGATGTACCCGTAACCGGTCTCCGGTCGGGACGGCGTCACGCCGACGAGCACCAGATGCTCGCTCGCCTCCGCGACGCCGAGCGCCGCGTCGGCCACCCGGCGGAAGGCGGCACGATCGGGCACGTACCAGTCGGCGTGGAGCGAGAGCAGCACCGCCTCGGGGTCCCGGCTCCGCGCCGCATGGGTGGCCCAGGCGAGAGCCGGGGCGGTGGACCTGGCCTCCGGCTCGACCAGCACGTTCTCGCCCGGGAGCCCGAGCGCGTCGGTCAGGGGGCCGGCCAGGGCGGGTCCGGTCACCACCAGGATGCGCTCCCGGTCGATCAGCCCCTCGAGTCGCTCGAGGGTATCGCGCGCGGTGGAGCGATCGCCGGCGAGTGGCAGCAGCTGCTTGGGATGGGTCGGGCTGGAGAGCGGCCAGAAACGGGTACCCGACCCGCCCGCGAGGATCACCGCCCAGCGCATCGCCGTCTCAGATCGACTGGCCGAGCGACTCGCGCGACCGGCGGATGTCGAAGAGGAGCGGCCCGATGTCGCGATCGGCCCGCGCGAAGACCACCAGGGTATGGCGCTCGTCGATCGGCGAGAGGATGGCCGGCCCGGCCGGCCGGTCGAGCACCACGGTTCGGACCTCGGCGTCGCCGTGGGCCTCGCCGAGCTGGCGGGCATGTCGCACCACCGTCACGGCCAGCGCGGCCACCGCCTCGCCGTCGGTGCCGGCGTCGAGCAGATCGTGCACCAGGAGACCGTCTTCGCTGACGACGGCGGCGGCGCGGATCGCCGGCCGGCTCGACCAGGCATCGAGAACGCTGGGCAGTGACATGGGCGATCGGGACCGGTTGGCGCGAGGAGCGATCGAACAGGGAGCCGCGGACGCTCCACTGTAAGGGGTCCGAATCGTCGAAGTCAAGGAACCGCACCGGGTTGACCCGCCTCAGCCCGGCTCCTTACCTTCCTGTTCTATGCGTTTCGTCCGTCTGATCGCGGCGCTCGGCCTGATCGGCATGGCCGCCTGCGACGATCCCTTCGCTCTGGGCCCGGCCACGTCGACCAACTTCGTCGACACGCTGCAGCTCTACGCCGTCAACGGGACCTCGCTCGACCAGCCCAGCGCGCTGGTGCTGACCACCAAGCGCACTTATCGCC